>NZ_DATELG010000373.1:0-21055 GCF_035276905.1 Phenylobacterium sp. | reverse complement strand
CGTTCCAGGTGGTAGAACCAGACCTCGCAAGCCTCAGCCATGGGGCTCGGCTCCGAACCGCGCGGCCAGCGAGCGCACCGCCATCGCCACCGCCTTCGGGTGCGACAGCGGGCCCAGGTGGTTGAGCGGCAGGCTGATGTTCGGCCATCCCATCCGGCCGGCCGCCCGCATCTCGTCGGCGTAGCCGTTGGAGAGCTGCAGGTAGGCCGCCGGCGCCGCCAGCTCCGCCGGGGGCGCGGCCTCCTCGAAATAGGCCAGGGGCAAGGGCTCCAACTCCTCCACCAGCGCCTGACGAACGCTCGTCTCCGGCACCAGCTTCTCCAGCGCGCCCGGGGGCCACCAGTCGTCCCACGGCGGCAGCTGCCCCATCTGGGCCCCCGCCCGCAGGGCCTCGCGGGTCTCCGGCGGCGCGGTGTCGAGCCAGCTGCGGCCCGGATGCGGCAGCACGGAGTCCAGGAAGATCACCCCCGCCACCGGGGCGCGCAGGTGCGCCGCCACCGCCGGGACCAGCGCGCCGGCTCCGCTGTGTGGAACGAGAACGACCGGACCGCCGCCGTCGATCGTCGCCGCCATCGCCCGGGCCAGCGCCGGATAGTAGCCCTCGCCGACGCTGGACAGCTTCGGCCACGCCGGCGCCTCGGCCGCCAGCCCCAGCGCCGCCAGCTCGCTCGCTGTCGCCCTCAGGCTGTAGGAGCCCAGCAGCGGGCTGTGCAGCAGGATTAGCCTCGCTCCGCTCATCAGGCTTCGTACTTCTCCTCCACCAGCCGGTTCAGCAGGCGCACGCCGAAGCCGGTGGCGCCCTCCGGGATGGTGGGCACGGTCGACGGCTTCTTCCAGGCGGTCGAAGCGATGTCGAGGTGCGCCCAGGGCAGGTTGTTGACGAACTTCTGGATGAACAGGGCCGCAGTGATCGAGCTGCCGGCGCGCGAGCCGGTGTTCTTCATGTCGGCGATCATCGAGTCGATCTGCTTGTTGTACTGCTCAGGGAGCGGCAGCCGCCACAGGGGCTCGCCCTCCTTGGCCGAGGCGTCGAGCAGGTTCGCCGCCAACTCGTCGTTGTTCGAAAACAGCCCGGCGTAGTCGTTGCCGAGCGCGGTGATGATCGCCCCGGTCAGGGTGGCCAGATCGACGATGAATTTCGGCTTGAAGCGGTCCTGGGTGTACCAGATGGCGTCGGCCAGCACGAGCCGGCCCTCGGCGTCGGTGTTGATGACCTCGATCGTCTGGCCGGACATCGAGGTCACGACGTCGCCGGGACGCTGGGCGTTGGCGTCGGGCATGTTCTCGACGAGGCCCAGGACGCCGACGACGTTGGCCTTGGCCTTGCGGGCGGCCAGCACGTGCATCAGGCCGGCGACGGCGCCCGCCCCGCCCATGTCCCACTTCATGTCCTCCATGCCCTCGGCCGGCTTGATGGAGATGCCGCCGGTGTCGAAGCAGACCCCCTTGCCGACAAAGGCGACGGGGGCGGCCTGCTTGTCCGTCGCGCCGTTCCAGCGGATCACCACCAGCTGGCTCTCGCGCACGCTGCCCTGGCCCACGCCCAGCAGGCTGCCCATGCCGAGCTTGGCCATCTCGGGCTCGCCCAGCACCTCGACCTCGAGGCCCAGGCTCTCCAGCTCCTTCACCCGGCGGGCGAACTCGGCGGGATAGAGGACGTTGGCCGGCTCGGAGACGAGGTCACGCGTGAAGCTCACCGCATCGGCGAGCGCGGCGAGCGGGGGAAAGGCGGCTAGCGCCGCCTCAGGCTCGGTCGCGACGATCTGCGCGCGCACGATCGAGGGCTTTTTGTCGGCCGGCTCCTTGGTCCGGTACTTGTCGAAACGATAGGCCGCCAGGCGCAGACCGAGCGCGGCGTGGGCCGCCGTCGCTGCGTCAGCGGTCGGAAGCTCGAGCCGAAGCGCCTCCAGGCCGCTGCTTTTCAGCGCGGCGTACGCGTTGGCCGCGACGTGCTCGGCGCCGAGCAGGTCGAAGCCGTCGCGCTTGCCGGCCCCGACCAGGACCACGCGCGCCGCATCGATTCCCGCCGGCGCGATCAGGTCAAGCGTCTGTCCCTTGGCGCCCGTGAACCGGCTGGCCGCCAACGCCTGGGCGAAAGGACCGCTGGGCGTCTCCCCCTCGAAGACCACCTGGGCCACGGCGGTCTTCGGCTGCAGGGCGGCTGCGGCCGCGATGAACTCGATCTCCATTGCGAAACTCTCTCAGCTCCCATCGTCCTTAGGCCCGCAACGCGGGGATCACAGCCGGGGACTTCGGGCCGCCCGATCCAACGCCACCAGGCCGCCCCGTCGTCCCCAGCCAGCGCCTTCGCGACCCGCCGCGCTGATGCGGCGCGCAGGCGGAAGGGCTGCAGCGGTGTTGTGCGCCGCCGCGACGCATGGTTTAGAACAGCTCCGCGGCCGCGGCGCGGCAAATTTCCGGGTAAGCCGTATTCTTTTCCGATGCGCCTGATCGACCGCTACCTGCTGCGCCAGATGCTGGGCCCGACGCTGCTGGCGACCGCCGCCCTCACCGGCGTCGCCCTCTTGAGCCAGAGCCTGGCCGGGCTGGACCTGATCGTGAACCAGCGGCAGAGCGCGATGGTGTTCCTGAAGGTCACCGTCCTCTACATGCCGCAACTGATCAACATGGTGTTGCCCATCGCCACCTTCGTGGCGGCGCTGGTGGCGTTCAACCGGCTGCACACCGAACAGGAGATCGTCGTCTGTTTCGCCGGCGGCATGAGCCGGTGGCGCGTCATCTCGCCGGCCATGCGGCTGGCCTGCGCGATCGCCTTCGTGGCCCTGCTGCTCAACCTGTTCGTCCAGCCGGCGGCCTTCCGCGAGCTGCGCCAGGAGCTGTTCGCGATCCGCACCGACCTGGCCGCGACCCTCGTCCGCGAAGGTGAGTTCACCGAACCCTCGCCTGGCCTCACCGTGTACACCCAGACCGTGGACGGGCGGGGCATCATGCACAACCTGTTCATCCACCAGGCGAAGCCGAACGGCGAGGCCACGACCTACACCGCCGACACCGGCCGGCTGGCCAAGCGCTTCGGCCGCCCGGTGCTGATCATGCGCGACGGCTCGACCCAGGAATTCTCGGACCGCGGCGTGCTCAACTTCGTCACCTTCGACGAGTACGTCTATGACCTCTCCGCACTCGCCGAGGGCACGGAGCTGGTGCACTACAAGCCCTCCGACCGCTATCCGCATGAGCTGTTCTTCCCGGATCTCACCCAGGCCTGGGAGCAGCACAACCGCAAGAGCCTGCTGGCCGAGGGCCACGCGCGGCTGTCGACGCCGCTCTACAACATCACCTTCATGGCCATGGCGCTGGCGGCCATCATCGGCGGCGGCTTCTCGCGCCTGGGCTACGGCCGCCGCATCGCCGGGATGGCCGGGCTGGCGGCGCTGACGCGGATCATCGGTTTCGTCGTCCAGGCGGCATGCGAGGACAATGTCTGGCTGAACGTCCTGCAGTACGGCGTGCCGCTGATCGCGCTGGCCTTCGCCCTGCGGAGCATCTTCAGCCAGGGCGTCCGGAGGTCCCGCCGCATCGGGCGCAGGCGCACGGGCGCGCTCTCGGGCGCGGCGGCATGAGGCTTTCCGGCCGCCTCGAACGCTATGTGCTGGCCAGGACCCTGGGCGGCGTCGGCTCCGCGCTGGCGGTGATCGCAGCGGTCATCATCCTCGTACAGTTCGTCGACCTTTCGCGCCAGGTGGGCGTGCGCGCCGACGTCGGGCCGGCGGACCTGTTCGGCCTGACCATGCTGCGCGCGCCGTCGGTGATCCAGATCCTGTTGCCGTTCGTCTTCCTCTTCGGGGTGATCGCCGCCTACGTCGGCCTGAACCGCAAAAGCGAGCTCGTGGCGATGCGGGCGGCGGGGGTCTCCGCCTGGCGCTTCATCATGCCCTCGGCGACCTGCGCCTTCTTGGCCGGCGTGCTGACCGTGACCGCGCTCAACCCGCTGGCCGCGGCGCTGAACGCCCGCTTCGAGGTCGACCGCGCGCGGATGATGGAGAACTACCTGCCCGGCGCGCCCAAGGAGGTGTGGCTGCGCCAGGGGGACGAGACCAACCAGATCGTCATCCACGCCAGGAGCCGCGACATGGTCCAGGGCGCCGTGCGCCTGCGCGGTGTCTCCCTCTTCGTCTACCAGAAGGACCAGCAGGGTCGGCCGGTCTTCAAGCGCCGCCTCGAGGCCGCCGAGGCCCGGCTGATGCCCGGGTTCTGGCAGTTGCAGGACGTGCGCGAGGCCACCGCCGGCGAGAACTCGGTGCACTCCGACAGCCTGTCGATTCGCTCGACCCTCGACGCGGAGTCGGCGATGGAGCGCTTCGCCTCGCCCGACGCCATCGCCTTCTGGAAGCTGCCGGCGGCGATCCGGCTGACCGAACAGGCGGGTTTTTCAGCCGCCGGCTACAAGCTGCGCTTCCACCAGCTCCTGGCGACGCCGATCCTGTTCGCCGCCATGGCGGTGCTGGCCGCGGCCTTCTCGCTCAGGCTGGCGCGCCTGGGGGGCCTGGCGGGCCTGGCGGGCGCCGGCGTGGCCCTCGGCTTCGTCGTGTTCTTTTTCAACCAGTTCTCCGGAGCCCTTGCCAAGGGTGACATCATTCCGCTCTACGCCGCGGCCTGGGCGCCCCCTGTGGTGGCGCTCCTGTCCGGACTGACTCTGCTCTGCTACACCGAAGACGGTTGAATCGTTCGCCGGCGGGGCTATGCATCCGCAACCGGCGCAATAACGCGGCCCAAGCGCCGAAGGGGATAGACGCTGAGATGAGTCCGGGTCGGCGCACGCCTTCCGCAGCCAAGCTCGCCATGCTCGCCGGCGTCGCCCTCGCCGCCGTGCTGGCGCAGTCGCCGGCGCACGCCGCCATGGGCGCCCGGGCCCATCCGAAGCCGGCGCTCGCCGGGCAGCCGCCCGCGAAGCAAGCTCAGCAGCCGGACGGTCTCGCGCCCGACGAGCTCTACATGGAGGCCGACCTCCTCACCCGCGACGACAAGGCCAAGCACACGACCGCGGAAGGCAATGTCGAGATCCGCTACCAGGGCCGCACGCTGCGCGCCGACCGTGTGACCTACGACGAGGGCGCCGAGGGCCAGCAGGGCGTCATCCGCGCCTTCGGCCATGTTCAGATCATCAATTCCGACGGCTCGATCGAGTACTCCGACGAACTCGTGCTCGACGACAAGATGAGCGCGGGCATCGCGCGGGGCTTCTCCGCCCGCCTGGCCGACAACGGCAAGATCGCCTCCTCCACCGCCGTGCGCCGCTCCGAGGTGATGCAGGAGCTCAACCGGGCCATCTACACCCCCTGCGCCGTCTGCACGGCCAAGGGCCAGAACAAGCGGCCGACCTGGTCGATCGCCGCCGACCGGGTGGTGCAGGACAAGAAGCGGCGGCTGATCTTCTACCGCAACGCCCGCGTCCACGTGCTGGGCGTGCCTCTGCTCTACTTCCCGATCTTCTGGCACGCCGACCCGACGGCGAACCGGGTGTCGGGCTTCCTGACGCCGAACCTGGGCTCTTCACAGCGTCGGGGCTTCACCTACGAACAACCCTATCTGTGGGCGGCGTCACCCTCGACCGACGTCATCATCGACCCGCAGATCAACACCAAGGTGAACCCGTTCCTGAACGCGGAGGTGCACAAGCGCTTCTACTCGGGCGATGCGGACGTGCGCTTCGGCTATACACACGAGCGCGAGGTCGACGGCAGCGGCCACAAGTTCGGGGACGCCACCAACAAGAGCTACGTCCTCGCGCGCGGCGCCTTCCACGTCGACGACAGCTGGCTGCTGGGGTTCACCGCCGAGCGGGTGTCCGATCCGCTGCTGTTCGACGCCTATGACGTGCCCAAGGTCTACGAGACCCGCGGGCCCTTCGTCGCAGACGACCGGCGCCTGATCTCGTCGCTCTACGCCATCCGCCAGACCGAGCGGAACTATTTCTCGGCCGCGGCGATCAGCATCCAGGGCCTGCGGCCGAGCACGACAGTGGCCGGCGCCTTCGAGGACAGCGGCACCTTCCCGCTCGTCGCCCCGCTGATAGAGGACCGCTATTCCCCGGACAGCTCCGTGCTCGGCGGCCGGTTGCGCATCACCGGCAGCGCCGTGGCGCTGACCCGCGACCAGTCGCCGGACAATCCCGTCCTGCCTGGTCTGGACAGCCGCCGCGTGACCGCCCAGGCCGACTGGCGGCGGACCTTCACCTCGGCGAGCGGCCTGCGCCTCGACCCGTTCATCAGCGTGCGCGGCGACTTCTACAGCCTGGGCGACGTCCCCAACGCCACCGGGATCGGCGTCCACTCGGGGACCGAGGGACGCGGCCTGGCGACGGCCGGGGCGGACCTCTCCTATCCGCTCTACCGGCGCTGGCGGGACGCCACCGTGGTCCTCGAGCCCCTCGTCCAGCTCGCAGTCTCGCCGAACGCCAAGCAGATCGTCATCGGCCATGACGCGACCGGCGCGCCGATCTACCTGGACGAGGACAGCGCCACCTTCGAGTTCGACGAGACCAACCTCTTCAGCACCGATAAATTTCCCGGCTACGACCTCTACGAGGACGGGGCGCGCGTGAACGTCGCCGGGCGGGCCTCGATCCTCTGGGACGATGGCCGCCGGGCGAGCCTCCTGATCGGCCGCAGCTTCCGTTCGGAGAAGAACCTGGTGTTCGCGCCTGGTTCCGGCCTGCGCGATCAGGCGTCGGACTGGATCGTCGCCGCCGACGCCCAGCCGGTCAAGAACCTGACCATGTACACCCGCGCCCGGCTGGACGGGGAAACGCTGAAGGTCCATCGCATCGAGGCCGGCGCCAACGTCCAGACCAAATGGGCCTCGGGCTTCGTCCGCTACCTCGACAACGACGCCGAGATCACCAGCCTCACCGGCGTCACCACCAGCGCCAGCCTGACGGGCACCAAACAGGAAAACCTCGACATCGGCGGGGACCTGTACTTCGGCAAGAACTGGGGCGCCTCGCTCTACGGCAGCCGGGACATGGTGGCGGACGCCTGGGCCATTCGCGACATCGGCGTGTTCTACCGCGACGACTGCGTGCGGATCGACGTCATCTACCGCAAGCAGGACACCGTCATTTTCGTTCAGGACAACAATCAGTTGCGACAATTGGGTCGCAACGACCAGATCCTGATCCGCCTAACACTCGCCACATTGGGCGGGAAACTCTGATGTCGAAATTTGGGCGCCGGTCGTTGCGGCCGCTGGAAGGAATGTTCCCGTTCATGATGCACGCCGGTGACGTCCCGGGCCAGTTGGCGCGCGGCGCGGCTTTGGCCGCGCTCCTGGTGGCCACGACCCTGCCCTTCAGCGTGCAAGCCGCTGCGGCCCAGGCCGCGCCCGCCGAGACGGCGACGCCGGCGACCGCGCCGGCCTCGAAGGACGCCACCGCGCCGCGCCCGCTCTCGGAGTCGGTCGCCGCCATCGTCAACGACGAGATCATCTCGACCTACGACTTGGCGCAGCGCATGCGCCTCCTGATCGCCACCTCCGGCATCCAGCCCAGCCAGGAGAACCTGCCGCAATTCCAGCGTCAGGCGCTGGTCTCGCTGATCGACGAGCACCTGCAGTTGCACGAACTGAAACGGGTCGAGAAGCAGCAGAAGATGAGCATCATCGCCACCGACGACGAGGTGCGCGACGAGATCTCCGGCATGGCGCGCGAAAACAACATGACGGTCGACCAGTTCCTGAGCGTCCTGAAGCAACAGGGCATCGGGCAGGAGACCCTCTACCAGCAGGTCCGCGCCCAGATGAGCTGGCAGCGCTGGATCCAGGGCCGCTACGGCAGCCGCCTGCGGATCGGCGAGGACCAGATCAAGGCCACGGAGGCGCGCCTGGCCGCGGTCGCCTCCAAGCCGCAGTACGAGGTCAGCGAGGTGCTGATCGACACCAACCGCGCCGGCGGCGTCGATGCGGCCATGAAGGGCGCCCAGCAGCTGATCGGCCAGATGCAGCAGGGCGCGCCCTTCGCCGCCGTCGCCCGGCAGTTCTCCGCCGCCCCGACCGCGGCCTCCGGCGGCGACGCGGGCTGGATCAGCCCCGGCGAAATGCCGCCCGAGGTCGACGCCGCCATGGAGCAGCTGCGCCCTGGGCAGCTCTCCGCGCCGATCCAGACCAAGGACGGCGTCTACATCATCTACCTGCGCAACAAGCGCGCCGGCGCCGGGGCCACTGTCGTCGACCTGAAGCAGGCGGCGATCTCGCTGCCGGAGTCGGCCTCCGCGGCCGATGTCGAGGCCGCCCGCGCCAAGCTGATGGGCGTCCGCGCCGCCGCCAAGGGCTGCGACGGCCTTTCGGCCGCCGCGGCGAAGGCGCAGGGCGTGGTCGCCGGCGACCTGGGCGAGGCCGAGATCGCCGACCTCGCGCCGGAATTCCGCCAGGCGGCCCAGACCCTCGAGGCCGGCCAGATCTCCGAGCCGATCCGCACCAAGGTCGGGCTGCACCTCGTCGCCGTCTGCGGCAAGCGCGCTTCAGGCGGCGCCCAGCTCAGCCACGACCAGATCGAGAACCGGCTGTACGGCCAGCAGCTGGCGATGGTCGCGCGCCGCTACATGCGCGACCTGCGCAATTCGGCCACCATCGAGACGCGGTGAAGTCCCGGCCGCTCGCGCTGACCCTGGGCGATCCGGCCGGCGTCGGGCCCGAGATCGTCGTCAAGGCGTGGCACGCGCTGCGCGGCGAGGATCGGGCGTTTCTGGCGGTGGGCGACTTCCAGGTCCTGGCTTCCGCCTCCTCGGCGGGCGCCTCGATCCTGCGCCGCATCACCTCTGCGCAGGAGGCGCCGCGGCTGTTCGCCGAGGCGCTGCCGGTGCTGGACCTGCCGCTCAGGGCGCCGGTCGCGGCCGGCCAGCCCTCGGCCGCGGCCGCGCCTTCGGTGGTGCAGTGGATTGAAACCGCCGTCGGGCTGGCTTTGAGCGGCGATGTGGCGGGCATCGTGACCGCGCCGATCGCCAAGGCGCCGCTCTACGCCGCGGGCTTCAAGTTTCCCGGCCACACCGAGTTCCTTGGCGACCTCACGGCGGCCGCCCGCTACGACGGCGCCCGCGGGCCGATCATGATGCTGACCGCCCGCGACCTGCGGGTGACCCTGGTGACGGTGCACGCCGCCCTCGCCCGCATACCCGGCCTGATCAGCGTCCAGGCGATCGTCAACGCCGGCCTCGTCACGGCCCAGGCGCTACGGCGCGACTTCGGCGTCGCCGAGCCCAGGATCGCCGTCGCTGGGCTGAACCCGCATGCAGGCGAGGCCGGAGCCCTGGGCCGAGAGGAGATCGAGATCGTCGAGCCGGCCGTGCGCGCGCTGCGCGACCTGGGCGTCGACGCCACCGGGCCCTATCCGGCCGACAGCCTGTTTCCCGAGGAGATGCGCGCCCGCTACGACGCCGCGGTCTGCCTCTATCACGACCAGGCGCTGATCCCGGTGAAGATGCTCGACTTCTGGAGCGGGGTGAACGTCACCCTCGGCCTGCCGATCGTGCGCACCTCGCCCGACCACGGCGTCGCCTTCGACATCGCCGGTCGGGGCGTCGCCCGGGCCGACAGCCTGGTGTCGGCCATCCGGCTGGCGGACGAGATCGCCCGCCGGCGCCAGGCCGCATGAGCGAGGCGCTCGCCGACCTGCCGCCGTTGCGCGAGAGCCTGGCCGCGCACGGTCTCCTGGCCAAGAAGGCGTTCGGCCAGCATTTCCTGTTGGACCTCAATATCACCCGCAAGATCGCCCGCCTGGCCGGGGTCGCCGCCGGCGATCGTGTCATCGAGATTGGTCCCGGCCCGGGAGGCCTGACGCGGGCCCTGCTCGAGACCGGCGCGCGGGTCACCGCCGTGGAGAAGGACGAGCGCTTTCGGCCGCTGTTGGAGGAGCTTGGCGTCGCCTGTCCCGCGCTCGACCTGGTGTTCGGCGACGCTTTGGAGGTGAACGAGGCCGCGATCGCCGAGGGCGCGCCGGCGCATCTCGTCTCCAACCTGCCCTACAACGTCGGCACCGCTCTGCTGATCAAGTGGCTGACCGGTCCGTGGACGCCCGCCTCGCTCACCCTGATGTTCCAGCGGGAAGTCGCCGACCGCATCACCGCCGCGCCTGGCGACGAGGCCTATGGCCGATTGGCCGTCCTGGTCCAGGCGACGGCGTCAGCCCATCGGGTGATGGATGTCCCGGCTCGCGCCTTCACGCCCCCGCCGAAGGTGGATTCCGCCGTGGTGCGGCTCGCGCCTCGCGAAGACCGGCTGGCGCCGGAACGGCTCAGGGCCCTGGAGCAGGCGACCGCCGCGGCCTTTGGCCAGCGACGCAAGATGCTGCGCTCGAGCCTGAAGCCGCTGGGCGGCGAAGCCCTCGCCGTCGCCGCCGGGCTCGATCCGCAGGCGCGGGCCGAGACCGTCGACCTCGCCGGCTTCCTGCGCCTGGCCGACCAACTGGCCGGCCGCGGCGCCTGACCGGGGATCAGGCGGCGGCGCCCAGCAGCGCGGCCTGCGCCTTGTGCGTCAGGGCCCAACGGCTGAGGCAGTCCGCGCCCCCGGCGGGCTTGCCTTCCCATCCCACGAAATCGAGCCAGCCGCGCTCACCCAGGGCGAAGCAGCGCCGCTCACGGGCGAAGCCGCCCTCCATTCGGGCGCCCTGGTTATAGAGAACGTTGACTAGGCGCCCGTCGGGCAAGGCCTGCATCAGCAGTTCTCGGTTGAGTGGGGATAGGGTGTCGAGGTCCATGGCTGCACGCTCCGACTTGCCTAGCTAGCTAGGGGCCGAGTCTTGCGTTGCTGCAACCATGTGACGCACGGGCCTGTGGATGGTTTCGGCAGGGCTGGGGATGTTCCGTGGGCAGAGCTGAACAAAGCCCCGAAAGCGAGCTGGCCGTTCACTTTTTCTCGAGCATCAGCTGGCCTTCCTTCTTCAGCCGCCCCCGGACCTTGTCGGCCACCATGGCGAGGAGGTTCGGCAGCAGCACCTCCAGCCTGACCGCCGCGTCCTCGACCTCGATGGAGCCGGAGATCCGCTGCCCGAGGGCGGCGAGCGCGAAGGTCAGGCGGTCGTCGCCCGTCCAGTCCTTCGACAAGACGCCGGCGGCCGCCCCCATGTGCTGGGCGAAGCTGGCGAAACCCTCGTCGATTCGCCGTTTCGCCTCTGCGCGGCCGAGCTCGTGCGGGATGGTCAGGGTGATGGCCTTGCTCATGCGTTGTAGAACCGTCCGGCTGGGCTTGGGGGTTCCGGAGGGCGGACGGACAGCGAGATGGACCTGGGCCGCATGGGCGAGATGGACGAGGACCGCAGCCTGTTCGGCCCGGGCCGCTACCCCGACACCGGTCCCCTCGCCGTGCTGGCGCGGCTGGGCTTCCTGGCGTCGGTTACGGCGATCATCGTGGCCGTCTACCTGCCCTCCTCGATGGTGCCGAGGTTCGCGCGCTCGCACTACCTGGAGCATTTCGCCGCCTTCTATGTCGCACTGTTGGCCGCTCTCGCGGCCATGCCGCGCGGGCGCCTGCGGCGGGTGGCGAGCGGGTTCGTCATCTTCGCGACCGCGCTGGAATCCAGCCACCTGCTCGGCGGCGCCATGATCGAGCCGCTGGTGATGAACTGGGTGGCCGACCTCGGCGGCCTGGCCGCCGCGATCGCGCCCATTGTCGTCGAGCGTTACCGCCGACGCTTCCCACCGACCATCAGAACCAGCGACGAAGCCCCCCCTCCCTGACGCGCAGGTTGTTCTGCACGTGGCGCACGCCGTCCAGGTCGGCGATGTCCTCGATACGACGCTTGTCCTCCTTGCGGCGGACCGTGCCGTTCAGGGTCACCTCGGCGTTGTCGACTAGCACCTCGACGTCGCGCAGGTCCAGGCCGCGCACGTCCTCCAGCCGCTCGACGATCACCGCCCACAGCACCCGGTCCGAAGGACCGCGGCGCCGGCGCACGCTCTCGCCCTCGTCGCGGCCGGCGAAGAAAGGGCCCAGCCAGGACCGGCCGCGTTCGCCGAGCCCTGGGTCGCGCTCGGCCCGGTAGATTCCCGGCCCGCGGCTGTCAGCCCGCTCGTCGGAGAACCGACGATGGGCCTCGCCGCGGTCCGGATCGTAGGCGTAGTCGGTCGAATAGTCGGCCTGGCCGTAGTCCTCGCGCCGCCGGGCGATTTCCTCCGCCGTGCGATAGCCCTCGCGCCGGTCGGAGTCATAGCCGTAGTCGCTCGAGAAATCGGCCTGGCCGAAGTCGTCCCGCGTAGGTGGATCGTCCCGGCGCTCACGGCGCAGGTCGCGCTCCTCACGCATCCAGTCCCGAGGCATCTTCTGTCTCCTCTGATCTATCAGGGCGAGAAAACCTGCCCCTCGATCTTCGGTTCCGCAGAAGCTTCAGAGCTGGACGATCCAGCCGCCCGTCAGGCTCGCGTACTGGACGCCGGCCAGCGTCATCTGCCCGCCGTTCGCCAGGCTGATCACGGTGTCCTGCCCGACCTGGGCGGCGGTGAAATGGACGCCGGGATCGATGATCACCCGGTCGCCTTCGGTCAGGTTGAAATCGGTGACGCGGTCCGTGCCCGGGCCGGCGTGGAACAGGTCGGAACCGCCGCCGCCGGTGAGGGTGTTGGAGCCGCGGTCCCCTGAGATGAAGTCGCCGCTGGCCCCGCCGACGATCACGTCGTCGCCCTGACCGCCGAACAGGAAGCTCTCCCGCCCCCCGCCGGTGATCGTGTCGGCGCCCTGGTTGCCGTTGACGATGTTGTGGCCGCTCGACTGGCTGGCGTCGATCAGGTCGTTCCCCTGTCCGCCCAGCAGCAGATCGCCGATCGTCGAGCGGCCGATGATGGTGTCGGCGCCCTGATTGCCGTTGATGATGTTGGCGTGAGCGCCGCCGACGATGGAATCGTTTCCACCGGCGCCCCGCAGCACGTCGCTGACGTCCGCCCCCGTGATGGTGTCGCTTCCTGCCGCGCCGGTGACGATCGGCGCGGCGGCGCTCGCCTGCAGCACCTGGCCTGCGTCGGTCGTGGGCGTAGTCGGCGGCGTGCCGTCACCGGAATCGATCGTGATATGGAAGGGCGCCGACGGCGCCGAGAGGTTGCCCGCCCGGTCGACGGCGACCAGCTCCAGGGTGTGGGCGCCAGGCGACAGCGCGCCCGAGGTCAACGTCACGTCGCCGGCGAAGCTGAGGGTGGCGTCGCCCACGACCTGGCCGTTCTCCAGCAGTTCGACGTGCCCGCCGAAAATCGCCGGCCCGAAGTAGGGCGGATGGCCTGGCGAACTGGTGGGCGCCGGCGGCAGGCCGGCCTCGGTGATGTGGAACACCGGCGTCGTATCGTGGGTGTGGCCGCCGTCGGCCAGCGCCACCGGGGCGCCGCCGGAATCGTCCACCACCTGGGTGATCGTCGGCGCCGCGGGTGCGCTCGTCGCGAGCCCAATGGCGATGTAGCTCGTGTAGCCGACGACCGAACCGTCCGCGGCCGTCAGGTTCGCCTGCAACTGGTTCCAACCCTGGACCAGGCCCGAAGCGGTGATGTCGACATAGCCCTGGGCGACCTGGGCGGCTGTCAGCGTCAGGGACTGGGCGGCCGGCGATTCGATCTCGCTCAGGGTAAGTGTTTCGCCAACCGCGGCCACGCCGTTCAAGCTGACACGCACTATTGAAGACGGATCGTTCGTGTAAGTCCCGTAAGCGACGTTTCCCGTCTGCGGAGCAACATTATCCGTGACCGAGATCGCAAGATTAGGAAAAGCCGGTGCGGCCATTGTACATCCCCAACTCTAAACGGGGGCGCCGGCGACACGCCGGCGCACTGACGCCCTCAGCTTCGGAACGGAAGACGCTGAGGCTTCGATCCAGCTTCACCGCAAAAAAACTGGCGCAACTGTCAAATGACGTTCGGGGAACCAAGCGACGCGAAACCGGGTAAAACCCCTCCCAAGGCTCCGATTCGCCCAGAGGCACCCTCCTTTGCTCAAGCGCGACGACCCGCCAGCCCCCTCCGCGGAGCCGCCGCCAGAGCCCGTGGCCGCCGAACTCGCCCAAGCCCTTCCGGAGCACGGGCGCATTGCGCTCGCCGCGGTCGCGAGACGCTGGCTGCTGCGCGTGGCGCCCATGATCCTGCTGGTCGCCGCCGTCTGGGTTCTGTGGCGAGAGTTCCACCATCTCAGCCTCGCCGCCGTCGCCCAGGCGATGGAGGACTGGGGACACGGCCGCATCCTCGCGGCCCTGGCGCTCGCGGCGTTCAGCTTCCTCCTGATGGGCGTGGTCGAGTGGCTGGGCGTGCGCTGGTCGGGCGCGCGGGTGCCGTTGGGACCGGTATTGGCCGTCTCGTTCCTGGCCAACGCCATCGCCCATGCGGTCGGGGCCAACCTGCTGGTCTCCGGCGCGCTGCGAGCCAGGTACTACGACCGCTATCAGGTGAACCTGACGCAGGTCGCGGCCACGACCCTCTTCAGCGGCATGTCGTTCGCTGTGGGCATCGCCGCCCTGGGCGGCGCGGGGCTGGCGCTCTCGCCCGCCCAGCAGATCTCGGCGACCGCCATTCCGCTGCATGTCGCCCGCGGCGTCGGCTGGGGGCTCCTCGTCCTCGTCGCCGCCTATGTGCTGCTGTGCGCAGTGCGCAGAAGACCGCTGATTGCCTTCGGCCGCAGCCTCACCCTGCCCTCCGCTGGCGACGCCGTCGCGCAGATCGTCATCGGCGTGGTCGACAACGGCGTGGCCGCGGCGATCATCTGGGTGCTGCTGCCGCCCGACACGGTCCACTACCTGACCTTTGTCGGCGCCTACGCCGTGGCCGCCGTGGTCGGCCTGGCCTCCTCGGTCCCCGGCGGCGCCGGCGTGTTCGAGGGCTCGATCTCGACCATCCTGCCGGACGCCGAGCCCGCGCCGCTGGCGGCGGCCTTCCTCGGCTACCGCCTGGCCTTCTACCTGCTGCCGCTGATCATCGCCTGCCTGGCGCTGGCCGGCGACACCCTCTACCACCGGGGGCGCTAAGCTTTAGGCTGCTCCTCGAGCCGGCCGTCCTTCAGGGCGAACACCCGATCCATGTGGCGCGCCAGCTCGAGATTGTGGGTGGCGATCAGGGCGGCGACGCCCTGTCCCCGCACCAGCTCGTAGAGCGCATCGAACACCGTCCCCGAGGTCGCGGGGTCCAGGTTGCCGGTGGGCTCGTCCGCCAGCAAGAGCCGCGGCGCGTTGGCGAGCGCGCGCGCGATCGCCACCCGCTGCTGCTCGCCGCCGGACATCTGCGCCGGCTGATGCTGGGTGCGCGCCGCCAGGCCCAGTTCGCCCAGCAGCGCCTCGGCCCGCTTGCGCGCCGCCCGCCGCGACCGGCCGGCGATCATCTGCGGCAAGGCCACGTTGTCGAGGGCGCTGAACTCCGGCAGCAGGTGGTGGAACTGATAGACGAAGCCGATGCTGGCCAGCCGCACTCGCGTGCGCGCGCGCTCACCGAGGTCCGAGCAGTCGCGGCCCAGCACGCTGATCCGCCCGGCGTCGGGATGCTCCAGAAGTCCTGCGGCGTGCAGCAACGACGACTTGCCCGAACCCGAGGGGCCGATCAGGCCCACGACCTCCCCCGGCCCGACGTCGAGGTCGATCCCGCGCAGCACGGTCAACGGCCCCGCGCCCGTCACATAGGACCGCTCCAGGCCGCGGATGGAGAGCACCGGCTCACTCATAGCGGAGCGCCTCCACCGGATCGAGGCGGGATGCCCGCCAGGCCGGCGGCAGGGTGGCGATGAAGGACATGGCCAGCGCCCAGAAGGTGATCAGGCCGACCTCCGCCCAGTCCACCTTCGCCGGCAGCCGCGACAGGAAATAGACGTCGGAGGAAAAGACGTTCTGGCCGGTCGCCCACTCCACGAAGGACTGGATGGGGCTGATGTAGAGCGAGACCAGCACGCCCACCAGCAGGCCGGCCGCCGTCCCCAGCACGCCCACCATGGCGCCCGACATGAAGAAGATCCGCATGATCGAGCCGGAGCTCGCCCCCATGGTGCGCAGGATGGCGATGTCCCGGCCCTTGTTCTTCACCAGCATCACCAGGCCGGAGATGATGTTCATCGCCGCGATCGCCACCAGCAGCATGAGGATCAGGCGCATGACGTTGCGCTCGACCTTCAGCGCCCCCCAGAAGGACGAATCGCGCTGGGTCCAGTCGCTGACCAAGGCGCCGGGGCCTGCCGCCTGGGCGACGGCCGGCTTCATCAGGCCGGCCTTGTCTGGATCGTCGACCTTGATCTCGATCGCGTCGACCCCGGAATCGCGGCCAAAGAACAGCTGGGCCTGGGCCAGAGGCATGTAGATGTAGGCCTGATCGTACTGGCTCATGCCGACGGTGAAGGTCGCCGCCACCGTATAGGTCTTCTGCAGCGGCGTGCCGCCGAAGGCGGTGGCGCCGCCAGCCGGCGAGATCAGTGTCAGGGGATCGCCCGGCCGCACGCCGAGCGAATCCGCCAGCCGCTGGCCCACCACCACCAGGTCGCCGCCGTACTCTCCCAGACCGAAGCTGCGCAGCGATCCCCGGGTTATGTTGGAGGCCACGAGCTTGGTCGCCGCCAGGTCCTGCGGACGAATTCCGCGGACGATGGCGCCGGAAATCTGTCCCGGGCCCATGGCGATCGCCTGGGCCTCGATGATCGGGGCGGCCTGGCGCACACCGGGCACCTTGACGATCTTGCCCACGACCGCATCGCGGTCCGGCCGGTCGAGCACCGGCCCGGTGACGAACAGGTGGCCGTTGAAGCCGAGGATCCGCCCCAGCAGCTCGGCGCGAAAGCCGTTCATCACCGACATGACGATGATCAGCACCGCCACCGCCAGCATGATGCCGATGAAGGAGATGATCGAGATCAGCGCCACCCCGCCCTGGCTGCGCTTGGCGCGCAGGTAGCGGCCGGCGAGCATCCGCTCCCACGCGCCGAACGGCGGCGCGCGGCCGCCCGTCGTCGCCCCAATAGGAGCCGACGGGCGAACCGCTGCGGCCTGGTTCACGCGCAGATCACCTTCAGGGCCGCGTCCAGCGGCAGGGTCTGGCGCTCGCCGGTGGCGCGGCGCTTGATCTCCACCACGCCCTCCGCGACGCCCTTGGGGCCGACGATCAACTGCCAGGGGACGCCGACCAGGTCGAGCGCGGCGAACTTCGCGCCCGGCCGGTCGTCGCGATCGTCGAGCAACGGCTCCTTGCCGGCCGCCTGCAGCGCCTTGTAGGCCTGCTCGGCGACCGCATCGACGGCGGTATCGCCGACGCGCAGGTTGACGACCGCCGCCCCGAACGGGGCCACGCTGTCGGGCCAGATGATGCCGGCGCCGTCGTGGCTGGCCTCGATGATGGCGGCGACCAGGCGCGAGACGCCGACGCCGTAGGAGCCCATCTGCACCGGACGCTCGACGCCGTCGGGGCCGGCCACCACGGCCTTCATCGGCTTGGAGTATTTCTCGCCGAAGTAGAAGATGTGGCCGACCTCGATGCCGCGCGCCGACATCCGCTTGTCCTCGGGTGCCTCGGCCTCGAAGCGGGCTTGGTCGTGCATCTCGTCGCTGGCCGCATAGAGCCGCGTGCGCTGCTCGACCAGAGGCTGCAGGTCGCCGTCCCAGTCGATGTCGGGCCCCGGGGCGCCCATCTCCACCAGGTCGCGGTGGGCGAAGACCTCGCTCTCGCCGGTCTCGGCCAGAATGATGAACTCGTGGGAGAGATCGCCCCCGATCGGGCCGGTGTCGGCCCGCACCGGGATCGCCTTCAGGCCCAGCCGCGCATAGACGTTGAGATAGGCCAGGAACATCCGGTTGTAGGCGCGCCTTGCCGCCGCCTCGTCGAGGTCGAACGAATAGGCGTCCTTCATCAGGAACTCGCGGCCGCGCATGACCCCGAAGCGCGGACGGCGCTCGTCGCGGAACTTCCACTGGATGTTGTAGAGGTTCTTCGGCAGGTCGCGGTACGACTTCACATAGGATCGGAAGATGTCGGTGATGACCTCTTCGGCCGTCGGGCCGTACAAGAGGTCCCGCTCGTGGCGATCCTTGATGCGCAGCATCTCCTCGCCGTAGTCGTCGTAGCGTCCGCTCTCGCGCCACAGGTCGGCGAGCTGCAGCGTCGGCATCAGCACCTCGACGGCGCCGGCGCGGTCCATCTCCTCGCGGACGATCTGCTCGATCTTCTTGAGCACCTTCAGGCCGAGCGGCAGCCAGGCATAGATGCCGGCCGCCTCCTGCCGGATCATCCCGGCGCGGAGCATCAGCTGGTGCGAGACGATCTGGGCGTCGGACGGCGCCTCGCGCAGCGTCGGCATGAAGTAACGCGAAAGGCGCATGTGTGCGGGCGTCCCTGGATCAGCGGCGAAAGCCGGTCAGATAGCCCCCCGGCCCCGACCTTGGCAACGCACAGACCGAACGCGTGACGAAAGCTTTAGGTGCGCCAGGGAATGCGCGCCAGGTCGATCAGGTGGAAATGCAGCGTGGCCAGGATGGATAGATGCACCAGGGCCGACACCCAGGTGGTGGTGATGAACTTGCGCTTCAGCTTGGGCTGCACCGGCGCGCTGGGATCGCCGATCCCCGGATCGATGCCCGCCTCGGAATAGCTCGTCACCCCGATCGGCAGGATGGCGAACAGCACTGTCCACCAGATCGTCAGATAGAGAGCGATGTTCGTGGCCACGCCCATCAGTGCGCGCCCTTCGGCGTTTCCATCAGCTCGACCAGCACCCCGCCCATGTTCTTCGGATGGACGAAGATCACCGGCACGCCGTGCGCGCCGATGCGCGGCTTGCCGTCGTTCAGCACCGTCGCCCCCTTGGCCACCATGTCGTCGCGGGCGACGATGATGTCCTCGACCTCGAAGCAGACGTGGTGCTGGCCGCCCTTGGGGTTCTTCTCCAGGAAGGCGCGCACGGGCGACTTCTCGCCCCACGGCTCGAGCAGCTCGATCTGGCTGTTCGGCAGGTTGACGAAGCAGACCTTCACCCCCTGCTCCTCCATGACGAAAGGCTCGGTGATGGAGGTCGCGCCCAGCATGTCGCGGTAGAGCGCGATGGAGTCTTCCAGCGAGGGCGTGGCGACGCCGACGTGATTGAGCTTGCCGATCATGCGGCGGTCATAGCGCTTTGCGATCCGCAGGGCGAGAGGCGGAAAGCCTCACACCCGCAACACCGTCGTCTCCACGACCGGCCGCCGTCCCCAGATCCGCTGGCTGGCCTTCTTCACCGCCCGCGATAGCGCCGTCTCGACGGTGTCGTCGTACTCGCGGTCCTCGCCGCCTAGCCGCTTCAGCGCTTCGGCCGCGGCCTCGGACAGGTCGTCGAGCACCTCGTCCAGCGGATAGTCGTCGTCGGTCGGCAGCCCCAGCGCCTTGATCGACGGTCCGGCGACGATGCGGTTGCGCCCGTCCAGCACCACGGAGACCGCCACCATGCCGTTGTGCGCCGCATGCCGGCGCTCGCGCAGGGCCTCGCCGTTCTCCGGCGTGAGGACGCCGGCGTCGACGAAGAGGCGGCCGGCCGGAACCTCGTCGACGATCTCGGCCCGGCCCGGGGCCAGGCGGACCATGTCGCCGTTGCGCGGCGCCACCTGCTGCGGCACCTGCAGGTCGCGGGCGAAGGCGACGTGCTCCAAGAGGTGGCGGCGCTCGCCGTGGGTCGGCACGGCGATCTGCGGCCGCGCCCAGCGGTACATCTCCGCCAGCTCGTCGCGGCAGGGGTGGCCGGAGACGTGAATCCCCGGATGGTCGCGCTCGGTGTAGAGCCGCACGCCGCGGTCGGCGAGGTTGTTCTGCAGGTTGCGGATCGGGATCTCGTTGCCCGGGATCACCCGCGAGGAGAAGACGCAGGAATCGCCCGCGCCCAGGCTGACGTGCGGATGCGCCCCCTCGGCGATGCGGGCCAGCGCCGCGCGCGGCTCGCCCTGGCTGCCGGTGCAGAGGTAGAGCACGCCCTTGGCCGGGAAGCCGTTGGCCTCCTGTTCGGTGATGAACGGCTGCAGCCCCTGCAGCAGCCCCACCGACTTGGCCGCGGCCGCCATGCGGTGCATCGAGCGGCCGACCAGGCACACGCGGCGGCCATTGGCCTCGGCGGCGCGAGCGGCGCTGTCCATCCGCGCGACGTTGGAGGCGAAGCAGGCGACGGCGACCTTGCCCTTCATCGTGCCGATCAGCGGCGTCAGCGCGTCGCGCACCGACGCCTCCGAGCCGGCCACGCCCTCGACGAAGACGTTGGTGGAATCGCAGACCATGGCCAGCACGCCCTCGTCGCCCAGCCGGCGGATGGCGTCCTGGTCGGTCACCTGGCCGAGCAGCGGCTCGGGATCGATCTTCCAGTCGCCGGTGTGCAGCACCGTCCCCAGCGGCGTCTTGATCGCCAGTCCGTTCGGCTCGGGAATCGAATGGGTGAGCGTGATCAGCTCGATATGGAACGGGCCGAGATCGACCTGCCCGCCGAGCGCCACCTCATGGATCTCGACCTCGTCGAGGAGGTCCGCCTCGCGCAGCTTCTCGCGCAGCAGGAAGGCGGTGAAGGGGGTGGCGTAGACGGGCGCCTTCAGCCTCGGCCACAGCCAGGCCACCGCGCCCAGGTGGTCCTCGTGGGCGTGGGTCAGCACGATGCCGAGGATCCGGTCGGCGTATTCCTCGATATAGGCGGGATCCGGCAGAATCACCTCGACCCCCGGCGTCGTCTGGTCCCCGAAGGTCACGCCGAGGTCGACGACGATCCAGCGCCGGTCGTGCGGCGGACCGTAGCCGTAGAGGTTGAAATTCATGCCGATCTCGTTGGACCCGCCCAGCGGCAGGAAGACGAGCTCGTCGGACTTGGACGCCATGTGCCCTTACGCGGCTTTCGAATTGCGGCGCCAGATCTCCAGCATGCCGCGGATGGTGAGGTCGGAATCGAAATGGTCGATGGCCATGGTCGCGCCGTGGAACAGCGAGGCGACGCCGCCGGTGGCGACGACCGTGAGCGGCAGGTCGCGCTCGGCCTTGATGCGCGCGATCAGCCCCTCGATCAGGCCGATGTAGCCCCAGAAAACGCCTGACTGCATGGCCCCCACGGTGTCTGTGCCCACCACCCGCTGCGGCTTCTGGATCGCGACCCTGGGAAGTTTGGCCGCCGCGTTGTGCAACGC
>NZ_DATELG010000372.1:0-4421 GCF_035276905.1 Phenylobacterium sp. | reverse complement strand
TTGGTCTCGACCACCACAGTCTTCGAACGGCCGTGGCTGAAGCTTTGCTTCACCGTGCCGGCGCTGACCGATCCGGCCCCGCGGGGCTTGAGGGTCAGGGGCTGGCGTCCGCCCGGGGCGGAGTTGCGGCCGTTGTTGTTCTCGTCGCTCATGCGCTCGCTTTACTCAGCGGCCGGGCGGTCCCGGCCAACGGATCGATCAAATGCAGAGGGGCGGAAACCGTCTCAGGCTCCCGCTTGCCTCTCAAGGCTCCTCGCGCCAACTCTCAGGAAGGAGCGGGCAAAAGCCCGACAACCGCTGAACGTCTTCAGCCCAACGATCGGCGGCTCGCCCCGCAAGGAAGGCGGTGTGTATCACATTCTCCAGGCCTAAGGCCAAACCCAATTCCGTCGAGGAAAACACCCCGATCACGCCCGGCGGACGTGACTGCTTTCGAACCAGGGCCCGGAGCTTGCGGCGGCCGTCCGCGGCGCCGTCCGACGCCTCGATCAGCCAGGCGGCTCGACCGGCGCCGATCGCCGCCGAGACCTTCTCGAACCCGGAGGTAAGATCGCCGGCCCGCCGTGCAAGGCCGAGGGCCGACAAAACCCGCCGCTTCAGCAGAGATTCCACCTGATCGGCGAGGTCCGGCGCCGCCGCGAGCTTCGCCTTGGCGGCGCGCGAGAACAGGCCCTTTCTCGCCGCGGTCTCGACCGACGCCCGGTCGGCCGCGACCCACAGGCCCCGCCCCGGCAGCTTGCGCGCCAGGTCCGGGACCACCGCGGCGTCGGGACCGGCCACGAACCGGATCAGCCGCGCCTCGTCCATCACCTCGCCGGAGACGATGTCGCGGCGTTCGCGGGCGTTCAGCCGCGTGTCATCGGACGTCGGTTCCACGCCGGGCCACCTCTCTACCGCCCATCCCCGCATAAGCGGGGACCCAGGGTTTTTTGGTTGCGGATCAAAGGGCGGGACCTTGGCGGAGGAGGGAAAACAGAAAAAGCCTGGGTCCCCGCTTGCGCGGGGATGGGCGGAGAGAAGCCTCAGGCGTCGCGGGCTTCGCCCTCCATCTCCGCGGCGGCGAAGGCTTCGGTGTCCTCGACCGCCTCGCCGTCCTCTTCGACCTCCGGCTCTTCCGGGGCCTCGACCCAGCCCATGACCACGCGGGCGCGCATGATCAAAAGCTCGGCGTCCTGCGGGTCGAGGCCGAAGCTCTCGAGGATGCCCGGCTCGCGGACCCGCTCGCCGTTCCTGGTCTCGAACCAGCCGCGCAGGTCGTCGGGCACCAGGCCCGCCAGGTCCTCGACGGTCTTCACGTCGCCCTCGCCCAACGCCACCGCCATCGGCAAGGTCAGCCCCTCGATCTCCAGAAGGCCGTCCTCGACCCCCAGCTCGCGGCGCTTGGCGTCGTACTCGGCGGCTTCCTTCTCCAGGTAATCCCGGGCGCGGGCCTGGATCTCCTCGGCGGTGTCCTCGTCGAAGCCCTCGATGGAGGCCACTTCCGAGGCCTCGACATAGGCCACGTCCTCGACGGTGGCGAAGCCCTCGGTGACCAGCAGCTGGGCGATGACCTCGTCGACGTCCAGGGCTTCCTGGAACAGGGCGGTGCGCTCGGTGAACTCGCGCTGGCGGCGCTCGCTCTCCTGGCTCTCGGTCATGATGTCGATCTGCCAACCGGTCAGCTGGCTCGCAAGCCGGACGTTCTGGCCGCGGCGGCCGATGGCCAGCGACAGCTGCTCGTCGGGCACCACCACCTCGACCCGCTCGTCTTCCTCGTCCATCACGACCTTGGAGACCTCGGCCGGGGCCAGGGCGTTGACGATGAAGGTCGCCTCGTCCGGGCTCCACTGGATGATGTCGATCTTCTCGCCCTGCAGCTCGGCGACGACCGCCTGCACGCGGCTGCCGCGCATGCCGACGCAGGCGCCGACCGGGTCGATCGAAGAGTCGTTGGAGACCACCGCCATCTTGGCGCGGCTGCCCGGATCGCGCGCCACCGCGCGGATCTCGATGACGCCGTCGTAGACCTCGGGCACTTCCTGGGCGAACAGCTTGGCCATGAAGCCGCCGTGGGCGCGCGACAGCAGGATCTGCGGGCCCTTGGTCTCGCGGCGGACGTCGTAGATGTAGCAGCGGATCCGGTCGCCGATGTTGAAGTTCTCGCGCGGGATCGACTGGTCGCGGCGCATGATGCCTTCGCCGCGGCCCAGGTCGACGACCACGTTGCCGTACTCGACCCGCTTGACCACGCCGTTGACGATCTCGCCGACGCGGTCCTTGAACTCCTCGTACTGGCGCTCGCGCTCGGCCTCGCGGACCTTGCCGGTCACCACCTGGCGGGCCATCTGGGTCTGCACCCGGCCGAACTCGAAGGGCGGCAGGATCTCCTCATAGACCTTGCCGACGACCGCCTCCTTGTCGCGGCGCTTGGCGTCGGAGAGGCGCAGGATGCCCGGCGGCTCCTCGGCCGGCAGGCCGTCTTCCGTCTCGCCGAACGCGGCGTCGTCGGCGACGACGGTGACCACCCGCTTGACCACCGTCTCGCCGGTCTTCGGGTCGATCTTGACCCGGATGTCGTGCTCGGCGCCGTAACGGGCGCGGGCGCCCTTCTGGATCGCCTCCTCGATCGCCTCGATGACGATCTCCTTGTCGATCGACTTCTCGCGCGCGACGGCCTCGGCGATCTGCAGAAGCTCAAGCCGGTTGGCGGAAATGCCCGTCAGGCTCATGGGTTCAGGTCCCTTACTCGGAAGTCTGTTGTTGCTCTTCGGCCGCCATGCGGGCGGCGCGCACTTCGGCGCCACGCTTCATCAGCTCGTCGGTGAGGACGAGCTTGGCCTCGATGATCCAGGAAAACGGGATGAGGGCGGTGTGTTCCTCGCCCTCCAGGTCGATCGCCACGTTGTCGCCGTCGACGCCGGCCAGAACGCCGCGGAAACGCTTGCGGCCCTCGGCCATGCGGTCGAGCTCCAGGCGCGCCTCGTAGCCCTCGAAGGTCGCGAAATCCTTCAGCCGGGTCAGCGGCCGGTCGACGCCCGGCGAGGAGACCTCCAGCATATATTCGCCGGCGATCGGGTCGGCGGCGTCCATCACCTCGGAGATGGCGCGCGACAGCTTCGCGCAGTCCTCGACCATCATGTCGCCGTCGATCGCCCGTTCGGCCATGATCTGCAGGCGGCGCTGCTTGTCGCCGCCCATCAGCCGCAGGCGGACGATCTCGTAGCCCGCCGCCTCGGCCACGGGCTCGATCAGCTCCAGCAGTCGCATGTCCTCGGCGGTCTTCCCGCGCATGAGCTTGGCCGTTCCCTAGGGAAGCGCTCGAATGGCAAACAAAAAAGCGGCCGGGCCGGAGCCCGCCGCTTGAAAGCGCCATCCAGCGCTATCAGCGATGTTGCTGGGGAATATAGCCGGCCCGGCGCCGGTTGTCAGCCCCCATCCCGCCCGCCGCCGCAGATGACCGCGCGCGGGATCGCCGGAGAGTTTTCGCCCCTGGGTGCGCGAGTGCTCTTTCCTGCGGCCCGGCTTTGGTCCACAGAGCCCATCGCTTTTCTCGCGTGTTCTTCAAAGGTCGTTCTCCTCATGGACCTCTCCAAGATCCCCACCGGCGCCAACCCGCCGTACGACGTCAACGCCATCATCGAGATCCCGCAGGGCGGCGAGCCGGTGAAATACGAGCTGGACAAGGAGTCCGGCGCGATCTTCGTCGACCGTTTCCTGCACACGGCGATGTTCTATCCGGGCAACTACGGCTTCATCCCGCACACCCTCGCCGACGACGGCGATCCGATGGACATCCTGGTGGTCGGTCCGACGCCCGTGGTGCCCGGCGCGGTGATCCGCTGCCGCCCGGTCGGCGCGCTGATGATGCGCGACGAGGCCGGCGGCGACGAGAAGGTGCTGGCCGTGCCGGTGGACAAGCTCCACCCGTTCTACAACGGCGTCGACAGCTGGCGGGCGCTGCCCTCCATCCTGACCGAGCAGATCGCCCACTTCTTCCAGCACTACAAGGACCTGGAGAAGGGCAAGTCGGTCGAGATCGTCCGCTGGGCCGACCCCGAGGAAGCCGCTGAGCTGATCCGCACCTCGATCCAGCGGTACAAGCAGGAAGCGAAGTAGGAACTCTCCCTCCCCATTAAGGGAGGGAGGTTTTCACGAAATCCAGGAACACCGGCGCGCAGTCGCCGAGGCGCTTTTCCTCATAGCGGGTGGTGACGTGGTCGCCGGGCGGGGTGCGCCAGTCCGCCGCCTGCTCGGCGGTCCAGGTCAGGCCCGGCGTGGCGTTCAGGATCTCCAGGCTCCAGTCGACGTAGTTGGCCCAGTCGCTGGCGAAGCGCAGCCCGCCGCCGGCTTTCAGCACCCGCGCCAGCTCCACGGCGGTGTCGCGTTGCAGCAGCCGGCGCTTGTGGTGGCGGGCCTTGGGCCAGGGGTCGGGGAAGAGGACG
>NZ_DATELG010000371.1:0-10155 GCF_035276905.1 Phenylobacterium sp. | reverse complement strand
CGCATGGGTCGGCAGGAAGCCCAGCGCCTGCAGCGACAGGAATCCCGCCGCGTAGCCGCCAAGGCGCGCGGCGCGCCGCAGCATGTCGCGACGACTGATCATGTAGAACGCCCCCGATTACTGAACATGGTTCGCCGATCTGGACGACCGGTCTTTCCAGGCGTTACGAGGGTTGGCGGCGCTTCGTCGAAGATGGGATTCAGATTTTCTGCATTTATGGATTTGTGTTGCAAATCCAGTTGGTCTTGGTCGAGGCGTGGATTCCCGCTATCTAGTCGTTGTATAAGAAGAAAAATGACACTTGCGCTTGGTCGGCTTTGCGGGCCGCGGCGGCGGCGCGACATATTAAAAATTCTGATAGTATGTTCTCGCGGTGAGGCTGGCGCTCCTGGATGAGCGTCTCTGCTAAGCGCTATCGCTGCGGGGCATATTGACCGGTTAAATCCAACCTATTTTGAGAGACAATTTAGTATTCACTGATCGCTCGTATAGATAAATTGAGTGGCGATCAGGTCCGGTGTTTCATTTCATCGGTTGCGGCGGCGTCCGTCGTCTCGCGAGTCTTTCTCGCGGGGGCGACGTCGATCCTTGCTCGGGGCCGGCGCGTGACATCCCCTTCGCGTCGAGCCCGCGATCGGGGGCGCGGCATCGGGCGCCTCGTGCCCTTGTCGGATGCCGCCGCCTTCCCGCCGCCAGTGAGCGAGTTGAACATGACGCTTCGCGCCGCCCGCCAAAGCCAGCCGTCCAACCCCGCATCGCAGCGCCGCCGCGCCTTGGCCGCGGGCCTGGCCGTCGCGGCGCTGGTGCTGACCGGATGCGGCCAGGGTCCGCACGCCAGCCATGCGGTGCTCAAGGTGGGCAGCCAGAAGGGCGGGGACCGGGCGTTGCTGCTCGCCTCCGGCGCGCTCGAGGGCGCGCCTTACAAGGTGGAGTTCAGTGACTTTCCCGCCGCGCAGCATCTGCTGGAGGCGCTGGCGGCCGGGGCGGTCGACGTCGGCCTGGTGGGCGACGCACCGTTCCTATTCGCCTATGCGGGCGGGGCGAAGATCAAGGCGGTGCAGGCCGCGGCCGCCCCGGAAGGCGGCGTCTCGACGGCCATCGTGGTTCCTGCCGGCAGTCCGATCCGCAGCCTTGCGGACCTCAAGGGGCGGCGCATCGCCACCGGGCGCGGCTCGATCGGACACTACCTCTTGCTGCGGGCGCTCGGGCAGGCCGGGCTCAAGCCGGCTGATGTCACCATCGTCTTCCTGGCGCCCTCCGACGCCAAGGCGGCCTTCTCAACGGGGGCTGTGGACGCCTGGTCCGCCTGGGCGCCCTATCTGCCACTGGCGCAGAAGGACGGCGCGCGGGTGGTGGCGGACGGGCGCGGCCTGCTCACCGGCTACGCCTTCGAGGTCGCCAGCGCCTCGGCGCTGGCTGAAAAGCGGGCGCTGCTCGACGACTATCTGAAGCGCCTAGCGCGCGCCGAGCGCTGGGGCCAGACGCATCAGGCCGAATACGCCCAGGCCTTGGCCAAGGAGACCGGCCTCGCTCCCGATATCGCGCTTCGCACCGTCCAGCTCAACAGCCGCGGCCCGCGGGTGATCGATGAGGCGGTCCTGCGCGAAGAGGCCGACGTCCTGGCGAAGTTTCAGCAGACCGGCGCCATCGCCGCCCGCCCGGACCTCCGCGCGGGCTTCGACACCGGCTTCAACGACGCAGCGGCGCCGGCCAACCCCTAGAGCGTTCGGCGGTTCGAATGAACCGCCGAACGCTCATAAGTTCTTGAAGTTAGACCATTCGCTGCGCCGAACCGGCCTCCACTTCGGCGGCGAATGGTCTAGGAACTGACCATGTCCCAACCATCCCTGCGTCAATTGCTGGCCGACCTGCACGCCGAGCGTGAGCGCACTTGGGAGCCGGCGCAGCTGCAACTGAACGTCGACCAGCGGCGTGAGCTGGTCGAGGCGGCCGACCCGGGGCTCTGGCCCAAGGTCGGGGACCTGGCCCCGGACTTCGAGCTCAAGGAGGTCGACGGCGAGACCCTGACGCTGCGCGGCCTGACGGCCGAGGGTCCGGCGGTGCTGGTGTTCTTCCGCTTCGCCGGCTGTCCCGCCTGCAACATCGCGCTGCCCTATTACGAGCGCGCGCTGGCGCCCGGCCTCAAGGCCCTGGGCGCGCCGCTGGTGGCCGTCAGTCCGCAGGTTCCGGAGCGGCTGGTGGAGATCAAGCGCCGTCATGACCTCAGCTTCCAGGTCGCCACGGATTACGACAACGTTCTCGGCCGTGAGCTCGGGATCCTCTACACCGCCAACGCCGCGACGCGGGCCGCCGCCGAGGCGAGGGGGACCTTCATCGGCAAGACCACGGGGACGGGGACCTGGGAGCTGCCGCAGCCGACCGCCCTGGTGATCGGCGCCGACCGCCGCTTTCGCTTGGTCGACGTCGCCCCGGACTGGCTGGCGCGCACCGAGGCGGAGCCGATCCTGGCCGCGGTGAAGACGGCGCTGGCCGAACCGGCGGGGTGACGTAGGGAGCGGGCGTCCTCGACCTCTCGGAGTGCGAGCGGCGGCACGCCGCGCCGCCCCTTGCCAACGGCCCAGCTCTGCCGCAAGGAACGCCCCATGACGCGGTCCGCGCCCTTGCGGTTGGCCTTCCTCATCGCGCTGCTCTGCGCGGTGAGCCTGCGCCTGCTGACGCCGCCGGGCTGGATGCCGAACCTCGACGGACGGTCCAGCGCGCCGCTGGTGATCTGCACCGGCGACGGCGTGCATCATGTGCGGTCCGCCGACCCGCGCTCCCACGACCGCGCCAGCGAGGACAGCCACGAGGTCTGCGCCTTCGCCGGCCTCGCGCTCGAGAGGGCCCCGCAAGTCGCCGTTCTTGCCGCACCGGCCGCCCCGCCGCGGACGGCCGCCGCTCCGCTGCCCGTCGACCAGGTGCGGACCGCGCTGCGCTGGCGTCGTCCACAGGCCGCGCGCGCGCCGCCCGTCACCGCCTGAAGCCAACTCCTCGCCCATCCGCGCATTCGTTGCGCGGAGCTTTTCGA
Source organism: Phenylobacterium sp. (assembly GCF_035276905.1). Classification (GTDB taxonomy): domain Bacteria; phylum Pseudomonadota; class Alphaproteobacteria; order Caulobacterales; family Caulobacteraceae; genus Phenylobacterium. The sequence goes on along the minus strand of NZ_DATELG010000371.1, from coordinate 7,127 downwards.
GCTTCTTCAGGATCCATTTTTCCATGCGCATCTGCATGCGCGCCGCCCTGCGCGGCGCCGCCTTCGCCGGCTTGGCCGGCCTCGCCTCGCCCGCGCTCGCCCACGGCATCGCCGGCGACCGCTTCTTCCCGGCGACCATCGCCACCGACGACCCCTTCAACGCCGACGAGCTCAGCCTTCCCACCGTCTCGCGCCTCAAGACCGGCGACGAACCTTCCGCCAGAGAGACCGACATCTCTGGCGAGTGGTCAAAACGCCTGACCTCCAAACTGGGCGTGTCCTTCAGCGGGGACTGGACCCGGATCGAAACGCCCGGTCTGCGCGCCGCGACCGGCTTCCAGAACCTCGAAACCACGCTCAAGTACCAAGCCGTCACCAACGCCGAGCACGAGGCCATCGTCTCGGTCGGCGTGAGCGGGGAATGGGGCGGCACGGGCTCCGGCAAGGTCGGCGCGGAGGCCATCGGGACCGTCACCCCCACCGTCTACTTCGGCAAGGGGTTCGGCGACCTGCCGGCGAGCCTGAACTGGCTGCGGCCGGCGGCGGTGACCGGCACGCTCGGCTACGCCATCCCGGTCCAGGGGCACGAGCTGGCCGAGGACCCCGCATGCGCCGGCTGCGCGCCGATCCGCCAGGCCACCATCCGCAGCCTGGAATGGGGCGTCGCCTTCGAGTACAGCCTGCGCTACCTGCAGAGCCAGGTGAAGGATCTGGGCCTGCCGGCCTTCGTCAACCAACTGACGCCGCTCGTCGAAATCTCCGCCTCGACGCCGGTCGCCAACGGCTTCGGCGAGACCACCACCGGGACGGTCAATCCGGGCGTGCTCTGGTCGGGCAAGCGAATGCAGTTCGGCCTCGAGGCGCAGATCCCCATGAACCGCCAGAGCGGCTCCAGCGTCGGCGTCCTGTTCCAGGTCCACTGGTTCCTGGATGACCTCTTCCCGCATTCCCTAGGAAAGCCGATCTGGTGAGGCTCAACGCCATGCGTCCCGCAACTCCAGCTCTCGCCGCCGCGATCCTCTTCGCGGCGGCCCCAGCCTTCGCTCACGCCTTCCTGCAGAGCGCTGCGCCTCAGGTGGGATCGACCGTCTCGGCCGCGCCGCGCGAGGTCCGCGTCACCTTCAGCGAAGCGGTCGAGCCGGCGTTCTCGAAGGTCACTGTTTCCGGGCCGCCCGGCTTCGGCGGCACGGGCCCCGTCACGTCCGAGGACGGCGCCCGCACTCTGGCCGTGCCGCTGCGCCGACCGCTCCCGCCGGGCGACTATGTCGTGAGCTGGCGAGTGGTCTCGACCGACAGCCACACCACCCAGGGGACCTTTCACTTCGAGCTGAAGCCGTGAACAACACGCTCGACTGGCCGTTGCTTGTCGCCCGGTTCACCCTGCTGGCGGTGGGCATCGGCCTCTTCGGCCAGGCCTGTTTCGACCTCTACGCCCCGGCTTCGTTGCGACGCCCGGGGCGAGCGGCCGCACGGGTCCTTTCGCCGCTCGCCGCGACGCTGGCGGCCCTCGCCTGGCTCGCCGCGCTCGGCCGCGAGATAGCCGGGGCGGAGGGCTTCCCTTCCCTGACGGTCCTGGCGCAGCTCTGCAGTCAGACAGGCTTCGGCCAGGCGCTCGCGGTCGCGGCGCTGTTTGGGCTTGCGTTGACCGGCCTGGCTCTTTCGCCGCGCCGCCCAGCGCGCGTCAGGGCGGCGCTTTCGGCCGGGCTGCTGGCGAGCCTGGCCTTCGTCGGCCACGCCGCCGGCGGGCCGGGCGGCTTCCCGGCTGTGGCGCGGATCGGCGTGATGGCGATCCATCTGCTTGCCGCGGGCGTGTGGCTGGGCGGTTTCCTGCCGCTCATCCTGACGCTGCCCCAGGCCGGGTCCGACACCTTGCCGCTGCTGCGCGGGTTCGGCCGCGTCTCCCTGGCGGCGGTGGCTCTTCTGGTCACCAGCGGAATGATCACCGCCTTCGCCGTCATGGCGCTGGCCGGGGGCGCGCCGGGCGTGAGCTATCTCGCAACCTTCGGGCTGAAGCTGGCATTGGTGGCGGCCTTGCTCGCGCTCGCCTCGCTCAATCGCTGGCGGCTCACCCCGCTGGCGGCGCGCGATCCCGTGGCGGCGCGCCGTGCGTTCGCTTGGACTGTGGCCGGCGAGCAGGTCCTGGCGCTGGGGCTCATCGCCGTCGTGACTCTGCTCGGCCAGATCGATCCGTCCATGTAACGCTCAATCAAAGCGCGGCGGTGGAGGCGGGCGCATCGGCGACGTCGAGCGGCAAGGGGAGGGCTCGGCGATCAGCCGACCGCGGCCGTGAGGTGAAGGTCGCGCTCGGCGACCAGCTCGCGCACCAGGGGAATGAGGTGGCGGCCATAGGCCACCGCATCCTCCAGCGGGTCGAAGCCGCGGATCAGGAAGGTGCTGATGCCGAGCTCGTAGTAGTCGAGCAGGGCCTCGGCCACCTGCTCCGGCGTGCCCACCAGGCCGGTGGAATTGCCCTGGGCGCCGGTCAGCGCGGCCACGCCGGTCCAGAGCCGTTTGTCGAGGCGGGCGCCCTGGGCGGCGGTCTGCAGCAGCCGCTGGGAGCCGGCGTTGGGCGGGGCGTGTCCGCTGGTCGGCAGGCCGGCTTGCTCGCGCAGCTGGCGGACCCGCGCGACGATCTCGTCCGCCCGCTTCCAGGCGGCCTCCTCGGTGGCGGCGATCACCGGCCGCAGCGACATCGAAAAGCGGATCTGCCGGCCATTGCGGGCGGCGGCCGCGCGCACTTGGGCGACGATCTCGCGCACCTGGGTCTGGCTCTCGCCCCAGAGGGCATAGACGTCGGCGTGCTTGCCGGCGACGTTGATCGCCTCGTCGGACGAGCCGCCGAAGTAGATCGGGATGTGCGGTTTCTGCACCGGCTTCACGGCCGCGAAGGCCTGCTCCACCTGGTAGTACCGGCCCTGGTAGTCGAACGGCGTCTCGCTGGTCCACTCCTCCCGGACCACGTCGAGGTATTCGTCGGTGCGGGCGTAGCGCTCGGCCTTGGTGAGGTGGTCGCCGTCGCGGCGCATCTCCTGGTCGGCCCCGCCGGTGATGATGTGCACGGCGATCCGCCCGCCGGTGAACTGGTCGAGGGTCGCCAGTTGTCGTGCGGCGAGCGTTGGGGCGGTGAATCCCGGGCGGTGGGCGATCATGAAGCCGAGCCGTTCGGTGATGTGGCCGGCGTGGGCGACGATGAGCTGGCTCTCGGGCGAGCTGGAGCCGAAGGCGACCAGGGCGCGGTCGAAGCCGCCGTTCTCGTGCGCCTTGGCGACCGCCTCGACGTAGCCGACGTCGATCACGGGTCCCGAGTTCGGGCGCGTCTCCGACACGCCGTTCGATCCGATATGGCCAATGAATTCAACAGGCATCGCCGCCTCCCGCTCGAAGGTTTCAAATCCCATCGTATCTGTCGGAATTGCGCGTGCGAGCGAGATGTTCTCAAGCGGCCTATCAGCCGGCCTGAAGAGTCTCCGGACTCAGGCTGGCGTGAGCGTGTGGTCGGAAGTCTCGTGGGCGAGGGCGCGCTTCACCGCCGGCCGGGCCTGCAGCCGCTTGGCGTGGGCCGCGAAGGCGGGGTAGTCCGCCGTGTCGATCCCCAGCCGCCCCGCCCAGCGGAAGAACACATGGGCGTAGGGGTCGGCGAGGCTGAAGTCCTGGCCGAGCAGCCAGGGGCGGCCGTCCTCCAGCCGCGCGTCGATCTCGGCATAGGCGGCCAGCATGTTCGCCCGGCCGCCGGCCGCAAGGGCGGGCCAGGCCGAGCGATCCGAGGTGTAGCGCTCCGGCCGGGCCACCTGGGCGAAGGCCACGTGCACGCCGCTGGCGAACCAGGCGAACAGCTCGTAGGCGCGCGCCAGCTGCAGAAGATCCTGCAGCGGCAACAGCCGGGCCTCAGGGAACCGCTGGGCGATGGCGGTGAGGACCGCGATGTTCTCTGCGATCGTGACCCCGTCGGCGACCAGCGCCGGCACGCGTCCGCGCGGATTGATCGCCAGGTATTCCGGGCGCCGTTGGTCGCCGTCGGGCAAGACCATCCGCACGGCGTCGAAATCGGCGTTGGCCTCTTCGAGGCCTACGAGCGCCGGCAGCGAACAGGACCCGGCGGCGAAATAGAGGGTGAGTGACATCCTGGCGTTTCCTCAGATTACGTAGAAGCCGTGCGTCCCGTCGCGCTCCAGTTGCTCGACGAGGCCGAATTCCCAGTCGAGGTAGGCCTGCATGGCCGCCTTGGAATTGTCGGTTCCCTCGTAGGGGCGGCGGTAGACGTCGTCATCGGCGCTGGCGGCGTGGGGAAGTCCGGTCTCGATCGGCAGGCCGGCCGTCTTCCAGGCGTCCGTTCCGCCCGCCAGCACCCGCGGCGGGCGGCCGCTGAGCGCCTCGAGATCGGCGGCGGCGAAGCGCGCCAGCTCGCCGTCCGGAGACGTGAGCACGAAGGGCCGGCCCCCCGGGAGCACGCCCAGAGCGTTGGCCAGCCGGCTGCGCACCGCGAACCAGGCGCCGGGAATGTGGCCCCGACGGTGCGCGGGGCTCGGGGCCAGATCGATCAGGGTCGCGGCGTTGCGGTCGAGCTCTGCGGCGAGTTCGACCGGCGAGATGGTTTGGGCTTCGGGCGGCTGCGGGTGGCGTGGCCTCCACGGCCCGACGATCAGGCCGGCTTCGAAGCCGCCTTCCAGGACATAGACCTCCCAGCCCATCTGGGCGAGCCAGGAGGCGCTCATGTCGGCCCGCACGCCGCGCTCGTCGGCCAGGACGATGCGCGCGCCGCGAACCGGGGCGAAGACATCGGTCTCCTGCACCAGCTGACCGCCTGGCGCGCTTTGGAAGCCCGGCAGATGGCCGGCGGCGTACTCCTCCGGCGTGCGGACGTCGAAGCGGTACAGGGTGCGGCTCGTGTCCTGGACCAGCGCCTCGAGGCTCGGCCGGTCGAGGCGGCGCACGCCCGCGCGGTAGGCGACGCGCCGCGCCGCCGCTCGGGCTTCAGCCTCGCGCTCGGGAGCGACCTCCGGGAACCTTTCGCCACGGCCGTGCTCAAGCCTCTGGCCGGCGAGGGTCCAGCCGATGGCGCCGTTGCGCAGCGCCAGCACGGGATTGGGCAGGCCGGCGTTGATCAGCGACTGGGCGCCGATGATGCTGCGGGTGCGGCCTGCGCAATTGACGATGATGGTGGTCGCTGGATTCGGCGCCAGCTCCCGCGCGCGCAGCACCAGCTCGGCGCCCGGCACGCTCACTCCGCGCGGGATGCTCATGGTCTGGTACTCCTCGAAGCGCCGTGCGTCGAGCACCACCAGGTTGGGCTCGCTCTCGATCAGCCGCTTGGCCTCCGGCGCGGGCGTGGAGGGCGTGTGGCGGCGCGCCTCGACCAGCTCGCCGAACGCCTTGCTCGCCGAATTGACGTCCTGGAACAGCTCGTAGCCGGCGCGGCGCCAACCTTCGAGGCCGCCGGCGAGCTCCGTCACATCGGCGTAGCCGAGCGCCTCCAACCGTTCCGCCGCCGTCGCGGCCAGGCCTTCGCCGGCGTCGTAGAGAACGATCCTGACGTCGCGCCGGGGGATCCGGTCCCAGGCCTCCAGCTCCAGCCGGCTGAGCGGCAGGTTGGCGGCGAACAGCGGGTGATCGGCTGCAAAGGGACCTTCCTCGCGAAGGTCGAGCAAGGCGATCTCGCGGCCGAGGATCAGGTCGAGGCGGACGCGGGCGGGCGTGGTGGTCTGGAGGGTCATGCGGATTTCGAGGAAGCGTCCCAGATGTTGGGCGTGAAGGCGTTGGCGTACCCGGAGACGAAGAGCTTCGGCCGCCCCTGCGCGTCGTAGGTCGCGCGCTGAACCGCGCCGATGTTCGCGCCATAGAGGTGGATGCTGATCGAGACGCGGTCGTCATAGGCGTTGGCGACGCGGTGGATGTCGCCGATGCGCGGCGAGACCGCCTCGACCTGGCCGGCCTCCAGCCGCTGCGGCCCGCCCTTCGCTTGCAGGCCGTGGTCCGTGCGCACGAACCCTTGCGACAGCTCCGCGCCCCGCAGCACACCCACCAGCCCCCAGACGGTGTGGTCGTGGATCGGCGTCGCCTGCCCCGGTCCCCACACGAAGCTGACAAGGGAGAAGGCCTGGGCGCTGTCGCAGTGGAGAAGATACTGCCGATAGCGTTCAGGGTCCGGCTCCGCGTAGGCCTCGGGCAGCCAGTCGTCCTGCGCCACCAAGCCCGCCAGCAGCCGACCGCCCTCGGCGAGGATCTCCGGTTCGTCCTCCGTGCGGCGCAGCAGCGCCGCGACCTCCGTCACGAAGCCGCGCAGCCTGGTCAGACCTGGGACCATGATCACCCTCCGCGGTCGCGACGGTCGCGACGGTCGGCCGGGCAGCCGACGTCGACGGCAGGGGCGACCGCTCCTCTGGAAAGCGCAATGAGACGCCCGGTCGTGGCCAGTAAGATGGCGGTCAGTGGTGCGAACGCAGTGTCTTGCATCGGGCGTAAACTCAAACCTGAAGACGATAACGTCTCCTGGTCGGAGAAATCGCAAACGACTTTACCTAATAAGTTCGATGTCTGGTTCTACAATTGAACTACATCATAAGATGTATTTGGCGCGCGAAGGCCCGGCGTCGGCCTGGGGCGCAAGGCTTCGGCGGACGCGGGCAGGAGGCTGCGACGCTTGACTCTCAGCGCCGCCGGGGCGGCGAAATATTCACGCCACGATCTCTCCGGTCGGGAAGGTGAACAGGGCGGCGCGTTCAGCCGGCGCGGATGCGGCCGGAGCGCGGTGGCCCTGACGCACGCCCAGGCGGGCGAGCAGCCGGGAGCGGACGGCCTGGAAGTCGCCGTCGACGGCGCGCGGACGTTCCAGCTCGATGCGCTCTTCCGCGGCGATGCGGCCGTCTTCCAGCACCAGCACGCGGTCGGCCAGCGCGATCGCCTCGTCGACGTCGTGGGTCACCATCAGCACGGTGGGCGCATGGCGACGCCAGAGCGAAAGCACCAGCTCATGCATCCGCAGCCGCGTGAGCGCGTCCACCGCGGCGAAGGGCTCGTCGAGCAGCAGCAGGCCGGGCTCGCGGACCAGGGCGCGGGCCAGCGAGGCCCGTTGCGCCTCGCCGCCGGAAAGGGTCGCAGGCCAGGCCTCGATACGGTGGTCGAGCTCGACC
>NZ_DATELG010000370.1:0-10495 GCF_035276905.1 Phenylobacterium sp. | reverse complement strand
CCCTCGACGACCGCCACCGCGCCGCTGCGCGGGGTGACGCGCACGGTCAGCCGCACCGTCATACGCAAGGGGGGACGGTCTCAGCCCATCAGGCTGATCAGCGGCCCGAAGATCAGCGGCAGCAGGTAGCGGATCACGCCCTGCAGGATCAGGATGACGATGATCGGGCTGATGTCGACCCCGCCGAGCGAGGGGATGAAACGCTGGAAGGGCGCCAGCACCGGCCGGGTCACCGCGTCGAGGAACCGCGAGACGTTGTAGACGAAGCGGTTGCGCAGATTGATCACGTCGAACGCCACCAGCCACGACAGGATGGCGCTGATGATGATCGCCCAGACCAGCAGCTCCAGCAGCGAGCTGACGATGAAGTAGAGGAAACTGCCCATGGGCCGGTGTTCTACCGGGCTTTGTCCGCGCCGGAAAGGCGCAGCCTTAAACCCCCTGCGACGCCCCGCGCGTCGAAGGGCGCTTGACAGACCACGCCCGGAAAGGGTTATTCCGCGGCCTTCCTGGGGCCGTAGCTCAGTTGGTAGAGCGCCTCGTTCGCAATGAGGAGGTCAGGGGTTCGACTCCCCTCGGCTCCACCATCCTTCTGGATGGTCGAACCCCGGACAAGAAGCAGGCTGAGCCGGTCGAAAGATCGTGCGGCTATTTCTTCGCCGCGCGCGCGGGCAGGTGCGCCTGGATGTAGGCGGTCACCGCCCAGATGTCCGCCTTCGAGAGCTGGCCCTTGAAGGCCGGCATCGGCGTGCCGAACTGGGCGCCGCCTTCGGCTATGGTCCAATACATGAACGGGTCCCATCGGCTCATCGGCATCTGCGAAAGCCAGGCCAGATTGGCGGGTTTCGGGGAGAGGTTCCGGGCGGCGGGGCCGTCGCCGAGCCCTGTCGCGCCGTGGCAGGAGGCGCAGTTGGCCGCGTAGACGGCGGCGCCCCGCTCGATGGTGGCGGTCGTGCGCGGCAGCGGGTTTTCGACGTCGGCGTAGGGCGCCGGCACGTTCCCCATCATCGCGACATGGTTGCGGGCGGCGCTGCTTCCCATACCTCCGGGATAGCCGCCGCCCATCATGCCGGCGCCGGGCATGGCCTGGCCCATCATGCCCCGGCCGTGAGCGCCTTGCTGGCTCCATGGGGCGGCCCCGCAGCAGTCGCGCCAGGTCGTGGAGGCCTGCGGCTGCTGAGCCTGCGCCGAACCGGCGAGAAGCCCCGCGCCGAGGACCAGCACCAATCCTGTGGCTCGCGTTCGCATGACGAACCTCCACGCGCTGAAGCGGCCATCCTGCGCCGCCGCGCCGCAGCCGGCTTTGAGGCGCATCAACGGCGCCTTGGATATCTCGCCGGCCTTCCCGACCGCATCTCGCCCCCTGCAACTCTTTTGACGCAGCGGCGTCTTGGCTTTCGGGGTTCGGGTTTCTCCGGGCCGGACGGTCAAGCGGCCGAGGGGGAGCACCGTGCTGTCGCAACTCATCGCCTCGCGCGGTCCGCTGGCGCGCTTTCCGCTGCGCGACGGGGTGCGCGAGATCTCGCCGCCGCAGAGTTTCGCCGGCGGCGAGCAGGCCTATGACGACACCGCCGGCGGCGGGAACAAGGCCGACCTGATGGCCAGCGGCCAGGGCGCCTGGCGGCTCGCCGAACACTACGCCAGGCGGCCGCTGCAGCACTGGCTGGAGGTCGGCGCCGGCGGCGGGGCCTGCACGCTGGGCCTGGTGGCGGCGGCCCCGGCGCGGACCAAGATCATCACCGACACCTCGCCCGCCTTCCTGCGCATGATCCGCCGCAAGCTCTCGGCCCTCGGCGTCTCCGACGAGGGCTGCGTCTATGCGACCCTGGCCGGCGAGCACCTCGACCGCCTGGCGCCGAAGAGCGTCGACGCGATCTTCGTCGCCTCGGCCGTGCATCATGTCGGCGACTGGCGGGGGTTCCTGGCGGCGGCGGCCGGCGTGCTGGCGCCGGGCGGGGTGCTGGTCATCCAGGAGCCGTTCCGCGAGGGGTTCCTGTTGATGAACCTGGCCCTGGAGATCGCGCTGTCGGCCGCCTGGGCCGGCGAGCTGTCGGACGACGACGTGGCCCGGATGACGCGGTGCCGGGACGCCACCTACTTCCTCTCCGACACCTCGCTCGAGAAGGTCGGCGAGGACAAGCACACCTTCCTGATCGACGAGGTGGCCGCGGCCGCGGGCGCGGCCGGCTTCACCCGGCACGCCTTCCACCGCAACGCCCACTTCGAGAATTTCGGCCGCCAGCAGGAGATCCGGCTGAACACCCCCTGCACCTTCGCGGGCTATCTGCTGGCCTTTCTGGGGATCCACCACGGCGTGTCGGAGGCGGGCCTGGGCGTGCTGCGGCGCAGGCTGGAGCCGGCGCTCGCGCCGCTGGAGCGGCTGTACCTGCAGGGCGACGGCCCGGCCCTGCTCGCCTGCGTGGTCTGCGTTCGCTGAAGCGGCGAGGGTCGCGTCAACCCGTCATCCGCTCGTCCCCGCGGAACGCGGGGATCCAGGCCAGAGTGGATGAGAGGGACGCTCCGGGAAACAACCGATATCTCAAATTGGATGGCTGTGATCTGTGTTCCAGATTCACGATGAACGAGGATTAACTGTAATCCGGCCATCAAGTCTTTAAGTGGGCGGAACTAAGCTCACATATCTTAACCATTAAGCTTGGAGAATCGGAAACTACGCCTGAGCGATCTTCGCCTGATCCTGATGGCGAAAGAGCTGGAAATGAGGAAGAGGTCTGCGTTCGCCGGCGCCCTGGCCGCTTGCGTCGTCGCCGCCAGCGTCCTGCCCGCCGCCGCGCTCGCGGCCGGCCCCTACCGGATCTCGGACGTCGAGGACGACGCCGTGGCGATCCAGGACCTCGGCACGAAGGTCGAGGTCTCGGCAGGCGTCGTACAGGTCTGGGAGACCCAGCTCTACAACCAGACGCAAGCCGCCCCGGCCGCCTACGACGAGCGCCGCACGCTGCGCGAGTTCGACTGCGCGCATCGCGCCGTGCGCACCAGGGACGTGGTCAGCTACCGCGGCGGCCAGGTGGTCGCCGCCCAGGCCGCCGGCGGCTGGTCGGCGTGGAAGACCATCGCCCCGCAGGCCCCGGGCGAACTCTCCCTGCTCACCGCCTGCTGCCCGCATCCGGAAGCGACCGAGACCTACGGCTCGATGGCCGAACTCAAGCGGATGGCCTGGGGCCGGGTGAGCGGCCCGCAGTCCTGAGAAAACGTCGGCCGGGTGAGCGGCCCGCAGTCCTGAGCGGCCGGCCTCCAATTCAAGAACCCTTCGTGGTCTCGGCGAAGCCGATCTCGAGATCGCTCCGGAACTCTGGGCTTGCTCGCGGGTCCTGGCGTCGAGGCCGCCTGACGTCGGTCGGGCGCCGACCTCGGGCGAGAGGAGCCTTCCCATGACGATGGTGGACAAATCCAATTGGCGGCCGGCGGCGGACCTCTTGAGCCGCACCCTCCGCGGCCAGCTGGCCCGGCTGGAGGTGGCCGACCAGAAGCTGGGCGACCAGATCGAGGCCGAATGGACGCCGCTGCTGGGCGTCAGCTACGACCCCAAGGACGACCTGTTCGAGATCCAGCTCGAGGGCGTCGACCACCTCGTGCGCCACCCGCGCAGCTTCGCGATCCGCGAGCACGGCGGCCTGGCCGACAGCGTCGCGGTGGGCGACGACCAGGGCGCCGAGCACATCGTCACCCTGCGCGAGCCGATCATGCTTCCGCCGACCCCGGTCTGAGCAGCGCCGGACCCGAGGCGGGAAACCTCGCGTTAACCGCATCGGCCCCTTCTCCCTGTCAGGAGTGCGGGGGAAAGCATGAGCGAGCGTGAAGGCCTGAGGGCGCGGCTTGATTTCGTCGGCCTCGGCGAGGCCGCGCCGGAGCTGCGGCACATCCGGCCGGCGGTGGAGAACGCGCTCGGCCCGGCGCTCGAGGCCTTCTACCGACGGGTCAGGGCCGACCCGCACCTTCGCGGCTTCTTCCAGGACGAGGCCCACATCGATCGCGCCCGCCAGGCGCAGGCGACCCACTGGGGCCTGATCGCCCGCGGCGAGTTCGGCGGCGACTACGCCAAGAACGTCCGGCGGATCGGCCAGGCGCACGCCCGCATCGGCCTGGAGCCGCGCTGGTACGTCGGCGGCTACGCCCTGGTCCTGGAGCAGTTGATCACGGCCGCGGTGGAGGCCAGCTGGCCGAAGGGCTTCGGCGTCTCGCGCGACGGCCGCGACAAGCTCGCCGCCGGCGTCAGCGCCATGGTCAAGGCCGCGCTGATCGACATGGAGCTGGCGATCGGCGTCTATCTCGACGCCAAGGACGCCGAGCGCGAGCGCGTCGAGGCCGAGCACCGTGCGGCGGAAACGCGCCAGGCCGAGGCGATGGCCGCGCTCGGCCTGGCGATCGACCGGCTGTCGCGGGGCGACGTCGCCGCGCGCATGGACGAGGCGGTGGCCGCCGAGTTCGCCAAGGTGAAGACCGACTTCAATGCGGCCCTGGGGGCGCTGCAGGAGACGCTCTCTGCGGTGTCGGCCTCCACCGGCGCGATCCGCTCCAACGCCGACGAGATCGCCCAGGCGTCCGACGACCTGTCGCGCCGCACCGAGCGCCAGGCGGCGAACCTGGAGGAGACCGCCGCCGCGCTCGAGCAGCTGACGGCCAGCGTCCGGCAAGCCGCCGCCGGCGCCCGTAGAGCCGCCGACGTGGTCGCCGGCGCCAAGGACGAGGCGCAGCGCTCCGGCGGCGTGGTCCAGCAGACCGTCTCGGCCATGGGCGAGATCGAGAAGTCGGCCGGTGAGATCGGCCAGATCATCGGCGTGATCGACGAGATCGCCTTCCAGACCAACCTCCTGGCGCTCAACGCCGGGGTCGAGGCGGCGCGGGCGGGGGAAGCTGGGAAAGGCTTTGCCGTCGTCGCCTCGGAAGTCCGCGCGCTGGCCCAGCGTTCGGCGGACGCCGCCAAGGAGATCAAGGCGCTGATCGACGCCAGCTCGGCCCACGTCGCCTCCGGCGTCTCCCTGGTCGGCGAGACCGGCCAGGCCCTGCAGCGTATCGCCGAGCGGGTGATGGAGGTCGACGGCCTGGTGGCGGAGATCGCCGCCTCGGCCGAGCAGCAGGCCCGCGGCCTCGCCGAGGTCAATACCGCGGTCGGCGAGATGGACCAGGTGACCCAGCAGAACGCCGCCATGGTCGAGCAGGCCACCGCCGCCAGCCACGCCCTGAAGGCGGAGATGCGGCGCCTCGGCGAGCTGATGGCGCACTTCCGCTACGAAGCGGGCGTCGCCGCGACCCCCGCAAGCCGCCAATCGGGCTACCGCGCGGCCTGACTCGCCTGAAAGGCGAGCTCGCGTTGTGGCCCGCCGTCGGCGGGCCTATCCTGCCGTCCCGTCCGGGTGAGGGACTGCGCCTTGTTCCGTGGTCTGTTCGGTCGCAAACCAGCGCATGACATGCCGCCGTCGACCGGCGCGCGGCTGGTCTACGCCGTCGGCGACGTCCACGGCCGGCTCGACGTCCTGAAGCCCCTGCTGCATGACATCGCCCAGGACGCCCTGGCCACGCGCCCGGACCACCGGCCCGTGCTCGTCTTCCTCGGCGACTACGTCGACCGTGGCCCCGACAGCCGCCAGGTCGTCGACCTCGTCCTCAAGTTGCAGCTGGACGGCGCCTTCGACGTCGTCGCGCTGAAGGGCAACCACGAGGAGGCCCTGCTGCAGTTTCTCGCCGAGCCCGCCTTCGCCATGACCTGGATGGAGCACGGCGGGGCGGCGACCCTGGCCTCCTATGGCGTGCAGCCCTGCGCCATGCGCACCGACGCCGACGCCTGGGGCGCGGTGCGCGACGCCTTCGACCAGGCCTTGCCGGACGACCACCGGCGATTCTACGGCGAGCTTCAACTGTTCCACGTGGTCGGCGACTACGCCTTCGTCCACGCCGGCGTGCGCCCGGGGGTGGCGCTGAAGGCGCAGACCACGCACGACCTCTTGTGGATCCGCTACGAGTTCCTCAACGACCGCGGCCCGCACGACAAGGTCATCGTCCACGGCCACACCCCGGCCGAGCAGCCGCAGATGCTGGGCCACCGCCTGGGCCTCGACACCGGCGCCTACGCCACCGGCGTGCTGACCGCGGTCAGGCTCTACGGCGTCGAGCAACGGTTGATGCAGGCGAGGGTGCGGCTGCGGGCGGCGTAAGCGCACTGGGGGAAGGGGATCGTCCTGGGGGAGGATCTTGCCGCCTTAGTGCGCATCGTCCCAGTTCGTCGCCGCGCGGGCCTCGACGACCAGGGGCACGGTCAGCGCCACCGCCGGCTCGGGCGCGCGCTCCATCACCTGGCGGGCGATGCGGATCACCGCCTCGGCCTCGGCCTCCGGCGCCTCGAACACCAGTTCGTCGTGCACCTGCAGCAGCATCTTGGCGCCCAGGCCCTCGGCCTTCAGCGCGCCCGGCATCCGCACCATCGCCCTGCGGATGACGTCGGCCGCGGCGCCCTGGATCGGGGCGTTGATCGCCGCCCTGTCCCCAAAAGCTCTTTCGGCCGCCGACTTCGACTGCACCGCCGGAATGTTCACCCGCCGGCCGAAGATGGTGGTGACATGGCCCTTGGCGCGGACCTCCTGCTTCATCCGGTCCATGTAGGTGCGGATGCCGGGGAAGCGCTCGAAGTAGGTCTTGATGTAGGCCCCGGCCTCGTCCTGCGGGATCGACAGCTGGTTGGCGAGGCCGAAGGCCGAGATGCCGTAGACGATGCCGAAATTGATCGCCTTGGCGCGGCGGCGGATCTCCGAGGGCATGCCCTCGACGGGCACGCCGAACATCTCCGAGGCGGTCATGGCGTGGATGTCCAGCCCCTGCTGGAAGGCGTGCTTGAGCTGCGGAATGTCGCCGATGTGGGCCAGGAGCCGCAGCTCGATCTGGCTGTAGTCGGCGCTGATCAGCACATGGCCCGGCTCGGCGATGAAGGCGCGGCGGATCTTGCGGCCCTCCTCGGTGCGGATCGGGATGTTCTGCAGGTTGGGGTCGGACGAGGCGAGCCGCCCGGTGGAGGCCGCCGCCAGCGAGAAGGAGGTGTGCACCCGGCCGGTCTTCTGCGAGATCGCCGCGGTGAGCGCGTCGGTGTAGGTGCCCTTGAGCTTGGAGAGCTGGCGCCAGTCCAGCAGGGTGCGCGGCAGCTCGTGGCCCTGGGCGGCCAAGTCCTCCAGCATCGAGGCGTCGGTCGACATGGCGCCGGTGGCGGTGGTCCGGCCCGAGGCCAGGCCCATCTCCTTGAACAGCACCTCGCCGATCTGCTTGGGGCTGCCGAGGTTGAACGGCCGGCCGGCCAGGCGGTGAGCCTCGGCTTCCAGCTCGGCCATGCGAACGCCGAAGTCGTTGGAGAGCAGCCGCAGCTTCTCCGGGTCGACCTTGACCCCGGCCAGCTCCATGTCGACCAGCACCCGCGGCAGCGGCCGCTCGAGCGTCTCGTAGACCGTGAGCAGGCCCTCGCGCGCCAGCCTGGGCCGCAGGTGCTCCCAGATCCGCAGCGTCACGTCGGCGTCCTCGGCGGCGTAGCAGGTCGCCTCGGCGAGGCCCACGTGCTTGAAGCTCTTCTGCGCCTTGCCGGCGCCGGCGACCGACTTGAAGCTGATCGGCTCGTGGCCCAAGAGGCGCTTGGAGAGCTCGTCCATGCCATGGCTCTTGTGCAGGCCGGCCTCGAGCACGAAGCTGATCAGCATAGTGTCTTCGATGGGCGCGACGGTCACGCCATAGCGCGCCAGGACCGCCAGGTCGTATTTGGCGTTCTGCGCCACCTTTAGGACAGAGGGGTCCTCCAAGAGCGGCTTCAGTCGGGCGATCGCCTCCTCGAGCGGGATCTGCGCAAGATCTTGGGGAGCCTCCAGAGCCAGGCCGTCGGACTCGCAGTGGTTCACCGGGATGTAGCAGGCTTCGCCGGGCGCGACCGCCAGCGAGACCCCGCAGAGGTCGGCGCTGGTCGCCGAGAGCGCGTCGGTCTCGGTGTCGAAGGCGACGACGCCCTTGGCCTGGGCGCGGGCGATCCAGTCGTCCAGGCTCGCCAGGTCGCGAACGCAGACGTAGCCGTTCACGTCGATCGCGGCGTGCTGGGGTGGTTTGGGCGCCTTGGCCTCCGGCGCCGGCGTGGCCGCGCCGGGCGCGCCCTTGCCGTGCGCCTCGACCCGGCGTGCGAGGGTGCGGAACTCCATCTTGTCCAGGAAGACGGCGAGCTCGGGGCCGGGCTCGGCGACCGCCAGCTCGTCGACGGGGCTCGGCAGCGGGGTGTCGCAGTCCAGCTTCACCAGCTCGCGCGAGAGGCGGATCTGGTCGGCGTATTCGATCAGGGTCTCGCGCCGCTTCTGCTGCTTGATCTCCGAGGCGCGCGCCAGGAGGGTGTCGAGGTCGCCGTACTCCAGGATCAGGGCCGAGGCGGTCTTGACGCCGATGCCCGGCGCGCCCGGCACGTTGTCGACGGAATCGCCGCAGAGCGCCTGGACGTCCACCACCTTGTCCGGCGGCACGCCGAACTTCTCGACCACCTGGTCGTGGCCGATCCGCAGGTTCTTCATGGTGTCGAGCATCGCCACCTGCGGCCCGACCAGCTGCATCAGGTCCTTGTCGGAGGAGACGATCACCACCTCGCCGCCCAGGTCGCGGATCTTGCAGGCGTAGGCGGCGATCAGGTCGTCGGCCTCGTAGCCGGGAAGCTCCAGGCAAGGGACCCCGAACGCCTTCGTCGCCTCGCGCACCAGCGGGAACTGCGGGACCAGGTCCTCCGGCGGCGGCGGCCGGTGGGCCTTGTAGTCGGCGTAGAGCTTGTTGCGGAAGGTCTGCTCCGAGTGGTCGAACACCACCGCCAGGTGGGTCGGCGCGTCCTCCTGCGCCTTCATGTCCACCAGGAGCTTCCACAGCATGTTGCAGAAGCCCGCGACCGCGCCCACCGGCAGGCCGTCCGACTTGCGGGTCAGCGGCGGCAGGGCGTGGAAGGCGCGGAAGATGAAGCCCGAGCCGTCGACCAGGTAGAGCCGGACGTTGGGCCCGTCCTGGGTCGGCTCGCGGGGGATCTCGGCGAGGGTCTGCGGGGCGGCGTCGAGGATGTCGCTCATGGCCGGCAAGATAGGGGCGAGGAGCGGCGGCGTCACCCGCGATGCGAACAGGCTGCCGTCCAAGGGCGGAGACCTGTCGCAATAAATTCACCCGGGCAAAATTGACGCGGCGCTGCGTTCATGGCACAACTCGGCCATGACCGAAGCGCCTCCGACCTGGACCCTCTTCGACGGCGAGCGGCGGATGGCGGCGGGGCCGCCGCCAGAAGTGGCCGCCGCCGCCCACGCCGTGGCGGCGGGCGATCACGACGGTCCGCTGCTGGTGTTCGACGACGCCTCGGGCAAGGTCGTCGACCTCGACCTGCGCGGCTCCGCCGAGGAGGTGGCGGACCGCTACACGCCCAAGGTCGCGCCGCGGCCGCGCGGCCGGCCGAAGCTCGGCGTGGTGGCGCGCGAGGTGACGCTGCTCCCCAGGCACTGGGAATGGTTGAACGCCCAGCCCGGCGGGGCGTCGGTCGCTCTGCGCAAGCTGGTCGAGCAGGCCCGCCGCACCGGCGCGGACGACCGCAAGGTCCGACAGGAGGCGGCTTACCGCTTCATGGCGTCGATGGCCGGCGACCTGCCGGGCTACGAGGAGGCCCTGCGCGCCCTCTTCGCCGACGATCGCACGGCCTTCGACGCCCGGATGAAAAGCTGGCCGGCCGATGTGGCGGGGCACGCGGCGCGGTTGGCGTGGGGCTCCCGCGCTTAATGCGTTAAGGGCGGGAAGATGAGCGCCGCCGCTTCGCCCGCTGCACCGCCTCGTCCAGCGCCTGCAGGAACTTCGAGCGGTCGTTGCGGTCGAAGGCCTTGGGGCCGCCGAGGAACTCGCCGGTGGAGCGCAGCTGCTCCATCAGCGCCCGCTGGGCGATGGCCGAGCCGATCGAGTCGGCGGTGAACGGCTTGCCCTTGGGCGAGATCGCCGCCCCGCCGGCCTGCAGCACCCGCTCGGCCAGCGGGATGTCGTTGGTGATGCAGATGTCGCCGGGCAAGGTCCGCTCGGCGATCCAGTCGTCGGCGACGTCGGGGCCGGCGTCGACCACCACCTGCTCGATCAGCGCGCTGCGCGGGACCATCATGAAGCTGTTGGAGACCACGAACGCCTTCAGGCCGTAGCGGGCGGCGACCTTGTAGACCTCGTCCTTCACCGGACAGGCGTCGGCGTCGACGAAGATGCGGATCGGCTCGGTGCTCATCGCTTCCTGATAGTCCGGCGCCACAACAGCGTGAAAGCCTGTATGAGCGGGGACGTGACGCTTGCGGCCTTCACCCGCCTGACCCTGACGGACTTCCGTTCTTATGCGAGGACGGAGCTTTCCATGACGGGCGCGCCGGTCTTCCTGGTCGGGCCGAACGGGGCGGGCAAGACCAACCTGCTGGAGGCGGTGAGCCTGTTCACGCCGGGCCGCGGCCTGCGCGGGGCGAGCCTGGCCGAGGTC
>NZ_DATELG010000369.1:0-17048 GCF_035276905.1 Phenylobacterium sp. | reverse complement strand
TGCTGCCGGCCAGGGCGTCGACCGCCCGGCCGGCCAGCGCCAGCGGCGCGCGCAGCGCCGGCACGCCGAACAGCGCCAGGATCAGCAGCGCCTGGACCGCGACCGTGGACAGCACCAGCCGCCACGGAAAGCGCCGGCGGTCCTCGGACATCAGCCAGCAGAGCCCCAGCACCAGGGCCAGGCCCGCCAGGCTCTGGGCGTTTTCGCCGCGAAACATTCAGATCCCCCCGCGCCGTCGCGGCGCGCGACCGAACTTCCTATGGCGCTTTCGTGACAGATTCGACGACGCCGCGGGCCGTCGGCGAATCTGCGCTATGGGTTGAGCCTGGCGAAACACATGAGACCTGAGCCGTTGAGGCCCACCAAGCAGCCCCCGGCGCTCTCCCTGCCCGCGATCTTGGCGTTCGCCGCGGTCGGCGCGCCCATCGGAGCCCTGCAGCTGGCGCTGACCGTCCACCTGCCGCGCTATTTCGCCAGCCACATGGGCCTGAGCCTGGGGGCGGTGGGCGCGGCCTTCGCCATGGTGCGGGCGATCGACATCCCGCTCGATCCGCTGATCGGCCTGGCGATGGACCGCACGCGCAGCCGCTTCGGGCGCTACCGGCTCTGGGCGATCGGGGCCCCGCCGGTGCTGGGCGTGGCCCTTTATGTGCTGATGCACCCCCCGGTCGCGGTGAACGAGGCTTTTTTGGTCGCCGCCCTTTTGGTGATGTTCCTCGGCTACTCGGCCATGTACCTGGCCCAGCTGGCCTGGGGCTCGGCGCTCGTCCCCGGCTACCAGCAGCGCTCGCGGCTGTTCGCGGCGATCATCTGGATGTCCGTCGTGGGCTCGATCGCGGTCCTGGTCGTGCCCGTGGCGATGGCCAGGTTGGGCTATTCCGACGCCAAAGGGGTGGAGGCGATGATCTGGTTCGTCATCGTCGCCGCCCCGCTGGCCACGGCGCTGATGGTCGCCCGTACGCCCGAGCACGTCGCCCCGGACCACGCCGACAGCTTCACCCTTCGCGACTACGGCCGGCTGCTGGCGCGGCCGAACATCATCCGGCTGCTCGCCTCCGACCTCTGCATCCAGCTTGGGCCGGGATGGATGGCGGCGCTCTACCTCTTCTACTTCACCACCAAGCGCGGCTTCGACGTCTCCCAGGCCAACCTGCTGCTCCTGGCCTATGTCGGAGCGGGTTTCGTGGGCGCGCCGGCGAGCGCGGCGCTGGCCGCGCGCCTCAACAAGCACCGTGCGCTGATGGTCTGCACCACGACCTTCTCGCTCTGCCTGACGGCGACCCCCTTCCTGCCCCAGGGCCGTTTCCTCGCCGCCCTGCCGCTGATGGCGCTGGCGGGCGCGGCCTTCTCCGGTTTCCTCGTTCTGCTGCGCGCGCTGGCCGCCGACATCGCCGACGAGGTGCGGCTGGAGACCGGGCGCGAGTGGACCGGCCTGGTCTTCGCGCTCACCAACGCCACCACCAAGCTCGCGACCGCGGCGGCGATCTTCCTCACCTTCCGGGTGCTCAGCGAGGTGGGCTTCGACCCGCGCGAGGGCGCCGCCAACACCGCCCGGGCGCTGCGCGGCCTGGAGATCGCCTTCCTCGCCGGGCCGATCGTGTTCGTGCTGCTGGGCGGCCTGTGCTTCACCGGCTACCGCCTGGACCAGGCGCGGCACGCGCAGATCCAGGCGCAGCTGGAGGCGTGGGAGGACTCTTCCCTCTCTTAATCAAGGGAGGGAGAGCCTCTGCGCCATCTCCAGGAACACCTTCGCCGAGGCGCTCTCCGGCGCCGTCGCCACCAGCGGCCGGCCGGCGTCGCAGGCCTCGCGCAGCGGCGTCTCCAGCGGGACCTGGCCGAGCAGGGGGACGCCCAGGCGCTCGGCCTCGGCGGCCGCGCCGCCTTCGCCGAAGATCGGGATCCTCGCGCCGGTGGCGGGGTCGGCGAAATAGGCCATGTTCTCGACCACGCCCAGGATCTTGGTCCCCATCTTGCGGAACATGGTCGCCGCCCGGCGGGCGTCGATCAGGGCGATCTCCTGCGGGGTGGAGACGATCACGACGCCATCGATCGTCAGCCGCTGGGCGATGGTCAGCTGGATGTCGCCGGTGCCGGGCGGCAGGTCGACCACCAGCACGTCGAGGGGAGCGGCCTCGCTCCCCCAGTTCGATCCGATCAGCGTCCGCACCGCGGACGAAGCCATCGGCCCGCGCCAGATGGCCGCGTCGCCCGGCTCGACGATGAAGCCGATCGACATCACCTTGACGCCCCAGGCCTCCAGCGGATTGAGCCGCTTGTCCGCGTCGAAGGTGGGTTCGCCCGCGATCCCAAGCATGTGCGGCGCCGAAGGGCCGTAGACGTCGGCGTCCAGCAGCCCAGCACGCAGGCCCAGCCGCGCGAAGGCCGCGGCAAGGCTGACGGCGACCGTGGACTTGCCGACCCCGCCCTTGCCGCTGGCGATGGCGATCACCCGCTTCACGTGAGCCGGGCGCTCGGCCTCGGGCATGTGGCCGAGCCTCGCCTGCGGGTCCTCGGCGACGCGGGCGCGCCTGGCCTGCACGCTGGGGGCGGCGGGCGCGGCGGTCTCGGCGGTCAGCACGACCTGGGCCTTGTCGACGCCTTCCACCGCGGCCATCGCCTGCTCGGCGGCGTCGGCCACCGGGCGGTAGAGCTCGATGTCGGCGGGCGCGACCTCCAGCATGAAGCCGGCGCGCCCGGCCCGCAGGCTCAGGCCCCGCACGAGGCCCGCCGCCGCCAGGCCCTGGCCGCTCTTCGGATCGCGCACCTTGTCCAGCGCGGAGAGGATGGCTGCGCGGTCGGGGACGGGTCCGTCGCTCATGACGCCTTCGGCTTGCCTCGATGATGAAGGGGTCTCATATCCGGCCGTGCGAGCCGGTTTACAAGCCCGCCGCACTTGTGGCGCAAGACCTTCGCGCGTTCTAGGATGGCGGCTTGACCGAGACGCGACGCCGCTGATGCCCTGGAACGACAACGCCAATCCGGGTCCCTGGGGCGCTCCGCCGCCGGACGAGGATCGCCGTGAGCCCGCCTCGCGCCGTCCGCAGGGCGAAGGCCGCGGACCGCAGCGGCCGCCGGAGCCGAACCCCGACGTCGAACGGCTGAAGCAGCGGATCCGGCGGTTCTTCAGCGGGCCGGAGGGCGTCCGCCCCGGCGCGATCGCCACCATCGCCGCCGGAGTGATCGGCATCTGGGCGCTCTCTGGGCTCTATGTGGTGCAGCCGAACGAGGAGGCGGTGGTCACCACCTTCGGCGCCTATTCCCGATCCGAGGGGCCGGGCCTGCGCTACCACCTGCCCGGCCCGATCGAGCGGGTCGAGAAGGTGGCGGTGACCTCGCTGAACCGCGTCGACATCGGCGGCACGGCCGACGCCGACGTGCCGCAGGAAAGCCTGATGCTGACCGGCGACGAGAACATCATCAACCTCGACTTCAGCGTCACCTGGCGCGTCGCCGACGCCCCCCAATACGTCTTCGCCACCCGCAACCCGGACGAGGCGGTGAAGGCCGTCGCCGAGAGCGCCATGCGCGAGGTGGTCGGCAAGATGCCGCTGCAGGAGATCCTCACCAAGGGCCGCGGCAAGGTGCAGATCGACGCCGCCGAGCTGATGCAGAAGACGCTCAACGCCTGGGGCGCGGGCGTCAACGTCGTCGAGGTGCAGATCCGCTCGGCCAACCCGCCGCAGGAGGTGGTCGCCGCCTTCCGCGAGGTGGCCAACGCCGGCCAGGACGCGGAGAGCGCGGTCAACGAGGCCAACACCTATCGCAACCGGGTGATCAACGAGGCCAAGGGCGACGCCGCCCGCATCGTCCAGTCCGGCCAGGCCTATCGCGAGCAGGCGGTGCGCGAGGCGCTGGGCGATGCGGCGCGCTTCAACCAGATCTACGGCGAATACCGCCGGGCCCCGGGCGTGACCCGCGAGCGGCTCTATCTGGAGACGATGGAGCGGGTGCTCGGCAAGTCCAACAAGGTGATCGTCGGCGGCAAGGGCGTGACCGCGCCGATCGTGCTGCCGCCGGACGTCTTCCAGCGCAGGGCCCAGCCGGCGCCGGCGCCCCCGGCGCCCCCGGCGACCACGGATGGCGCCCAGAGCCAGACCCAAGGCCAGGCCCAGGGCGCCGAGCAGAAGAAGGCCGCCCAATGACCCGCCGGCAGCTCACCTTCTGGGGCGTGATCGGCTTGGTGGTCCTGATCGTGCTCGCCAACACCTTCTTCATCGTCGACCAGCGGGAATCGGCGATCGTGCTGCGCCTCGGCCAGCCGGTGCGGGTGATCCATCCTCTGGGCAAGCCGGGGGCGGGGCTCAACATCAAGACCCCGTTCATCGAGAACGTGATCAAGGTCGACCGCCGCAACCTCGGCCTCGAGGCCGACCAGGAGGAGGTGATCTCCGCCGACCAGGAGCGGCTGGTGGTCGACGCCTTCCTCCGCTACCGCATCGCCGACCCGCTGCAGTACTACCGCACGCTGCGCGACGACCGCACCGCCACGGCGCGGCTGGAGCCGCTGGTCAACTCGGCGCTGCGCCAAGTGCTGGGCTCGACCACTTCGAGCAACATCATCTCAGGCCAGCGCGCCCAGCTGATGGCCGCGACCCGCGACGACGTGGCGCGGCGCGCGGCGTTGGCCCGCTTCGGCGTCCAGGTGATCGACCTCAGGATCAAGCGCGCCGACCTGCCGGCCGCCAACCAGGCCGCCGTCTACCGCCGCATGCAGACCGCCCGCCAGCAGGAGGCGGCCCAGATCCGCGCGGTCGGCGAGCAGCAGAAGCGCCAGATCATCGCCGCCGCCGACAAGGAGGTGGCGATCACGCTGGCCGCCGCCAGCGAGGAGGGCGAGACCACCCGCGGCCAGGGCGACGCCCAGCGCACCCGCATCTTCGCCCAGAGCTTCGGCCGCGATCCCGGCTTCGCCGCCTTCTACCGCTCGATGCAGGCCTACGAGACCGCGCTCGGCCAGGGCGACGCGACCGTCGTGCTGTCGCCGGACAGCGACTTCTTCCGCTATTTCGAGCGCGGGCCGGGCGCGAGCGGGAGGCGGTAGGGGCCGCTTACCCCTGTCCCTCCAGCATCGCCCGCACCTCGTGCAGGTCGGACGCGATGTGCACCGCCAGCCCCTGCATCTCCTCGGTGGGATCGAGCAGGTCCGGGACCATGATGGTCATCATGCCCGCGGCGGCGGCGGCGCGCACGCCGTTGTGGCTGTCCTCCAGCGCCAGGCAATCGGCGGGATCGACGCCGATTGCGGCGGCGGCCTTCAGGAACGGATCGGGGTGCGGCTTGTGGTGGGTCTGCAGCTCGCGGCTGATGATGGCGCCGAAGCGCTCGATAAGGCCGTGCTGGCCCAGGCTGTGGTCGACCGCGACCCGCGTGGAAGAGGTCGCCACCGCCCGCGGCAGCCCCCGCGCGTCCAGCACGTCGAGCAGCTCGACCACGCCGGCCTTCAGGGCGATCCCGGCGGCCGCGATCTCCCGGAAGTGATGGGCGACGCCGTCGCGCCAGGCCGAGACGTCGAAGCCCTCGCCGAAGTGCTCGACGACGATCTGGTCACTGACGTGACCGGGCAGGCCGACCAGCCGCCGGAAGAGGTCGAACGGCATCTTTCGGCCCACGCCCAGGCACGAGGCCTTCATCGCCTCGAACACCACCAGCTCGGTGTCGACCAGCAGGCCGTCCATGTCGAAGACGACGGCCTTGAGGGGACGCGGCAGCAGCATGCCGCTCAGTCCGTGACGAACTGCTCGGCGCGGTAGCCCTGGAAGTAGAGCAGCGCGGCGAGGTCGGCGTGGTCGACCTTGGCGTCGGCCTGGGCCGCGACGATCGGCTTGGCGCGGTAGGCGACGCCCAGGCCCGCGGCCTCGATCATCGCCAGGTCGTTGGCCCCGTCGCCGATCGCCAGCGTGCGGGAAAGGTCGAGGCCGAGGGCCTGCGCCTCCCCCTTCAGCGCCGCCAGCTTGGCTTCTCGGCCAAGAATCGGTTCGCCGACCTGGCCAGTGAGCGCCCCGCCCGCATCGATCAGGGTGTTGGCGCGGTTGGCGTGGAAGCCCGCGGCCTCGGCCACCCGGCTGGTGAAGAAGGTGAAGCCGCCGGAGACCAGCACGCAGCGCGCGCCGTGCGCCGCCATGGTGCGCACCAGGGTCCGGGCGCCGGGGTTGAGCCGGACCCGCTCGTCATAGGCCGCCTGCAGGGCCGAGAGCGAAAGGCCCTTCAGCATGCCGACCCGCTCGCGCAGCGCGCCCTCGAACTCGAGCTCGCCGCGCATCGCCCGCTCGGTGATCTCGGCCACCTGGGCCTTCACGCCGGCGAAGTCGGCCAGCTCGTCCAGGCACTCGACGTTGATGATGGTCGAATCCATATCCGCCAGCAGCAGGCCCTTGCGGCGGTGGGCGATCGGCTGGACCGCGGCGTCCGTGGCGTGGTGGGCCAGCGCCTCGAGCGCGAGCTTGCGCACGGCGCCCAGCTCGCCCTCCAGATAGATGTCGACCGCGCAGGGGCCAAGCGGCTCGTGCGCCTTGACGGACAGATCGGCTCTTGCGAGCGCTTGATCGACGGCGGCCTCGGCCGCGGGCAGCGCCCCGCTTGCGGGGCTGACGAGGGTGAGCACCAGTTCCATGCAGGGCCGCATCTGGCTGATCGCCGGGCCGACGGCAAGCGGCAAGTCGGCGCTGGCGCTGAAGCTGGCCGCCGAGACCGGGGCGGAGATCGTGGGCGCCGACTCCATGCAGCTCTATGCGGACCTGCGCCTGCTCACCGCCCGGCCGAGCGAAGCCGAGGAACGCCAGGCCCCGCACCACCTGTTCGGAACCGTCGACGCGGCCTGCGGCTGGTCCACCGGCCGCTGGCTGCGGGCGGCGCTGGAGGCCCTGGAGGCGATCGCCGCGCGCGGACGCCCGGCGGTCGTGGTCGGCGGCACCGGCCTCTACTTCCGCGCCCTGACCCAGGGCCTGGCCGAGATCCCGCCCATTCCGCCCGAGACCCGGCGCGAGGCGGAGGCGGGCTTCGAGCACATGGGCGAGGCGGCGTTCCGCACACGGCTGGCCGAGGCGGACCCCGCCGCCGTCGCCCGCATCGCGCCCGGCGACCGCCAGCGGCTGGTGCGGGCCTGGGAGGTCTTCGCCGCCACCGGCGAGCCGCTCAGCGACTGGCAACGGACGGGAGAGCCGCCCCTGCCGCGCGAGGCCTGGGCGGCGGTGGCGCTGGAGCCGCCGCGCGAGATCCTCTACGCCCGTTGCGACGCGCGGCTGGAGATCATGGTCCGGCAGGGCGCGCTGGACGAGGTCGCCGCGCTGATGGCGCGCAAGCTCGACCCGACGCTGCCGGCGATGAAGGCGGTCGGGGTGCGCGAATTCGCCGCCTGCCTGCGCGGCGAGGTCAGCCTCGCCGAAGCCCTCGACGCCGCCCAGCGCGAGACCCGCCGTTACGCCAAGCGCCAGCTGACCTGGATGCGCGGCCAGATGGCCGACTGGCCCAGGGCGACGGCGGCGGAGGCGGCGGGGCAGTGGGAAGAGGCGCGAGCGGCGCTCCGCCTCCCTTGACGCTCCCTCACGGGCATGCGAAACGCTCTAAGCTTCATCCGCAGAGACCTCCCGTGCGCACCGTGCTCGTAATCGTAAGGCGACCGCTCTAAGGACTGACCTTCCGCGTCAGGCCCTCCCGGTCGCTCGTCCCAGGCCCCTCGAAGGGCCTTTTTTATTGCCCAAATCGCCACCAGCTCCGTTCCCGAAAAAGGTCGCATGCCCATGACCGCCACCCAGACCGTCGAAGCTCAGCAAGCTGCCATGTCCGGCGCCGAGATCGTCGTGCGCGCCCTCCTCGACCAGGGCGTCGAGGTGCTGTTCGGCTATCCGGGCGGGGCGGTGCTGCCGATCTATGACGCGCTGTTCAACGAGCCCAGGCTGCGCCACGTCCTGGTCCGCCACGAGCAGGGCGCGACCCACGCCGCCGAGGGCTATGCGCGCTCGACCGGCAAGCCGGGCGTGGTCCTGGTCACCTCCGGCCCCGGCGCGACCAACGCCGTCACCGGCATCGTCGACGCCCTGATGGACTCCATCCCGCTGGTGGTCATCACCGGCCAGGTCGCCACCCACCTGATCGGCACCGACGCCTTCCAGGAGTGCGACACCATCGGCATCACCCGACCCTGCACAAAGCACAACTACCTGGTGAAGTCGGTCGAGGAGCTGCCCCGGGTCATCCACGAGGCCTTCCACATCGCCACCTCCGGCCGCCCCGGCCCGGTCGTCATCGACCTGCCGAAGGACGTGCAGTTCGCCAAGGGCGTCTATCAGGGCCCGAAGGAGGTGAAGCCGACGCACAACTATGCGCCGCGGGTGAAGGGCGACGCCGGCCGCATCGCTGAGGCCGCGGCGATGATCGCCGGCGCGCGCCGGCCGATCCTCTACACCGGCGGCGGGGTCATCAACGCCGGCCCCCGCGCGGCCGAGCTGCTGCGCGAGCTCGCCGCGCTCACCGGGGCGCCGGTCACCTCGACCCTGATGGGCCTGGGCGCCTATCCGGCGTCGGGCCGGCAGTGGCTGGGCATGGTCGGCATGCATGGCTCCTTCGAGGCCAACAACGCCATGCATGATTGCGATGTGATGGTGGCGGTCGGCGCGCGCTTCGACGACCGGGTGACCGGCCGGCTGGACGCCTTCGCGCCGACCTCGCGCAAGATCCACATCGACATCGACGCCTCCTCGATCAGCAAGAACGTCCACGCCGACATCGCCATCGTCGGCGATGCCGGCTCGGTGCTGGAGGATCTGATCGGCGCCTGGAAGCAGCGGAATTACAAGACAGATCAAGGTGCGCTGACAGATTGGTGGCGCGAGATCGACGCCTGGCGCGCACGCCAGTCGTTCCGCTATCGGCCCGACGCCAAGCTGATCAAGCCGCAGCAGGCGATCCAGCGGCTCTACGAGCTGACCAAGGACCGCGACGTCTACATCACCACCGAGGTCGGCCAGCACCAGATGTGGGCCGCCCAGTTCTTCCACTTCGACCAGCCGAACCGCTGGATGACGTCGGGGGGCCTGGGCACGATGGGCTACGGCCTGCCGGCCGCGGTCGGGGTGCAGATCGCCCACCCGGACAGCCTGGTCATCGACATCGCCGGCGACGCCTCGGTGCAGATGACCATGCAGGAGATGTCGACGGCGGTGCAGCACGACCTGCCGATCAAGATCTTCATCCTCAACAACGAGTGGATGGGCATGGTGCGCCAGTGGCAGCAGCTGCTGCACGGCGAGCGCTACTCGCACTCCTATTCGGCGAGCCTCCCCGACTTCGTGAAGATGGCCGAGGCGTTCGGCTGCGTCGGCCTGCGCGCGGAGCATCCGGACGAGCTGGACGACAAGATCCGCGAGATGATCTCGGTCGACCGGCCGGTGATCTTCGACTGCCGGGTCACCAAGGAAGAGAACTGCTTCCCGATGATCCCCTCCGGCAAGGCGCACAACGAGATGATCATGGCCGAGGAGTCCCGCGACCTCGGCTCGATCATCGACGAGGCCGGCAAGCGGCTGGTGTGAGCCGACGCGGGGCCGTCGTCAGGCGGCTCCGCAGCACTTCTTGTGCTTCATGCCCGAGCCGCAGGGGCAGGGATCATTGCGGCCGGGCAGCAGCTCCGGGGCGTCCAGCAGCTGTTCCTTCCTGGAGGGGCCCAGCTCGCCGCCGTGCCAGCGGCTGCGCCGCTTCCGGGACGACCACAAGAAATTGAGAAGCGGGCCTGTCGGAACCGCGCACCGTCGCGCGTCCTTCGCGAGAACCGACTAGCATGGTTTTCCCACACGAACCGGAGACGCAGCGATGAGCGAAGATCACGGCCGTTTCATCTGGTACGAGTTGCTCACCACCGATCAGGAAGACGCCAAGCGCTTCTACGGTGAAGTCGTCGGCTGGATCTATGACGACATGACCGCCGCCGACATGACCTATTCGGTCGCCAACGCCGACGACGCCGGCGTGGCCGGGATCATGCTCATCCCGCCGCAGGCCAAGGCCATGGGCGTGCCGCCGAACTGGAGCGGCTATGTCTACGTCGACGACTGCGACGCCGCGGCGGAGAAGGTCAAGACGCTGGGCGGCTCGGTGATGCGCGACCCGCAAGACATCCCCGGGATCGGCCGCTTCGCGGTGGTCGCCGACCCGTCGGGCGCGGTGTTCCAGGTCATGAAGCCGGTCCCGCCCCCGCAGGCGCGGCCGAAGATCGCCCCCGGAACCAAGGGCCATGCCGACTGGCGCGAGCTGTATTCGGGCGATGTCGACCAGGCGCTCGCCTTTTACGCCGAGATGTTCGGCTGGAAGAAGGACGCCGTCCACGACATGGGCCCGATGGGCTCGTACATCCTGTTCGCCAACCAGGACGGGCAGGTCGGCGGGATGATGAACAAGCCCGAGCAGGTCGCCCGGCCGGGCTGGCTCTACTACTTCCAGGTCGGCGACATCGACTCCGCGGCCGCGCGGGTGACCAGCGCCGGCGGCAGGATCGTCAACGGCCCGATGGAGGTCCCCGGCGGCGCCTGGATCATCCAGGGCGTCGACCCGCAGGGGGCGATGTTCGCCCTGGTGGGCAGGAAGGGCTGAGGCCGTCGCCGTCAACGCACGAGGATATCCACGGTGATGCGGCGGACCCGTCCGCCAGGGGAAGAGCCCTCGAGGACCACCTTGTCGTGTCCCGTGTAGCCGGCGGCGGCGCTGTAAAAGGCCTCGTGGCCGGGAATTTTGCGGTCGTTGCAGGCCGACCGCGGATTTCCCGGCGGGAAGGCCAGGTAAAGTGGATCGTCGCTGATCCGGGCGGTTCCATGCGCCGGGGCCTCGACGATCCGCAACGTCGCGCCGGGAGCATGTTCGGTGCAGTCCGGATCTATCGCAGTGTTGCTCCACAGGCTGATCTCGGCGCCGCCAAGCGCCGCCTTTGAGATATGGAGCTTGTCGAAGCCTCGCACCTGAGGCGCAGGCGCGACCGTCACGACATAGGCCCGGGATTGCGCCCAGGCCGGGCCGCCGGCGACGAGCAACGCCGCCGCCACGGTGACGTTGAACCTCTTCAGCATCAAGCCCTCCGAACCGTCCAGGGCATGACAACGCAAGATTGTTGCAGCGGAATTTCGGGCGCTTTAGCGCGCCCCGATCCGCGCCAGCACCTCGCGGGGGATGTCGTACTGGGCGACGATCGCGGCGCGGTCGCGCAGGCCCAGCACCTCGCGCTGGACGAAGAAGCCCCAGGCCGCCTCGGCCGCCGCCTTGAGCACGGCGGCGCGGCCTTCCCCGCCCTCGTGGGCGCGGAGCGCCGAGAGCGCCGCCTCGAGCTTCTTGCCGGCGCGCCCCAGCGAGACCGCCTGTTCCTCCAAGAGCTCGTAGCGCAGCACCGCCTCGCCGGTCTCGACGCCGAGGCGCTTGGCAAGGCTCTGGGGCATGCGGAGCGAGGACATGGGCGCGAATCTGGCGGCGCGGGCGGAGGTTGCAAGCTTCGCCGTTGACTCGCGGAGAATGTTCCGCAAATGTTCCGGCAACCGTTCGTGGAGCAAATCTCGTGACACCGCCGGAGCTAATGTTTTTCCGGAAGGATCAGCGCCCCAGTCTGCACGAACGCCTGTGGCTCGGCGGGCGGAGCGCCCGGACATGAATCTCCTCGACCGGCTGCGGCTCACCTGGGCCAAGCGCAAACAGGCGCGGGATATCGACCGGCACGGGTGGTCGGGCGTCTACGTCGGCGACTACCACTCCGCCCCGTCCTGGGCCTACACGATCGGCTTCGACGAGACCTTAGATCATCCGGAACTGGTCGCCTTCGACCTGCCGAAGGCCAGCGCCAACGAGCTGTTCTGGAGGGGCTTCGAGGCGCTGCGAAAAGGGGACTTCGTCATCGAGGACGGGCTACAGGCGGCGGTCACGGAGACACGCTGCGTCTGGCGCAAGGTCCACCATGACCACACGAGCGAATGGCTGACGCTGGCCTGCATGCGGCGCTTCGACCGAACGGGGATGCGCACGGGCCTGGAGGCTTTCCAGTTCGTGCTGTCGGATGCGGCGGGGCGGCTGCCGTGGGACGACGGCTACGACGAGCGGCTGCGCCATCTGCAGCCGGCGTTGTGGGAACCGCCGACGTAGACGCGCTGAACGATCTGGTTGCGGCCGCCCGCCGCCTGTGAGAGGTCACGCGCGACACTCCGCCGGACCCCCAGCATGACCACCGACCCGCAACCTGCTTCCGTCTACGACCTCGCCCATGACGAAGAGCCGGTGAACCTGGCCACCTTCGCCGTGCTGGTGGACAACGAGCCGGGCGTGCTGCACCGGCTGGTCGGGCTGTTCGCGGCGCGGGGCTACAACATCGAGAGCCTGACCGTCGCCGAGACCGATCGGCGCGCGCACACCAGCCGGGTCACCATCGTCACCCGCGGCACGCCGCATGTGCTGACCCAGATCGAGGCGCAGCTGGAGAAGATGGTCTCCACCCGCCACGTACAGGATGTCAGCCGCGACCCCAACGGCCTGGAGCGCGAGCTCGCCCTGGTCAAGGTCCGTGGCGCGGGCGCCGAGCGGGTCGAAGCTTTGCGCGTGAGCGACATCTTCCGGGCCAAGGTGATCGACACCACCCACGAGAGCTTCGTCTTCGAGATCACCGGCGCGCCGACCAAGATCGACAGCTTTGTCGAGCTGATGCGGCCGCTCGGCCTGGTCGAGGTCTCGCGCACCGGCGTGCTGTCGATCCAGCGCGGCGTGGAGGCGCTTTAAGTCCCTCTCCCGCTGCCGGGAGCGGAAGGTGGAACTCGCCGCGCGCTCAAGCTCTTCTCCCTGCCGTGCGCACCGCGATCGTGATCCTCGCCGCAGCGGCGCTGGCGGGCCCGGCCCAGGCGCAGTTCTTCGCGCGCAAGCCGCCGCCTCCGCCGCCGACGATGCCCGGCGAGGACATCTGGCCGTTTCCGCAGCCCGACCCGCAGAGCTGGTGGGACGAGCCGCGCCCCAAGCCTTCCGAGGCCGCCGATCCGCTCGGCGGCCGGCGCTTGCCGCGCGGCAAGCGGCTGGCGGCGATCGACAACGGCGTCGACGCCTCGACCTACCGGCTGTGGGGCCTGATGCCGCTGCAGTGGCAGGTGATGCGCGGGAACGAGATGATCCTCGAGGTCTGGGTCCGGCCATCGCGCAACGTCCGACAGGCGATCGTGCGGATCACCGTGCGCGACGACGGCCGCGCCTTCGTCCAGGGCCGCGCCGGCTACGCCTGCTGCGAGGCCGGCGTCAGCCGGCGCGTGGGATTCGACGCCGAGCTGCCCGCCGGCGCGGCGCAGGCCTTCCTGGCTTTGCGCGACATTCCGATCTGGGCCTCGCCGCGCGAGGTCC
Organism: Phenylobacterium sp.; assembly: GCF_035276905.1. Taxonomy (GTDB): domain Bacteria; phylum Pseudomonadota; class Alphaproteobacteria; order Caulobacterales; family Caulobacteraceae; genus Phenylobacterium. The sequence continues at coordinate 3,707 of NZ_DATELG010000369.1, read as the reverse complement.
AGGCGGTGCGCAACGCCTCGACCACCGAGACCGTCTGCGTCTCCGGCGTCGGCTACGACCTGACCCTGCTCACCGCCGATCGCGCGCGCAGCCTGCACCGCGAGTGCGACGACGTGGCGGTGGGCCAGGTCGCCGACGTCCTGGAGCCGGCGTTGAAGGCCGCGCTCGGCCAGGAGCCGCGCTTCGACGTCATGTTCCACAACCGGATCGACTTCGCCCTCGATCGGCAGGCCTATCAGGAGTTCGCCACCGGCGGCGGGATCCTCAAGCCCTCGCCGCACAGCCGCAGCCGCGCGCCCGGCGCCGAGCCGGAGCCGGAGCCGGAGCCGCTGACGCAACCCTGAGCGGCCCATTCCGCGATAGAAACGCCGCCCGGCCGGACGGCCGCGCTCACGGAAAGTTGCACGGATGGTGAAGCTCCGTTAAGCGGCGGACATGGTTCTGCGCCGTATCGCCTGGGTGGCCCTCGCCGCGCTTTCGGTCGGCCTGATCGCGCACGCCCTTTGGCACGACGCAGAGGTGCTGCTCCGCCTGCTTCGCAAGCAGATCCTCGGCGCCGACTACTCCTGCTTCTGGGCCGGGGCGAAGACGGCGCTGCACAACCCTTCGAAGCTCTACGACTTCCTTTACGTCACCGACGTACAGGGCTGGCCGCTCGGCCCGCGCGACATCCGGCCCTACATCTATCCGCCGTCCGCGCTGTTCGTCTTCATCCCCTTCGCCCTGATCCCGGGGTACCTGCCGGGCTTTGCGCTGTGGGTCGGCGTCACCGGCGCGCTTTACCTGTGGGCGGCGCGGGCGGTCGGCGCGCCCTGGTGGGTCGCGCTGTTTCCCTGCGTGCTGCTGGTGGTCGACTGCGGGCAGATGCCGTTCATCATGGGCGGGCTGGTGATCGGGGCGCTGGCGCTGAAGGACCGGCCGAACCTCGCGGGCGTCATGCTGGGCCTGGCCGCCTGCCTGAAGCCGCAGTTCGTGGTGCTGGCGCCGCTCGCCTTCGCGCTGGACGGCCGCTGGCGCACCCTCATCGTCGCCGGCGTCACCGCAGCCGTGATCTGCGCCGCTTCGGTGCTGATCTGGGGGCCGCAGATCTGGCTCGACTGGCTGGCGGCGCTGCCGCGCTTCAAGGAGCTGGTGACCACCAACATCGGCCTCCTGCGGACCGGAGCCACGCCCTACGCCTGGCTGACGCGCGCCGGCTACCAAGGCGCCTGGGCCTATCTGCTGGCGCCGTTCGCCGTGGCGGCGGTCTGGTTCGCCTTCAGCCGGCCGATGGAGCCGGCCGACCGGCTGTTCGCCCTCTTCGGCGCCACCATCCTGATCTCGCCCTATGCGATGAACTACGAGTACGTGCTGCTGGCGCCGTCGGTGGCGATCTATCTGTCGCGCGTCCGCGACCCGCGCTGGCCGGCCTACCTACTCTGCGCAGCGGGGTTCTTCGCCTATATCTGGCACCCGCCGGCGCTCTATTTCGCCCTCGCCCTGCCGCTCGTCCGCTACACGCCCGCCCCGCTGCCGATCGCCCCGCCGCAGCTGGGGCTCTTCAAGTCCTGAGGCGGGACCAGCGGCTTTAGGGGAAGCTTCGACCCGTGCGGATCCGCGCGCACTTCCGCCCCGACCTTCTTCTGAAACTGGCGGCGCTCGCGGCCCTGCTGGCCGCCGTCGTCTGGGCGTACCTGGACCTCTATGCGCTGACGCAGATCCAGGCGCCGGGGGCGGACTATTCCTGTTTCTGGGCCGGGGCGAAGACCGCGCTTAGCGAGCCGGCGCGGATCTACGACTTCCGGCACATTTCGGCGCTGCAGGGCTGGCCGCTCGGCGTCGGGCGCCTCAGGCCCTACGTCTATCCGCCCACGGCGCTCTTCGTCTTCGCCCCCTTCGCGCTTGCCGGCGACTGGGCCGGCTACTGGACCGGCTACGGGCTCTGGGTGGCGCTGACCGGCGCGCTCTTCCTGTGGGCGGCGGCGCGGATCGGCGCGCCCTGGCCGCTGGTGCTGCTCGCCCCGCCGGTGCTGCTGACGGCGCAGTGCGGCCAGGTGACCCTGCTGATCGGCGGCCTGGTGCTGATGGCGCTCTCGCTGCGCGGGCGGCCGCTCCTGGCGGGCGTGCTGTTGGGCCTGGCCGCGTCGGTCAAGCCGCAGTTCATGATCCTGGTCCCGCTCGCCCTGCTGGCCGAGGGCCGCTGGCGCACGATCCTGGCGGCGGGGGCGACCGGCCTTGGCCTATGCCTGGCCGCCGCCGCCGTCTGGGGCGTGCAGACCTGGGCGGACTGGCTGGCGGCGTTGCCGCGGTTCAACGCCATGATCTTCCACGACCGCGGCCTGACCGAGGACGCCGTCACGCCCTTCGCCGCCCTGGTCGCGACCGGTCGCAACGGCGCCTGGGCCTTCCTGCTGGGCCCCCTGGCCGCGGCCCTGGTCTGGTTCGGCTTTCGGCGGACGGACGACCTCGCCGAGCGCAGCCTGGTCCTCTTCGGCGCCACCCTCCTCGTCACGCCCTACGCCATGAACTACGAGCTGGCGCTGTTCGCGCCCGGCCTGGCGGCCCACCTCCGCCGGCCCGGCGATCCGCGCTGGCCGCGCTATGCGGCCGCGGCCTTCGGCTGGGTGCTCTTGCCCTGGGCCTTTCCCTCGGTGCTGCCGGCGCTGGCGCTGGGCGCGGCGCCCCTGCTGCGCCCCGAGCTCGCCCGCGAGCGCGCGAAAACCGATCCGACTTCAAATCATGCCGCCTAGCCCCTATATTCCACGGCGTCGGGTTCGCCCGACTATGGAGATAAAGGCGCACGTAATAAGCGGACTGGACCCGGGTGCGATTCCCGGCGGCTCCACCAAATCTTCACCGGGTTATCGCCGGTAAGCCCGACTCTGGCTTAGGAAGTAGGGGGCCGATCAGCATCGACAGACGTCTAAAGGTGTTAGCTTTCTCTCGGCCTGACCCACCGTCCCGGGTCATTAAACTAACTGCGAACGATAACTTCGCTCAAGAAGTCCGCCTCGCCGCGTAAGCGGTGCGGTTGATTTCGCTCTAAAGCCCTAACGTCTTAGCAGCGTTAGGCGGGGCCGGAGGGAGCCTGGCAACAGAATCCCTCCACTTCCCCTTGATTTGGTGTAGCCGGGGATCGTCAGATCCCCACGAATTCAGCTGTTTGAAGCCCTTTGCGCGCGGGCGCCCGCAGGCTACCCTTTGCGTTAAGAGTTAGTCGGAGACCCCATGGCCCAGGACCCGCCGGCCCAGGACTTGATGCACTACGAGGCGATGGCGCAGGACGCCCTGCGCGGCGTGGTCAAGGCCGCGCTGAAACGCGCCGCCGCGCCGGAGGGCCTGCCCGGCGCGCACCACTTCTACATCACCTTCAAGACCGACGCGGCCGGCGTCTCCGGCCCCCAGGACCTGCTGGGCAAGTATCCGGACGAGATGACCATCGTCCTGCAGCACCAGTACTGGGACCTGGCGCCGGGCGAGACCTTCTTCTCCGTCACCCTGCAGTTCGGCGGCCAGCCCAAGCGGCTCAGCATCCCCTACGCGGCGGTGACGCGGTTCTACGACCCCAGCGTCCAGTTCCTGCTGCAGTTCGAGCCGCCGCCGGCGGCGGCGCCGGACTCCAAGGCCCTGCCCGCCCCGCCCGCGGAGTCGCAACAAGAGGCGCCGGCCAGCGGGGCCGGGGGCGAAGCCAAGATCGTTTCCCTCGACCAGTTCCGCAAGAAGTGAGC
>NZ_DATELG010000368.1:0-13139 GCF_035276905.1 Phenylobacterium sp. | reverse complement strand
CGGCGTGACCCTGCGCCTGCTGGGCGGCAGCCGCGGGCTGACGCCGGCGCTGCCGATCGCCTGGGCGGACATGCTCGCCGTGCTGCCCTGCCCGCTGCTGGCGGCGGGCGTGGCGGCGCTGGCGGCGCGCTTCACCGCTGGGGCGCTGATCCGGGACATGCAATGAAGTCGATCGCCGCCTTCCTGGTCCTGGCGCTGATCTGGTTCGCAGGCCTGCTGGCCTTCGCCACGCGGGTGCAGCAGTCGACGCCGGCGCCCTATCCGGAGGCGGCCCAGGGCGTGGTGGCCCTGACCGGCGCCAACTCCAACGAGCGCATCGCTGCGGCCATGGACCTCTTGCAGGACGGCATGGCCCAGCGGCTGCTGATCAGCGGGGTCAACCGCGACGCGACCCGCGAGGACATCCGCAACGTCTCCAAGCCGGCGCGCAGGCTCTACGACTGTTGCGTGGACCTGGGCTTCACCGCCGCCGACACCGTCGGCAACGCCCGCGAGACCGCCGACTGGGCGCGCAGCATGCGCTTTAAGAACCTGATCATCGTCACCGCCGACTACCACATGCCGCGCGCCATGCTGGAGCTGCGCGCGGTGATGCGCGAGCCGCAGTTCCAGCTGCAGGCCTACGCCGTGCCGACGCCGGCGCTGAAGGCCAGGCGCTGGTGGCGTTCGCCGAAGAGCGCGCGGTTGATGGTGGTGGAGTATTGCAAGTATCTGGCGATCCTCGGCCGCGAAGCCGTCCTGGGTCTGGGCCCGCGCGACCCGGCGCAAGGCCCGTCCACGGCGGACGCGGCGCAGCAAGAGGACTGACTGTGACCGCCGTCCGCTCCGCCCTGTTCGCGGCCCTGTTCTATCTCTGGTCGGCAGGCATCGCGATCGCCTGCACCCCGCTGCTCCTGGGGCCGCCGGCGGGGATGCTGGGCATGTTCCGCATCTACAGCCGGGGGATCGTCGTCCTGCTCGGCCTGTTCGGCGTCCGGGTCGAGGTGCGCGGCCGCGAGCACATCCCGCAGGGCGCGGCGCTGGTGGCGCCCAAGCACCAGTGCATGTTCGACGTCTTCGCCCAGTTCGGCGTCCTGCCGGCGACCGCCTTCGTGACGAAGAAGGAGCTGAAGTGGATTCCCTGGTTCGGCTGGTACGGCCAGCGGGCGGGGAACATCTTCGTCGACCGCGCAGGACACTCCACGGCGCTGAAGAAGCTGGTGCGCGACGCCAAGGACCGGTTCGCCCACGGCCGCCAGGTGGTGATCTTCCCAGAGGGCACCCGCACCGCGCCCGGCGCGCCCGGCGACTACAAGCCCGGCATCGCCGCCCTCTACCGCGAGATCGACGTGCCGGTGCATCCGGTGGCGACCAACTCCGGCGTCCATTGGTCGGCGCGCGGCCAGCGGATCACTCCGGGAACCATCGTCTTCGAGTACCTGGAGCCGATCCCCCCCGGACTGAAACGCGCGGAGTTCATGCGCCTGCTGCGCGAGCGCAACGAGACGGCCTCGGAGCGGCTGCTGGCGAAGGGGCTGTAGCGCCCGGATCCTCCCGCAAAGGATTGTCCGTCATCCCGGCCGGAGCGAAGCGGAGAGCCGGGACCCAGGGCGGTGCGCACGGCCCCTGGGTCCCGGATCGGCCTTGCAGGCCGTCCGGGATGACGGGATTGGTTCGTAAGGGGGAGCATCTACCGCCCCGCCATCTCCCGCGCCTCGACCATAGCCAGCAGGTGCTCCATCGCCGAGTCGCGGATCCCCTCCTCGCGCAGGTGGCCGACGAGGTCGCGCAGGTATTCGACGTTCGGGCCCGACAGGCCCCGGGCGCCGGCGATCAGGTCCGCCTGGCGCTCCAGGCTGAGCGTCCCGGCCCACTGCGCGTGGCGGATGTCGGAGAGGAACACCAGGGCCTCGACGCGGCGGCCGTCGGCGAGCCGGACCGCCCGGCGCGCTTCGATATAGGTCTCGGTCGGCTGCTCGCGCTCGATCAGATAGCCGTAGACGTGTTTCCAGTCGGCCTCGGCCACGCGGAAGGCCGCCCCGCGGGTCGCGCCGCCGGGGGCCAGCCCCAGCACCAGCCCCGGCCGCTCATAGGTTCCACGGTGATGGACCGAATAGATGCAGAACGCCCGCCGGCGTCCGTGCAGCGTGGCCGCCGCCCGCTCGGCGAATGCGAACCCGGGCCGCCACATCAGGGAACCGTAACCGAAGACCCAGCGCTCGTACGCCATCCCGCCCCGCGCTAAAGATACGGCCATGTCTGTGCACGATCCGCTCGCCGCCCGCAAACCCCGAAGGCTCGGCCTCTACCTTCCGTTCGTTCTGCTTCTTCTGGCGGCGCTCGCCTGGACATTCTTCTGGTTCTGGATGCGCGGCGAGGTGCAGAAGCGGATGGACGCTTCCGTCGCCGACCTTGGCCGCGGCGGCTACCAGGTCAGCTGGGGACGCCGGAGCCTCGGCGGCTATCCGTTCCGCATGGACGTGAGCCTGACCGAGGTGAAGCTGCGCGAGCCGTCGGGCTGGGCGCTGCAGGCGCCCTTGCTGGAGGGCGAGGCCTTCCCCTATGCGCCCGGCCATTGGATGCTCGCCGCGCCCCAGGGGCTGACCTTCGTGCGCCCGGTCGGCGGGCCGGTGGCGATCACCGGCCAGGTGCTGCGCGCCAGCCTGACCGATTTCGCCAAGCGGCCGCCCAGCTTCTCCTTCCAGGGCGAGGGCCTGAGCTTCCAGCCGGCCGCCGGCGCCGAGCCCTTCGCGTTGACGGCGGCCGACCTGGTCGAGTTCCACCTGCGCGCGGGTCCTGACGACGAGGGCGGCGTGTTCGCGCGGCTCGACGGCGGCAAGGCCCGCCCCGACGGCGTCTTCGGCCGGATCGCCGCCGGCAAGCCGGTCTCGCTGGTGTGGAACTCGACGCTCTCGAAGATGAGCGCCTTCACCGGCCGGGATTGGGCCGAGGCGGTGCAGCGCTGGTCCGACGCCGGCGGCCAGATGAACGTGCGCGACACCAGCAAGCTCGCCGCCGGCGAAGCCCTCGTGGCGGTCAAGAGCGGCGCGCTGGGCGTCGGCCGCGACGGCCGGCTGCGCGGGGTGATGGACGTCGGCCTGCGCCAGGCGCCGCGGGCGCTGGGGACCATGGCCCAGTCCGGGGTGCTGCCCTCCACCGCCGCCGACGCGGCCAGCGCCGTCGCCACCGCCCGCCAGGCCGGCGACAGCGCGCGCGCCACGCTCAACTTCGAGGCCGGGCAGATCACGCTCGGGCCCGTGGCGCTGGGGCCCGCGCCGAAGGTCTACACGCCGCGCTGAGGCGGGACCTCAGCCCCGACGGGCGATCAGGGCGCGCAGGGCCTGGACCGCCTCCGCCGTGGAATCGACCACCGGCCGCGGCGCGGGCGGCGTCCACCGGCCGTCGCACGGCCGGACCAGGCCGCGCCGCTCCAGGCCTCCCACGAAGCCCTGGTGGCGGCGGCGCAGGCGCGGGGAGAAGACCTCCACCGGATGCGGCGTGGCGAGCGCTTCGGACACCATGGAGACGCTGTCGCCGGTGACCACCAGCCGATCGGCCAGCGCCAGGACGCCCAGGTAGGGATTGTCGCCCTCCCGCCGCCAGACCCAGAGGTCCGGGTCGCGCCGGGCGTGGTCCACGAACAGCGCCAGCACCTCGTCCGGGGTGCGCCGGGACGGCACGATCGCCGCGGCCCCGCCGCTGGCCATCATCATCGACTTCACCCGTTCGAGCAGCGAGCCCGCCTCCTCCGGGCCGAACGGCGCGCGGCCCGCCGGCCCGCCGACGATCACCCCGATCAGCGGCCGCTTCAGATGCGAGAGACGGTCACGCCAGGCGTCCGCCGCCGCCGCCAGCCTGGCCGGCGTCACGTCGTGCAGCGCGGTCGCCACCCGTAGGACGTTGGGCCCCTGCACGTGGTCGTGGTCCATGGCGACGACCAGATCGAACTCCGCCGCCCCCGCCAGCGGGTCCTGGACGTGGACGAGCAGCGGCGCCGCTTTCGCCCGCCGCTTCGCCTCCCGCGCGATCAGCGCCGAGCGGCGGCCGCAGGAGACGATCAGGTCGGGCCACGGCGGGGCGATCTCGTCGCTTTCCGGCGCCAGACCGCGCAGGATCAGGCCGCCCGACGGCAGACTGCGCCACGGCGGCCGCGAGAGGATCACCTTCTCGATCACCCCGTCGGCGACGGCGCAGGCCAGGCCGCGCGCCTGGGTGCGCATGCCGGCCTCGCCGGTGGTGAGCGCCCAGGCCGTCAAGCCGGATTGCCGCTGCTCGCCCAAATTGCCTGCCTCTACGCCCGATAACCCCACAAGGGGCATAGCCCGCGCCGGCCGGCGCCAGCAAGGCGACCCGCCCCTAGGCCGCCGTTGAGGTCGAGTTCGGCGCGTCCCGCGCGGGCGGCCTCAAACTGCTCTCAGTCGACCAGCGGGGCGAGATCGGCGGCCTCGGCCTCGCGGATCGAGCGGCTGACGTTCAGGCGGATCAGCAGCTCGGCCCCGGGGTGGGCCTCCTTCGTCTCGGCGAGCGGGCCGGCCCAGCTGCGCTCGGCCAGGTTGTTGGTGTGGCCCACCTTCAGGAGCCGCCATCCCTCGGCGCCCGCCTCGGCGATCACATAGGTCACGCCGATCGGCTTCAGAGCCTGGCCCTCGAGACGGGTGAACGAGTAGACGGCGCCCGACTGACCGCGGAATTCCAGACGTCGGCTCAACGCTCATTCTCCCTTGGACTGCAACCCACGTGCCTTACCGAGTTCGCTTGCGGATATTCGGAGTCGGAAAAATGGCGATTAGCCGGCGCGGGCGCGGCCGAAACGTCGCGGCTTGGCGGGCGCGCCATCCGTCGCCTCCGTAAAACTTTCATGACCCCAGCAACCGCAGCCGCCATCGGAACCTTCACCCCGGACAGCAGCAGCGCCCGGCCATTATGACCTTGCCCGCCCAGATCGTCTCCACCCTCCAACGCTGTCGCGCGCAGTCGCGGTTCATCTCGCACGGCGGCGTGGTCACCGACCTGGGCCGCCCCTCCGGGCCAGTACGTAGGTGACGCTCCGAAATGTCGGGGCGCCGAGCCTGGGCGTACCACTTGGCCACCAGCACGGAGGCCAAGATGAACCGCCCCACCCTCGTCGACGAACGCGACGCCGAACGCCCGCCCGCCGCCCTGCTCGAGGCCTTCGATCGTCTCGGCACGCGCGTGCGCTTCCAGCGCGAGGCGGAGATCTACGCGCAGGATGATGCCGCCGAGATGTTCTACCGCGTGCTGCGCGGGGTGGTCCGCACCTCGAAGCTGACCGCCGACGGCCGCCGACAGGTCGGCGACTTCTACTACCCGGGCGATCTCGTCGGACTGGAGCCTGGCCCCCTGCACAGGTTCGCGGCTGACGGCCTGACGGCGTGCGAGCTGCAGGTCGTTCGGCGCAGCGCGGTGCGCGCCTTCGCCGGCGAGGCGGCGGTCGACCGGGCGATCCTCGAGGCCACGGCCCGCGAGATGGACCGCCTGCAGGATCACGTCATGCTGCTGGGCCGGCGCAGTGCGCGCGAACGCGTCGCCAGCTTCCTCCTGAGCCTCGCCCAACGCGAACCGTCGGCCCCCGTCGACATGCCGATGGGGCGCCGCGACATGGCCGACTACCTTGGCCTGACCATCGAGACCGTCTCGCGGATGCTGACCCAGCTGCAGGGCGAGGCGATCGTCGAATTTCCCTCCAACCGCCGCTTCGAGGTCCGCAAGTGGGGCGCCCTGGAGGCGATGGCCGCCTAGCAACAACCGACGCCACGCGCCGCTGGGCGCCGTGGCCGCGCGCGCGAAGGAGACTCGCGATGACCCTCACCCAGGCCCTCACCCAGGAACGGCCGGAGACTTCGGCCCAGTTGCTCGCCCAGCGCTACGCCTCGGTCCTCGTGCACGTGGAGCCGGTTCCGGGCGCGCGGCAACGCCTGCAGGTCGCGGTGGAGCTCGCGCGCGACCTGCAGGCGCGCCTGATCGGTCTGGGCGCGGAGACCATCGAGCCGTTTCCGGCGCCGGATCCGCTCATGGGCTATGCGACCGGCGAATGGCTCGTGCTGCTGCAGGAGCAGGTCAACAACGACCTGCAGGCCGCCGAGAAGGCCTTTCGGAAGGAGGCCGAGGGGCTCGACGGCGAATGGCGCTCGGCCCAGGACTTTCCGATCCGCGCCCTGGTGCGCAACGCGCGCGCCGCCGACCTGGTGGTCGCCAGCCCGCAGGCCCGCGGCGGCGGCTGCCGCTCAGTCGACCCGGCCGAGTTGGTGATGACCGCCGGTCGCCCAGTGCTGCTGGCCCCGCCCGGCGCCCGCCGGCTGCGGGGCGAAGCCGTCGTGGTCGCGTGGAAGGACACCCGCGAGGCCCGCCGCGCCGTGGCCGACGCCCTGCCGCTGCTGTCGCGCGCGAACGACGTGATCGTTCAGGCGGTCTGCGCGGCTCAGGAGGACGAGAACGCGGCCTTCCAGGCCGCCGACGTCTGCGCCGCCCTGAGGCGGCACGGCGTGAAGGCGCGGCCAGCCGCCGCCCGGGGCGGGCCCGACGAGGTCGTCGCCATCCTCACGAAGACGGCGGAACAGGCCGGGGCGGACCTCATCGTGGCCGGCGCCTACGGCCACAGCCGCGCCCGCGAATGGGTCTTCGGAGGCGTCACCTTCGAGCTCATGCGGCACGTCCCATGCTTCCTGCTGCTCAGCCATTGAGGCCGCGCGCGACCCTGGCCGTCGTCCTGGCGGCGGCGATCGGCCTCGGCGCCGCAGCGCCGATCGCCGCCGCCGGGTCCGGCCACCAGTTGTCGGCTTCGCGGCTGGAGCCCGCCGCCCAGCGCGGAGAGGCGTTCGCTCGGCGCAGGTGCGGCGGCTGCCACAACGTCAGCGCCGACGACGGCCCGCCCTACGAGGGCCCCGCCTTCCGGCGGCTGGTGGACCGCTACGATCCGGCGCAGCTGTCGATCCGTTTCGCGCAGGTCTCCGCCCACGGCGTCGACCGCATGCCGCCGATCACCTTCTCTCAGGACGAGCGCGCGGACCTGCTGGCCTACGTGCGGACGCTGCGGCCCGAATGAGGCGAGGCCTCGCCGGCGCCGGGGGCCATGGCCGCCGGCGAAACTTGGCTGCTATAAGACCGGCCCAGACGGATCGGCGGCCATGGCGACACTGCCCCCCAGGATCGCGGAATTGAGCCGCTCGACGCCTCCGTGGCGCGGCTACGCCGTCGCGGTCCTGGCGACCGCGCTGTGCGCGGGCCTTCGCCTGGCGCTGGATCGGTATTTCCACGACGATCTCGTCTTCCTGCTGTTCGTCCCGGCCTTGCTGGCGAGCGCCTGGACCGGCGGCTTCTGGCCGACGGTGCTCGCGGGCCTGCTGTCCGGCTTCTGCGGCCTGACCATCATCGGCTTTAAGTCGGTCGGCGACGCCGAGGTCCTGGTGCGGGCGACGGTGTTCGCCCTTCTGGCCGTGGTGATCGGGGCGACCGGAACGCGCATGTTGCGCAACAGCGCCAGCGTGCAGCGCCTGATCGACGACCTGAGGGGACGCGAAGACCACCTGCAGTCGATCCTCGACACCGTGCCCGACGCCATGGTCGTCATCGACGAGCACGGCCGGATCCACTCCTTCTCGGCCGCGGCCGAGCGGCAGTTCGGCTGGAGCTCTGCGGAGGTGGTCGGCCGCAACGTCAGCGTCCTGATGCCGGAGCCCTACCGCAGCGCCCACGACAGCTACCTCGGACGCTACATGTCGACGGGCGAGCGCCGGATCATCGGCATCGGCCGGGTCGTGGTGGGCGAGCGCAAGGACGGCGCCACCTTTCCGATGGAGCTGGCCGTCGGCGAGATGAAGTCCGGCGAGCACCGCTTCTTCACCGGCTTCGTGCGCGACCTGACGGAACGCCAGGCGGCGGAGCGCCGGCTGCAGGATCTCCAGGGCCAGCTGGTGCACGTGTCGCGCCTGACGGCGCTGGGCGAGATGGCCTCGGCCATGGCCCACGAGCTCAACCAGCCTTTGACCGCCGCGACGAGCTTCATGAAGGGAAGCCAGCTGCTGGTCGACCGCGATCCCCTGGACCGCGACCGCCTGAAGGAGATGATCGGCCAGGGCGCCGAGCAGACGCTGCGCGCCGGGCAGATCATCCGCCGCCTGCGCGAGTTCGTCTCCAAGGGCGAGGCCGACCGCCGGATCGAGCATCTGCCGCCGCTGATCGAAGAGGCCGGCGCCCTGGCGATGATCGGCGCCCGCGACCGCAACGTCCGCCTGACCTTCCACTGGTCGCCGGACGTCGACCTCGCGCTGGTGGACAAGGTGCAGATTCAGCAGGTCGCGCTCAACCTGATCCGCAACGCCGTCGAGGCGATGGAAGCCGCGCCGCAGAAGGTCGTCGCCGTCGGCGCCAGGCCTGCGCCGGGCGACATGATCGAGGTCTTCGTCCGCGACACCGGCCATGGCCTCAGCCCGCAGGTCGCCGAGCAGCTGTTCAAGCCGTTCATGACCACCAAGGCGGAGGGCATGGGGGTCGGCCTGTCGATCTCGCGGACCATCATCGAGGGCCACGGCGGCCGCATCTGGGTGGAGTCCAATCCCGAGGGCGGGGCCACCTTCCGCTTCACCCTGCCGGCGGTGCGGCGGGAAGAGGTCGCTCAGCAGGAGAACGTCAAGGATGACTGAACCGGTCGTGCACCTGATCGACGACGACGAGGCGGTGCGCGCGGCGCTGAGCTTCGTGCTGGAGATGAACGACCTGCCGGCCCGCACCTATCCTTCCGCCGAAGCCTTTCTGGAGGTCGCGGGCGGCCTGAGCGGCGGCTGCGTCGTCACCGACGTGCGCATGCCCGGCATGACCGGGCTCGATCTCGTCCGCCACATGACGGCGCATGGCCTGAAACTGCCGGTGGTGGTGATCACCGGCCACGGCGACGTGCCGCTGGCGGTCGAGGCGATGCGGGCCGGCGTCATCGATTTCCTGGAGAAGCCGTTCGACGACGCAGCCCTGCTGAAATCGATCCGCATGGCGCTCGACGCCCAGGCCGAGACCGACTCGCAGCACGCCGAGCGCGAGCGGTTCGAGCAGATGCTGCAGACCCTCTCCGCCCGCGAGCGCGAGGTGCTGCGCGGCGTGGTCGCCGGCAAGATGAACAAGGTGATCGCTTACGAACTCGGCATCAGCCCGCGCACCGTCGAGGTCTACCGCGCCAACGTCATGAGCAAGACGCGGGCGAACGGGCTGTCGGAACTGGTCCGCATCGCCCTGCTCGCCGGCTTCTGATCTCGCATCGCCTCAGCGCCGGCGAACGCCCGACCCCGCGGGGCGCGCCTTCAGGGCGGCGACCCAGCCCTGCAGCGTCACCACGCCGAGAGCGCCGACGAACAGGGTGAAGCCCGCGAGCACGAGCGCGAGATAGGGCGTCATCGAGAACCTCCAGTGTTGCGCGGCCGAGCTTGGGACGCGCGCCGCACCGAGGTTTTGAGCCGCGTCAAGATCCAGACCCCGGCGAGGGATCCGCAACGCTACTTAGGGGACCACGCGGAATTTCGTTTCAGCGCTCCCACGCCCATCCTGCTCCAGAGCGGCCGGATCGGAAAATCCGCGCCGCCGGAGACGAGGCGACGATGTCGAAGCACGCGGCGGTCTTGGAAGCGTCCAACTGGCCCCTCCTCGCCCTCGCGCTGGCCTGGGTCGTCGGAGATAGCTCAACCCTGCAGACCTTCCAGGGCCTGCCCGACGGCGCTCTCGGCAACGCCGTATTCATCTTCGGCGCCGCGGCCTCGATCGGCGTGCACGAGCTCGCCCTTTGGGTCGGCCGCCTGCGGTCGGAGCTTGCGGCGGCGGCCCTTGGCCTGGTCTCGAACCTGGTCCTCGCCGCAGCGATGCTGGCGGCCGCCAGGATCGTCTATGTCGCCCCCGGGCCCGAGGCCGTCGTGGGCGCGCTGGCGGCGCTGGTCACCCTGAACATCGTCTTCATGGCGATGAACCTGCTGCCGGCCCTGCCTTTCGACGGTGGACGGATCCTGTCGGCGCTGGTGTCAGGCAAGGGTGCGCGTGCGCGCCTGGCAAGCCGCTTGACGTCGGCCTGCACGGAAGCGACGGGCTGGCTGTTCCTGGTTTTCGGCCTGGCTTCGGGCCTGGCCGATGGGCCGACCGCCGGCATCGTCTGGCTGCTGATCGGCGTCCTGGTTCTGCGTGAAGCGCGCTCGGAGCGCCGGCAGCTGGGGGCCGTGCGTGACCTGCCTTCCGCCACGACGAGCACCGCGGCGTCTTCGACCGTGCGGCTGGCGCAGTAAATCCTACTCCGGCAGGCGGAAATCTTTGAGGGTGGCGACGGAGTCCTCCGCCAGCAGCGAAGCCCCTGTCGCCATCCGCACGCCGGCGTCAATCCAGGCGGACCCGCGCGCCAGCAGCCACCTTTGCTGAACACCCAAGACGTCCATCGGAGAACGGGCGGCTTGCATGCCGCGCAGGGCCTCCAGGGCGTCACGCATCCAATCGTTGAAAAAGGCTTGGCTTTCCCTGCCCCAGGTTTCGCTGACGCCGCTCGCCAGGGTGCGTGACTGGGCGATCGCGTCACCGACCGCACTGCCTCGCGCAATTCGGTCCGCAGCTGAAACCGTCTTCGCCGGCCCGCGCATTTCCGCCTCCTTGTCCAAGAAAGCCGGAAGCTTGCCACAAGTCTGGCCGGCCGCCTTTGATAGTGGTCATGACTTAGCGGTGTTCCTGACCGGGGTCCCGCTTTGTATGAAATGGTAGCTGGGGGCGGGATCGAACCGCCGACCTGTGGGTTATGAATCCACCGCTCTAACCATCTGAGCTACCCAGCCACGGGTCCGCACGCGCAGGCTCGCGAGCGAGGCGCGGGTTATAGGGTCAGACTTTCAGCTCTTCAAGCGGCTTGGGCGCGGACGCGCGAGCGTCTAGGCTTGCAGCCTCATGAGCGTGCTGCATCTCCTGGGGACGGCCGGCGACGGCGGGGCCGAGACCTATTTCGTCGACCTCGTGCGCGCGCTCGCCCGGGCGGGCGTGGGCCAGGCCGTGGCGCTGCGGCGCCACGCCGCGCGCGAGGCGGCGCTGAAGGCGGCCGGCGTGCCGGTCAAGGTGTTGGGCTTCGGCGGCCCGATCGACATCCTGACCAAGACCGCGGCGGCCGGCTATGGGCGGCTGAACGGGGCGAAACTGGCGCTGGCCTGGATGAACCGCGCCGCGCGCCACACGCCGAAGGGGCCGTGGGCGCGGGTCGGCCGGCTGGGCGGCTACTACAACCTCAAATACTACGACGGCTTCGACGTCCTGGTCGCCAACACCGAGGACATCGCCGAATGGATCGTGAACCAGGGCTGGCCGGCGGGCCGGGTGCGCTACATTCCCAACTTCGCCGCCGCCCCGCCCGAGACCCTGCCGGTGGCGCGCGAGAGCCTGTCGACGCCGGCGGGCGCGCCGCTCTTGCTGGCCATGGGCCGGCTGCACGAGGCCAAGGCCCACGACATCGCCCTGCAGGCGCTGGCGCTGACGCCGGAGGCCTGGCTGTGGATCGCCGGCGCGGGGCCCGAGGAGGCGCGGCTGAAGTCGATGGCGGTGGCGCTGGGCGTCGACCGGCGGGTGCGGTTCCTGGGCTGGCGCAACGACGCCTCGGCGCTCTATCGGACGGCTGACGTCTGCGTCTTTCCCTCGCGCTACGAGCCGCTGGGCAACGTCGTGATCCAGGCCTGGGCCCATGGCCTGCCGATCGTGGCCGCCGCCAGCCAGGGGCCGAAGGCGCTGATCGAGGATGGCAGGGACGGCCTGCTGGCGCCGGTCGACGACGCCCAGGCCCTGGCCGAGGGGGTCCGGCGCCTGCTGGCGGACGAGCGCCTGCGCGCGCGGTTGGCCCGGCGCGGCGCCCAGCGGGTGGAGCTGGAGTTCTCCGAAGCCGCCGTGGTCGCCCAGTGGAAGGCGCTGTTCTCGGACTACGGGGCGCTCTGATGTGCGGCGTCGCAGGACTTCTCGGCCCCGCCCCGGGCGCGGCCGGCCAGGCGCGCCCAAAGACGCTTGTCGCGTCGATGATCGGGGCGATCACCCATCGCGGACCCGACGGCGTGCGGATTGAGACGACCGCCCACGCCGCCCTGGCCCACGCGCGCCTTTCGATCATCGACCTGGAGGGCGGCTGGCAGCCGCTGCACGCCTGCGGCGCGACGGTGATCGGCAACGGCGAGATCTACAACTACGTCGAGCTGGCGCGCGACTTCCAGCTGGCGGGCGAGCTCGCCACCGGCTCCGACTTCGAGCCGCTGCTGCACCTCTATGCGCGAGAAGGCGCGGCCGCCTTCGACCGTCTGCGCGGCATGTACGCCCTGTGCCTGATCGGGGCGGACGGACGCACCTGGCTGGCGCGCGATCCGTTCGGCATCAAGCCGCTCTACCTGCTGGAGCACGAGGGCGGCCTGGCCTTCGCCTCCGAGCCCAGGGCGTTCTTCGCCGCCGGGCTGGCGAAGCCCCAGATGAACGAAGACGCCGGACGCGAGCTCCTGGGCTTCAGCTACACCGTGGGCGAGGCCAGCATCTTCCGTGGGGTGCGCCGGCTGGCGCCCGGCGAGGTGCTGGAGGTGCGGGACGGGAAGGTGGTCGGGGGCTGGCGCAGAAGGGCCTTGGCGCCGAACCCCGCAGGCGGGGGAGCAGCGACCGCTCCTCCACCGCGCAGCGGGGGAGGTGGCTCGCGTAGCGAGACGGAGGGGGCGTTCGGGACTGCCGAGGCCCAGCTCCTCGCCCGCCTCGACGCCGTGCTGGAGGACAGCGTCCGGGTGCACCAGCGCTCGGACGTGCCCTACGGCCTGTTCCTCTCCGGCAGGATCGATTCCGCGGCGATCGCCACCCTGATGGCCCGGCTGAACGAACGGCCGGTCACCGCCTTCACCTGCGGCTTCGACGCCCCCGGCGCCAAGGACGAGCGGGCGCAGGCCGAGCGCGTCGCCCGCGCCCTGAACCT
Source organism: Phenylobacterium sp. (assembly GCF_035276905.1). Classification (GTDB taxonomy): domain Bacteria; phylum Pseudomonadota; class Alphaproteobacteria; order Caulobacterales; family Caulobacteraceae; genus Phenylobacterium. The sequence continues at coordinate 211 of NZ_DATELG010000368.1, read as the reverse complement.
CGACTGGCGCGAGACCACGTTCGACGAGGCCGACTTCTGGCGGATCCTGCCGAAGGTCGCCTGGGCGCTGGACGACCCCACCGCCGACTACGCCACCCTGCCGACCTACAAGCTGGCCGAGGCGGCGAAGGATACGCTGACCGTGGTGCTGACCGGCGAGGGGGGCGACGAGCTGTTCGGCGGCTACGGCCGCTACCGCCGGGCGCTCAGG
>NZ_DATELG010000367.1:0-7900 GCF_035276905.1 Phenylobacterium sp. | reverse complement strand
TCCCGATTTCGCAGCTCAACGACCCTTGCCAGCCGCCTGCCCCCTCCACCACGCGCTCTTCGCTGCGCTCGGCCCGTGGTCCCCCTCCCCCGCTTCGCGAGGGAGGAAGGGCTTAAATCTCATGGCGGCCAGTCTGCCTGCCGGTCCAGGCCTCTCAAGGACGAGCCCGCAGGGCTCGCCGCTACGCGGTCGCGCCGGAGGCGCGATCCTTGACAGGCCTGGACCGGCAGGCTCGCATCTTGCCAGGAGTTTGAAGCCTGGGAAGCATCTGGCGATGCGTTTCCAACGACTTGGAGGTCCGCTTTCGGGAAAAGCGGCAAGGGGTGCCTTCGACCCCAACTCGGACCTTCCGCCTCGACGGGCAGATGCGGAGCATTTACGCTTTCGCACCTTTCGGCAGAATCTTGAGAAAACGCCCAAGGACAGTCAGCCCCGCGCCGCCCGATGAGACGAGAAGGTTCGCAATAACAGCAAACAACATCATCAGTACGAGCACGCCGATCGCTTGCGCGGGAGAGGACGCGGCAACCTGTGTGCCCGGGGTAACGCCCGAGTGAAAAAAGCCAGGCTGTATGATCGCCGCGAGCAGGCCCAGTACGAAGAGCGCAGCGTCAAATGCCAAGCCGACGGCGAAGGCTGCGCCGAATAGCTCTCCAAACGTGGCCTGCAAAATGCGCATCCCCGTCGCCTCTTCACTACCTTGAGTTTTGAAGGTCGCATACTCACGGTAGCCGTCAAGATCTGTCGAACCCCGTGGAACTTCATCAAGGTCGGCTTGCCAAAAGAGGGCTAGCTGGCGCTCCCGACCCAAATATGCCCTTGCAGCTCCCCCGCGCAGCGGGGGAGAGGACCCGCGGGCCGAGCGTAGCGAAGAGCGCGTGGGGGTGGGGGCGAGCCGCGCCCAAGGGGTCTCAACCGCGTTGATCAAGGCGGCGGCGCGCTGGCGGCGGCTTTCCCTCTCCACCGCTCGCTCTCCGCTGCGCTCGGCGAGCGGTCCCCCTCTCCCGCACGGCGGGAGAGGTAGATTTCCACCCCATGCGGCCATTCGTAAGGTCTGCTTCGCACTTGAGCGGAATGAAAAAAGGCGGCCGCATCGCTGCGGCCGCCCCTCGTCTTCAACCTTGATCAGCCGCACCCTCAGGCGTCGGCGGATTCCTCGGCCTTTTCTTCCTTCTTCGACAGGTCCTCGCCGGTCTCCTGGTCGACGACCTTCATGGAGAGGCGGGTCTTGCCGCGGTCGTCGAAGCCGAGAAGCTTGACCTTCACGGCCTGGCCTTCCTGCAGGACGTCGGAGACCTTGTTCACGCGCTCGTTGGAGATCTGGCTCACGTGGACCAGGCCGTCGCGGGCGCCGAAGAAGTTCACGAAGGCGCCGAAGTCGACGATCTTCACCACCTTGCCGGTGTAGACCTGACCGACTTCCGGCTCCGAGGCGATCGACTTGATCCACTCGCGGGCCGCGTCGATCTTCGCCTGCTCGGCGGCCGCGATCTTAATCGTGCCGTCCTCGCCGATGTCGATCTTGGCGCCGGTCTTTTCCACGATCTCGCGGATGACCTTGCCGCCCGAGCCGATCACTTCGCGGATCTTGTCGACCGGGATCTTCATGGTCTCGATCTTGGGCGCGTATTCGCCGAGCTCGTGGCGCGGCGCTTCCATGGCCTTGGCCATCTCGCCCAGGATGTGGTCGCGGCCGCCCTTCGCCTGCTGCAGGGCCTTGCGCATGATCTCTTCGGTGATGCCGGCGATCTTGATGTCCATCTGCAGGGAGGTGATCCCGTCAGCGGTGCCGGCGACCTTGAAGTCCATGTCGCCCAGGTGGTCTTCGTCGCCCAGGATGTCGGACAGCACGGCGAAGCCGTCGCTTTCCAGGATCAGGCCCATGGCGATGCCGGAGACCGGCTTCTTCAGCGGAACGCCCGCATCCATCAGCGCCAGCGACGAGCCGCAGACCGAGGCCATCGACGACGAGCCGTTGGACTCGAAGATCTCGGAGACCAGGCGGATGGTGTAGGGGAACTCTTCCGCCGACGGCAGCATCGGACGGATCGCCCGCCAGGCCAGCTTGCCGTGGCCGACCTCACGACGCCCGGGGGCGCCCATGCGGCCGGTCTCGCCCACCGAGAAGGGCGGGAAGTTGTAGTGCAGCATGAACTTCTCGAAGTACTTGCCTTCGAGCGCGTCGATCAATTGCTCGTCGTCGCCGGTGCCCAGCGTGGCCACGACCAGCGCCTGGGTCTCGCCGCGGGTGAACAGCGCCGAGCCGTGGGCCCGGGGCAGCACGCCCACTTCCGAGACGATCTGGCGGACCTGGTCGACGGTGCGCCCGTCGATCCGCTTGCCGGTCTCCAGGATCGAGCGGCGGACGATGTCGGCCTCCAGGTCCTTGAAGACGCCGCCCAGCTTGTTGGCGTCATAGCCGTCCGGGTTGGCGTCCGACTTGGCGAACTGGCCGAGCGCCTTGTCCTTGGCCGCGGAGATGGCCGCGTGGCGCTCGGTCTTGCCGGTGATCTGATAGGCGGCCCGCAGGTCTGCGCCGATCACCGCCTTGACCTTCTCCTTGATCGCGTCGGTGTCGTCCGCGGCGAAGTCGAACGGCTCCTTCGCGGCGTGCTCGGCCAGCTCGATGATCGCGTCGATCACCGGCTGCATCGACTTGTGGGCGAAGGTGACGCCGCCCAGGACCTGCTCCTCGGAGAGCTCCTGGATCTCGGATTCGACCATCATCACCGCGTCGTGGGTGCCGGCGACGACCAAGTCCATCTTCGAGGTCTTCTGCTCGTCGAGGGTCGGGTTCAGCACGTACTGGCCGTCGATGAAGCCGACGCGGGCCGCGCCGATCGGGCCCATGAAGGGCGCGCCCGAGAGCACCAGGGCGGCCGAGGCGGCGACCATGGCGACGATGTCGGGATCGTTCTCCAGGTCATGGGCGAGCACCGTCGCCACCACCTGGACCTCGTTCTTGAAGCCCTTGACGAACAGCGGGCGGATCGGACGGTCGATCAGGCGCGAGGTCAGCGTCTCCTTCTGGGAGGGCGCGCCTTCGCGGCGGGGGAAGGAGCCGGGGATCTTGCCGGCGGCGTAGAACTTCTCCTGGTAGTTCACCGTCAGCGGGAAGAAGTCCTGGCCGGGCTTCGGCGACTTCGCGAACACGGCGGTGGCGAGCACCATGGTCTCGCCGTAGGTGGCCAGGACCGCGCCGTCGGCCTGACGGGCCATGCGGCCGGTTTCGAGCGTGAGCGTCTTGCCGCCCCACTCGATGGTCTTGCGCTTGATATCGAACATTTTTGCTTCTTTCTCATCCCGCGGGCGTATTCCCGGCGGGGGCGGACAGGGCGTCGGACTTCCGAAATCCTCTCCATTCGAACAGGCGGATGAGGATTTCTGTGAACCCTCGGCGTACGAGCGGGCGGCCCAGCGTCTCGGGGCCCCCTTAAGGCGCCGCATCGGTCCCCCGGCCTGTCACGGAGGAGCGGCGATAGGACTATTCAGAGCCGCTCTCCCGGTTGGGATCAACCGGGGAGCGGTTCACCAACCGTTGACTAGCGGCGCAGGCCGAGGGTCTCGATCAGTTTCTGGTAACGCGACACGTCGGACTTCTTCAGGTGGTCCAGCAGAGACCGGCGCTGGGAGACGAGCTTGAGCAGGCCCCGGCGCGAGTGGTTGTCCTTCTTGTGCGTCTTGAAGTGCTCGGTCAGGTTGGCGATCCGTTCGGAGAGGATCGCGACCTGGACTTCGGCGCTGCCCGTGTCCGCGTCGCCGCGGGCATGGGTCTTGATCAGTTCAGCCTTGCGTTCGGCCGTGATCGACATCGGTTAGTCTCCGCTCTTTTCAAGATGGAAGACCCGCGAGGGTTCGAGCCGGCCCGCGCGCATCTCGCAGAGCGCCACGACCGTCCCGCCCGCCATCGCCGAAACGGTGCGCGAGCCCGGCCTGAGCCTGGCTTTCACCGTCTCCACCTGTCGGGGAACGAGAACGATCGATCGTCCCTGCTTCAGTCTGAAGGCGTCTTCGTCGGTCACGGCCAGCGCCGGGATGTCGTCCAGCGCGGTCTCGACCGGAAGCAAAGCCTCCGACTGGCGGGCCTTATGCCCGAATTCCTCAAGCAATTCCAGCGTCACCGCAGACTGTTCGGCAAATCCGCCGACTCGCGTCCGCCGCAGGTCGCTGACGTGGCCGCAGGCGCCCAGCGCCTCGGCCAGGTCGCGCACCAGGGCGCGGACGTAGGTGCCCTTGCCGCACTCGATCTCCAGGGTGAGGTGGTCGGCGTCGGCCGCGTCGGCGACGCGCGCCGAATGGATCACCACGGTGCGGGCCTTCAACTCCACCGCCTCGCCGGCGCGGGCCAGGTCGTAGGCCCGCTCCCCGTCGACCTTGATCGCCGAATAGGCCGGCGGGATCTGTTCGATCTCGCCCACGAAGCGCGGCAGCACCGCCTCGACCTGGGCCAGGGTCGGGCGCACGTCCGAGGCGGCCAGCGTCTCGCCCTCGCGGTCGTAGGTCGCCGTGGTCCGCCCCCAGGCGATGGTGAAGCGGTAGGCCTTGTCCGCATCCATCAGGAACGGGACGGTCTTGGTCGCCTCGCCCAGCGCGATCGGCAGGATCCCGGTGGCCAGGGGATCGAGCGTGCCGGCGTGGCCCGCCTTCTGGGCGTTGAAGATCCGCCGCACTCGGCTCACGGCATGGGTCGAGGTGATGTCGTAGGGCTTGTCGAGGCAGATCCAGCCCGAGACCGCCTCGCCCTTCCGCCGCCGGCCCATCAGTCCTCGTCCTTCCAGCGATCCGAAGGCGCGTCGGGCGTGAAGTCGTGGCGCAGGTCCTGCTGGACCTTGGGATCGTCGAACAGCCGGTCCATCCGCTGGGCCTCGTTAAAGCTCTCGTCGTGCAGGAACTTCAGGTCCGGGGTGAACTTCATGTCGATGCTGCGCCCCAGCCGGCCGCGCAGGAACTTCGCATGCCGGTTCAGGCCCTCCACGACCTCGTCCGCACGGCCGCCGCCGAGCGGCTCGACGAAGACGGTGGCGTGGCGCAGGTCGGGACTCATCCTGACCTCGGTGACGGTGACCGAGACGCCCTCGAGCGCGGCGTCGGAGAAATCCTCCTCGCGCAGGATGTCGACCAGGGCGTGGCGGATCAGCTCGCCGGCGCGCAACTGGCGCTGGGTTGGGCCCTGGGCGGGCCCGCGGTCGGTGTGACGCTTCATGGAACGGCCTCGATGGACTGGGGCGCGGGTCGGACGCGCCGCTCAGCGAAGGAAGGGCGCGCTTCTAGGCGTGAGCGCGCCGGAAGTCCAGCCAACCTATTCCGTCATCGCCCGACAAGCCGGGCCATGACGGAGAGTGGAAAGGGGGCGCTACGGCCTCAGAGCTTGATCCGCAGCATCGACATGTCGCCCTCGAAGCCGGACAGCTTCCAGACGCCTTGCTCCTTGCTGAAGATCAGCAGGCAGGGGCCGTCCTTCTTGCTGACGGCGCAGACGCGGCCGTCGGGCAGGGGCTTTAAGGCCGCGGCCAGCTCGACCTGGCTCGGGATGCGGGTCTGGGCGGTGTAGCCGTAATGTTCGGCCACCGTGCGGAAGACGCGCGGCTGCAACAGCGTGTCGCCGGCGAAGTCGATCACCGAGGGGCCGAGCAGGGCGGCGATGCCTTTCAGCCGCTCGTCCTTGCCGAGCCGCTGGTCGAGCTTGGCCTGCAGCTCCTGCTTCAGCGCCGGCCGGTCGACGTGGGCCTCGAACGCCGCCTGGTCGTTGTCGCGGATGGAGATCAGGAGGGCGTGCACGTCGCCGGCCGCGTCCAGCCGCTGCGCCGTGGCGCAGGCGGAAAGGGCGACGGCGGCGAGGCCGAAGAGAAGGGCGCGGATGCGGCTCATGCTCAAGCTCTACCGCAACAAGGCGGCGAGATCACGGCCGCCCTACAGCGACCGCTTGACCTCTTCGAGGTTGAAGCACTCGATCGTGTCGCCGACCTTGATGTCCTGGAAGCCCTGGAAGGCCATGCCGCATTCCTGGCCGGACTGGACCTCGCCCACCTCGTCCTTGAAGCGCTTGAGCGTCTGCAGGACGCCGAGCTCGAGGACCACGACGCCGTCGCGGACGATCCGCACCCGCGCGCCCTTGCGGACGACGCCGTCGGTGACGCGGCAGCCCGCGACCTTGCCGACCTTGGTGATGTCGAAGACCTGCAGGACCTCGGCGTTGCCGAGGAAGGTCTCGCGCTGGATCGGCGCCAGCATGCCCGAGAGCACGCCTTTGATGTCGTCGATCAGGTCGTAGATGATCGAGTAGTAGCGGATCTCCACGCCCTCGCGGTCGGCCAGGTCGCGCGCCTGCTTGGAGGCGCGGACGTTGAAGCCGAGGATCGGCGAGCCGGCGCCCTTGGCCAGCATGACGTCGCTTTCGCTGATCGCGCCGGCGCCCGAGAGGATGATGCGCGCGCGCACCTCGTCGGTGGCCAGCTTGTCGAGCGAGCCGACGATGGCTTCCGCCGAGCCCTGCACGTCGGCCTTGATGACCACCGGCAGCTCGGAGACCTTCTTGTCGGCGAGCCGGGCCATCATGTCGGCGAGGCTGGCGCCCTGGGTGGGCGAGCCGGTCTTTTCGCGCTTCACCCGCACGCGGTACTCGGTGAGCTCGCGGGCGCGGGCCTCGTTCTCGACGACGGCGAACGGCTCGCCCGGCGCGGGCGTCCCGTCCAGGCCGAGGATCTCCACCGGCACCGAGGGGCCGGCGGTGGTCAGCTGTTCGCCGCGCTCGTTCAGCAGGGCGCGAACCCGGCCGAAGGTGTCGCCGGCCACGACGATGTCGCCGCGCTTCAGGGTGCCGCGCTTGACCAGCACCGTCGAGACGGCGCCGCGGCCGCGATCGAGCTTGGCCTCGATCACCACGCCGTCGGCGGTGCGATCGGGGTTGGCCTTCAGGTCGAGCACCTCGGCCTGCAGCAGGATCGCCTCGATCAGGTCCTCCAGGCCCATCTTCTCCTTGGCGGAGACCTCGATCGCCTGCGTCTCGCCGCCGAGGCTTTCGACCACGATCTCATGCTGCAGCAGCTCGTTGATCACCCGGGTCGGATCGGCGTCCGGCTTGTCGATCTTGTTGATCGCCACGATGATCGGCGCGCCGGCGGCCTTGGCGTGATTGATGGCCTCGACCGTCTGCGGCATCACGCCGTCGTCGGCGGCCACCACCAGCACCACGATGTCGGTCACGTTCGCGCCGCGCATCCGCATGGCGGAAAAGGCGGCGTGGCCGGGGGTGTCGAGGAAGGTCACCGCCTGGCCGTCGGCCAGCCGCACCTGATAGGCGCCGATGTGCTGGGTGATGCCGCCGTGCTCGCCGGCGACCACGTCGGTCGCGCGCAGGGCGTCGAGCAGGCTGGTCTTGCCGTGGTCGACGTGGCCCATCACAGTCACGACCGGCGGGCGGCCGACCAGATGATCGTCCACGTCCTCGGCGCCGATGAAGCCCTCTTCGACGTCGGCTTCCGAGACGCGCTTCACCGTGTGGCCGAACTCGGTGGCCACCAGCTCGGCGGTGTCGTTGTCGATGACGTCGTTGATCTTCAGCATCACGCCCTGACGCATCAGGAACTTGATGACCTCGACCCCGCGGGTGGCCATGCGGTTGGCGAGCTCGCCCACCGTGATCACGTCGGGGATGACCACCTCGCGGGCGACGCGCGCCTGCTCCTGGCCGCCGCCCTTGCGCTTCTCGCGCTCGCGTTCGCGGGCGCGGCGGACCGAAGCCAGCGAGCGCATCCGCTCGGCGCCCTCGCCGTCGCCGGCCACGGTCTGGATGGTCAGGCGGCCTTCGCGGCGCTGCGGGGCGCCCTTGGCGCGGGAGATGGCCTTGGACGGCGCGGCCGCGCGGCGGCGGGCGTCGTCATCCTCATCCGGACGGCGGTCG
>NZ_DATELG010000366.1:0-6968 GCF_035276905.1 Phenylobacterium sp. | reverse complement strand
GCCACCACCGACGCCGCGGCCGCCGGGATCCTGGCTGCGGGGCATCGGGCCGGCGCCCTGCCGCAGCGGCTCAGCCTGATGAGCGCGGGGCCGCTCGCCGGGCCTTCGGATCGCGCCTTCGCGGTCGGGCCGGTGAAGGTGCTGCTGGACGATGCGCGGCTTATCGAGCTGGACGACTTCATCGCGCGCATCGAAGGGGCGCGGCAACAGGGGCGGGCGGTCGCCGTCCATTGCGTCACCGCCGGCGAATTGGCCCTGACGCTCGCGGCCTTCGAGATCGCGGGCGCGCGGGCGGGCGACCGCATCGAGCACGGGGGGGTGATCCCGGCCGAAGCGATCCCGACGCTGAGGCGGCTCGGTCTGACGGTCGTCACCCAATCGGCCTTCGTCTTCGAGCGCGGCGACCGTTACCTGGCCGAGGTGGATTTGGCCGAGCAGGGCGACCTCTACCGTTGCGCCTCGCTGCTGTCGGCCGGCGTGCCGGTCGCGGGAAGCTCCGATGCGCCCTACGCTGCGGCCGATCCCTGGGCCGGAATGGCTGCGGCGATCCGGCGGCGCACCCGCGAGGGCCGGCCGATCGGCAAGGCCGAGCGGGTCGATGCGGCCACGGCGCTCGGCCTTTATCTCGGCGCGCAGGCCGATCCCGGCGGCCCGCGCCGGCGGATCGAGATCGGCGGGCGCGCCGACCTCTGTCTCCTGGCGAGCCCGCTCGCCGAGGCCCTGGCGGAGCCGGACGCCGGCCAGGTTCGCGCCACCCTGATCGGCGGCCAAGTGGTCTTCGCGGCGGACTGAGCGGCGGCTAAGACAGGGCCAAGCTGTTCGGAGACGCCCTTGTCCCACACCCTGGCCCGTGCGCCGCTGCGCTGGATCGTGCTCCTGTGGCTCGGCTGGGCGGCGATCCTCTTGGGCTACCAGGCGCTCGCGCCCGGCCGCTTCGAACCGCAAAGGCCGGACCGGGCGACCGCCTGGTCGGCCGACGAGACCCGCGCCGACAGCCACAAGAGCCAGCCCTACATCCTGGACCGGTTCCTCAACGCCCAGGTGGCGTGGGATTCGGAGTACTACATCTCCATCGCCCTGAACGGTTACGACGACCCGGCGATGCGCGCGATCGCTCCCGGCTCGGACCTGGGGGCGGAGACCTCCGGCCAGCGCGGCGCCCACCCAGGCTGGACCCCGGTGAGCTACGCTTTCTTCCCGGCCTATCCGCTGGCCATGCGCGTCGTGGCCTGGCCGCTGAAGCCGTTGGGCCTCACGCCCGTCGCCACCGTGACGCTGGCCGGCGTCGTCGTCTCGCTCGCCGGGACCCTGGCGGCGATGATCGCCATCGCCGAGCTGGCCGCGGGCGCGCAGCTGGCGGAGCGCGGCGACGGCCTCAGGGCCGCGGCCTATCTGCTGGTCTGGCCGGCGAGCTTCTTCCTGGCCCAGGTCTATACCGAGGGCCTGTTCCTAGGTCTGTCGTTCGGCGCCCTGGCGCTCGCGCGTCGCGACCGATGGCTGTGGGCGGGCGTGTTTGCGGCGCTGGCGACGTTCACCCGCTCGACAGGAGCGCTGCTGCTGCTGCCGCTGGGCTGGATGTGGCTGCAGGGCGGTGGACCGGGGCGCCTGCGCGCCGGTCGCTGGTCGGGGGAACTCGTCCGCCTGGCCGCCGTCGGCGCGCCGGCCGCGGCCTATCTCGCGTGGCGCGCGGTGTTCGGCGCGCGCTTCGACTTCATCGAGACGCACCACTTCGGGCGCGGCCTCATGTGGCTGTCGCTGTCCTGGGACTCCTGGCGCGAGGCCTTCGGTCTCGTGGCGAGCGGCGACGCCCAGGCGCGGGCCTACTATCTTGTCGAGGTCTGGGGCGTGGCGGCCGCGGCCGTCGCGACCCTGCTGCTGGTCCGCCGCGATCCGGCCCTGGCGCTGTATGGCCTGGCGATTCTGGTGATCGCGCTCACCAGCGGGGCGGCCCAAGGCATGCATCGCTATGTGCTGAGCCTGCCGGCGCTGTTCCTGGTTCCGGCCCGGCTGGGCCGCCAGCCGGTGTTCGATCGCCTGTGGACCCTGGGCAACACCCTGGCTCTGGCGGTGTTCTGCCTGGCCTTCTCCTGGGACTTCTGGGCCGGTTGAGCCCGTCCGCGCCTCAGGCGGGAAAGTGCTCCCGCACCAGGGCCAGAAGCGCCTGGTCCCCCAGGGGAGGCTTGGTCGCCACCGCCGCCAGCTCGAAGGGGCGTCGCATCACGGCGGCGCGCGCGAAGCCAGCATCCATCAGGGCGCGCATCAGGCTGCTCTGCGTGAATCCGCAGCGATGGGCCATGTAGGTGTGCCCCTGGGCGATCTGGCCGCCGTGGCCATAGAGGGTGTCGTGCGGCGTGATGCCTCCGGCGCGCGACTGGTAGGCGGGCTCGTGCAGTTTGTCCTCGGCGATAAGGGCGGCCATCGCCTGCAGGTCGGGACAGAGGATCACCGCGAAGCCGTCGGGCTTGAGCACCCTGCGGAACTCGGCCAGCGCGCCGGGCACCTGGTGGATGTAGAGGTGCTCGATGTTGTGCGAGGAGAAGAGCGCCTCTACCGCTCCAGAGCCGACCGCAGACATGTCGGTCATGTCCGAGACGATGTCGGGCGCGACCCCGGGGTCGATGTCCAGGCGGATCTCCGACCACTCGGGGCGGCCGAAGGCCGGCGTCGTCCGGTCCTTGCGCTTCTCGCCGCTGCCGACGTGCAGGAAGGTGGGCATGTGGGACTCGCGGCTGACCCTTGCGTAGGTGGCGGCGCCACGCGGGGCGAGCCTAACGAGCCCGGGCCGCTAGCGCCAGCCCGCGCCGTGCAAGCCGTCATAGGCCGGCAGCAGGCCCTCGAGGATGCGGCTCCAGCCTTCGCGGTTGCTGTCGAGGTGGTCCGGCGGGACCCCTTCGTTGGTCAGGGTCAGGCGGCAGCCGTCGCCATCCGGCGCGATCTCGATGGTCACCGTCGTCATGCGCGGATCGAACTGGGGGACGGCGAAGGTGAAAGCCAGCCTGCGCGGGCGGTCGATCTCCAGGTACTCGCCGACATGGCGTACGTCGCCCATGTCGGGACGGCGCTCGGTGAAGCTGAAGGCCCCACCGACCCTGGGGTCGATCTCGGCTGTGATCATCTCGCCGCTCGCCGTGGCGAACATGAAGCGGCGCGCCACGCTTACGTCGAGGAAGGCGTCGAACACCTTTTCGGGCGAGGCGTCGTAGCGGCGGGTCACCGTCACGCTGGAGGTGGGTTGGTCGTTCACGGCTTTTCCTCCTGCAGGATGGCCGAGGCGCTGCGGCTACATGCCGATGCGGCGGATGATCAAGAGCGCCGCCCCGACCACGGCCGCGCACAGCGCGCCCGCGATCAGGAAGCCGCTCGGCGAATGCTCGAAGGGTATGCCCGGGACGTTCATGCCGAAGGCCCCGGTGACCAGGGTGGGCGGGATCAGCAGCGTCGAGATGATCGTCAGCGCGCGCATGCTGCGGTTGGTGGCGTTGTTGATCTGGGTGTCGATCTCTTCATGCAGCAGGCGGCCGCGCTCTTGCAGGACGCCGGCGTCGCGGTCGACGTCCTCCACCGAGGCGATGAGGTCCGCAAGATCGTCGCTCAGGCTCGCCACGCGGCGGCCCTGGCGCCCGATGTGCGCGCGGGCGAGGGCGCTGCGCAAACCCTGCAGCTCCCGACGGCGGCGGGCGATATCGCGGCGCAGCGCGCCCAGCTCGGTGTCGCGCGGATTGGGGGGCTCGGCCAGGACGAAGTCCTCGACCGCGGCGAGCCGCCGGCCGATGTTCTCCAGCAGGAGCTCGGCCTGATCGACGTAGAAGCCCAGGCAGGCGACGATCGCCGCGCCCGGCGTGGGGAAGGGCTCGCCGCGCTGCACCGCGCGGCGCAGGTCGTCGATCGCCAGCAACGGGTGCAGGCGGGCGGTGATGAGCCGGCCGGCGTCGAAGGCGAAGACCAGCCGCCCGGCGTCCTGCGGGTTTCCGGAGAGGTCCCGCTCCAGGTCCGGCAGAACCCCGTACACCCAGCCGCCGTCCTCGACGATCTGCACCCGGTCCTCGCCGGAGAGGAAGAGCTCGAGCGCCTCGGACGGCAGGTCGGGCATATGGCGGATCATCGCCACGGAGCGGACGTCGCCGAGCCGAAGATGGGTCCAGGCCCAGTCGTCTTCCGTCGGTCGGACCGGCTTCAGATCAGGATCGCGCACGGCCGCTCCGCGTCCGCCGCTGAAGCGGAAGCTGCAGATCACGCCGGAGGCTGGAGCCTCCCAGGCATCGACACCGGCCACGGACAGTTCAGGCGCCCACGTTGTGCGGGATTATCGGCGCAGCGAGCTTCACGCCGCAAATATCGGCGGACGATAAGACAAGCATGCGACAACCTCCTGCGCCGTCTCGCGCCGGCGGGCCCAGCGAGCGCCTTTGCTGGCCTTGGCCTTGGCCTCAGCCGCCGACGGGGGCAGGACAAAAGCGCGCTGCATTTGCGTCGCCGCCCGCGCGTCGGCGCATGAGGTCGAAGCGGCCGACCTGCTGGACGGTCTCGAAACCGGCGCCCAGCGCGCGTTCGACCGCGACGCGCTCAGGCGGCAGCGGGTTGTCCATCTTCGGGAAGACGAGCTTTAGGAAGTGCGGGTCCGTCCACTCGCGGTCGAAGACGACCCAGCGCGCCCGCGCCAGCGCCTGCCGGCAAGCCTGCGAATACTGGTTCGGCGTCGTGTAGCTGGGCACAAACACGTCGACACTGGCTGCGTGCTCGCGCCCGGCGAGCACCGGGACGAGCGGCATGTAGGGGTAGAAGAAGATCGGCTGGTCCGCGGGAATCTCGGCCACACGCGCAATCAACGGTCCCGCGTCACCTTCGGCAAAGGCTCCGCGGCCGCGCGGCGTCACGGTCACCGGCAGGTTCGCCGTGCGTCGGACCATTGACGCATAGTCCTCGATCGCAGGCGCGAGGGCGAAGACTGCGACGAGAGCGAGCGCGGCGGCCTGGACGAGGCGTGGCCATTGCCGGGTCGCGTGCTCCAGCGCGAGCCCAAGCAAGGGCAGGGCGAGCGGGATCGTCAGCAGAATGTGGGCCGCGTCCGGCCGCGGATAAGCCCCGACCAGAGCCGCGACGGCGAAACCCGCGCCAGTACGCCACCGCGGCTCGCCAAAGAGGGAACGCGTACGTATGAAGCTCAGGATCGCCAATCCCAGGGCCAGCGGCAAGGCGATCACGAAGAGCTGCGAGCGTGGGTCGCTTCCCGTGCCATAAGGCACGGCCTGGACGCCGGCGTAATGGCGCGCCGGCCAGAAGATCACGTCCTCGAAGGCGGCCGAGGCTGCATGGCGCGAGATGACAAACGCCAGACAGGCCAAGGGGACGACGATCAGGCCTGCGCCGAACGCGAGCCAGCCGCTGCGGCGGAGCGGCAGAACCATGCAAGCCAAGGCCGTGAGCAGGCCGCGCGTCGGCGTCACCATTCCCGCCGCGCCGGCGGCGAGGCCTGCCGCCAAGGCGCTTTTCACCGTCGGCGGTGCGAGGACCGCCAGCATGGCGGCGAGCGAAAGGGCCGTCGTCATCAGGTGATGATTGACCTGGGTCAGAAAACCTTCGCTCGCCATCACCCAGGCGAGCGGAAGGGCGGCGCTCGTCCAGCGAGACACGCCGATCGCCCGGCAGCAGCGGAACGTGAGCGTGGCGATGGCCGCCGTAATCAGAAAAACCAGGGCCCGGATCGAGGGGACCCAAAAGCCGACGAGCTTGAGCCAGGCCGCGGTGACCAGGAAGCCGCCGGGGGGATGAAACTCGAAGACGTCACGGTAGAGCGCTCGGCCCGAAAGAATCTCCGTCGCCCCGCGCAGCAGGATTCCCTCGTCGCCGATCCAGGGGATGTAACGGCGGAAAGGCGCGCACAGCACCAGACTCCCGGCGAATACAGCCAGCATGAGGGGCGTGTCTGCTTCGGCCGTTCTCAGCTTGCGGGTCATCCGCCTCCTCTGCACTCGAGAAAGTGCTGCAGCAAACACTCCCGTAGCTGCCCGCTACGTCGGGGTCACGTTCGGCGACGCATTACTGACCGGAAGCTGCTGATCCCGCCGGCGGACGCGCCTGCTTGACCGCCGCGACGATCGCGCGCCAAGGCTCGACCCCAGGCGCCCCGTCCAGGGCCGCGCCGAGCCGCTTGCGCCAGTTCGGCCGCTCGCGGTCGGTGCCGGGGAGGTTCACCCCGACGCGCTCGCCGACCAGGTCCTCGACCTGCAGCATGACGATCTGACTGGGACCGGCCGCGACGAAGCCGTAGATGGCCGCGGCGAGATCGGCGCTGAACGGGCTGTCCGGCGTCCAGGCGAGCGCGCAGCCCGCCTCGGCCATCGCTGAAAGCAGGGCGGCCTTGTCGGCCGCCCGCTCGCTCAGGGCCGCCTCGGCGCCCCCAGGGTCGAGCAGTCGCAGGGCGCGCCGCTCGCCGATGTCGCGCCCCTCCCACCAACCGGCGATCGGGGCGATGTCGTGCGTGCTGACGCAGGCGAGGGCGCGCGGCGGATACTGGCTCGGGGGGCGGAACGCGGCCCCCTCGCGCTCGAACGGCAGCACCGTGTAGCGGTAGATTCCGGCCGCGCCGAGCGCGTCGCGCAGGCCGTCGGGCACGGTGCCCAGGTCCTCGCCGATCACCAGGCATTCGGCCCTGCGGCTTTCCAGTGCGAGCACGCCCAGCAGGTCGTCCCGCGGATAGGCGACATAGGCGCCCTCGCTCCCTTCCGCGCCCTCGGGAACCCAGAAAAGACGCGAGAGGCCGAGGACATGGTCGATCCTGAGCGCGCCGGCGTGGCGCATGTTGACGGCGAGCAAATCGCTGAAGCTGCGGTAGGCTTCCGCGCGCCAGCGGTGGGGATTGGGCGGCGGCAGGCCCCAGACCTGGCCCTGGGGCGCGAAGAGGTCCGGCGGCGCCCCGATCGAGGCCCCGGTCGCCAGCCGTCCCGCCGCGGCCCAGGCCTCGGCGCCAT
>NZ_DATELG010000365.1:0-13878 GCF_035276905.1 Phenylobacterium sp. | reverse complement strand
CGACGAGGCGGCGATCGAGGCGGCGATCGAGGCCATGGTGGCGAAGGTGAGCGCCTATGTGCCGGGTTACCGGCTGAAGCAGAAGGTGCAGTTCGAGCGCTTCGGGCCGAACAATCCGGTCAGGATACCCGGGCTTGGCGACTACGAGGGCATCAAGACCAGCGTCTTCCTCGAGGTCGAGGGGGCCGCGCACTATCTGCCGGCCTATGCCGGCAACCTCGACATCATGACCTCGGCCGCGCTGAAGACCGCCGAAAAGATCGCGGCGCACAGGCTGATCCAGGAGGCGGCGTGATGGCCCTCGACCCGACAAGCACCAAGCTCTACATCCAGGACGTGACCCTGCGGGATGGCATGCACGCGGTGCGCCATCAATACGGCGTGGAGCATGTACGCGCGATCGCCCGCGCGCTCGACGAAGCGAAGGTCGACGCGATCGAGGTGGCGCACGGCGACGGCCTCAACGGCTCCTCGTTCAACTACGGCTTCGGCGCCCACACCGACTGGGAGTGGATCGCGGCCGTCGCCGATGTCGTCACGCACGCGCGCCTCACCACACTGCTGCTGCCCGGCATCGGCACGATCGAGGAGCTCAGGCACGCCCATTCGCTCGGCGTCCGTTCGGTTCGGATCGCGACGCACTGCACTGAGGCGGACATTTCCAAACAGCACATCGAAGCGGCGCGCTCGCTTGGAATGGACACGGTCGGCTTTCTGATGATGAGCCACATGATCGAGCCGGAGCAACTGGCCCAGCAGGCGAAGCTCATGGAGAGCTATGGCGCCACCTGCGTCTATGTGACGGACTCCGGCGGCGCGCTCGACATGGACGGCTACCGCGCCCGGTTGGAGGCCTACGACCGGGTGCTGAAGCCCGAAACCGAGCGCGGCGTCCATGCGCATCACAACCTGTCGCTGGGCGTCGCCAATTCGATTGTCGGCGTGCAGGCCGGCGCTGTCCGCATCGACGCCAGTCTGGCCGGAATGGGAGCGGGCGCCGGCAATGCGCCGCTCGAAGTCTTCATCGCCGCCGCCGACCGCAAGGGCTGGCGGCACGGCTGCGACCTCTACAAGCTGATGGACGCCGCCGAGGACCTGGTGCGCCCGCTCCAGGACCGCCCCGTCCGCGTCGACCGCGAGACGCTGGCGCTAGGCTACGCCGGGGTCTATTCGAGCTTCCTGCGGCACGCCGAGAAGGCCAGCGCCGACTATGGCGTCGACACCCGCGAAATCCTCGTCGAGCTCGGCCGCAGGCGGATGGTCGGCGGGCAGGAAGACATGATCGTGGACGTCGCTCTCGACATGGCGGCGGCCCGCATCTGAAGCGCGGCCGGCCATCGGCGACGAGGTTGCGGACGCCGCCGTGGCCGGTCAGCCCGCCAGGATCATGTCCGCCATCGTCCTGAACAGGGCCGACTCCGGATCCGTGAGGTCGAGCACCATGTCGAAATGGTTCCGGCCGGGAGCGACATAGGCGCCGGCCAGCAGACCGCGCTCGCGCAGGGCCTCGACGAATTGCCGGCTGCTTGCGGCGAGGAGGGGCGGCTCGTCTTCGGCCCAGCTGACGAAGGTCGGCGCAGCCAGGTTGCTCAGGTGATGAATGGGCGAAAGCGCCTCGACCTCGTCTTCGCTCATGCTCAGGTAGTCCCAGCCGGGCGAGAGATACAAGGGCCGCGCATCGAACACGCTGTTGAGCGGCATGCCGCCCTTGAAGATGCTCCGCGGCAGGCCGAAATCGCGCCAGTCGGTGGTGAGCAGATAGGCGCTGATGAAGCCGCCGGCCGATGCGCCGCCGACATAGATGCGCTCCCGGTCGATCCCCAGGGCCTGCGCGTTCTCGTAAATCCACTTCGCCGCTTGCCGCGTGTAGGCGAGAAGTTCTGAAAAGCGCACGTCCGGCGTGAGCGGATAGCTGGGGGCGATATAGGTGACGCCCGCGGCATTGAACATCGGCGCGCCGAAGGCTACGTCGTCCTTGCTCAGCAGCTTGAAGCCGCCTCCATGGAAGAAGATCAGGGCGGGCGCGCCGCCGGAACCTTCCGTGCGGTAGAGGTCCAGCGCCGCGCGCGGGTGGTCGGCGTACTGAAACGTCTCGGGGGGATGGGTGCGGCGCGCCGTCTCGTTGGGCGAGGCATAGGCGGAGACAAGATCCATCCAGGTCGGGATCGTCACCTTGGGGTCCAGCGCGCTCTCAATATCGGCGAGCTTATATCCCATATATTCTTCGCCTTGACGGGCGTCCTTCCGGGTCTCTTCGCCCAGCATTGTTAAGCTCCCTTTCTTAGTCGCCGTGGCGAGATTGGAGGTCGCCCGCTGCATTTCGCTAGCGCGTCAGTGAAGCGAATGGGCGCGGGACGAAGCGACTGCGCCCATTCGCGCTCGCTCGCTCTTGCCCTGGCGCATGGCGCTGCGCCCGAGGCGCCCCGCTTCTGATCGTGCTCTTTTAATGCGCCTCCACGCAACGACTTGCGCCGATCGTATAGAGGGCGCTCCCCCCTCATGTCCTTGTGGATGGAAGAACGCGCCGCATGGAAAGCAGGGGGGTATCAATGTCTTTCATGAAAAAAAATGCCGTGCGAGCACTGCTTGCAGGATCGGCTTTGTCTCTCGTAGCGTTCCGGGCGTCGGCCCAGGACGCATCCGCCGGCCAGGAGCGGGTTCTCGACGAAATCGTCGTCACAGCCCAGAAGCGAACCGAGCGGCTGATGGACGTTCCGTTGTCCATCACCGCCGTTTCCGGCGATCAACTCAACAAACAGGGCATCACCGACGCGCGGCAGCTCACAAAGCTGGTTCCTGGCTTCACCTATCAGGAATCGAATTACGGGACCCCGATTTTCACGATCCGCGGCATTGGCTTCCTGGACGGCTCGATCGCCGCCGAACCGACGGTCACGGCCTATGTCGATCAGGTTCCGCTGCCCTATTCAATATTGACACGCGGAGCGTCGCTCGATCTCGAGCGGGTCGAGGTGTTGAAAGGGCCGCAAGGCACGCTGTTCGGCCAGAACTCTACGGGCGGCGCGATCAATTACATCGCCGCCAAGCCGACCTCGACCTTCGCCGCCGGCGCCACCGTGAGCTATGGGCGTTTCAATTCGACTGAGGCGGAAGGCTTCGTCAGCGGACCGCTCACCGACACCCTGCGCGCCCGTTTGGCGGTGCGCGGCGAATACGCGGACGGCTGGCAGAAGAGCATTACGCGCCCGGGCGATACTTTCGGCGACAAGCGCTTCTATAACGCCCGCCTGCTGTTGGACTGGAAGCCGACCGATGCCTTGAGCTTCGAACTGAACGTCACCGGCTGGCAGGACAAGTCCCAGGTTCAGGCCGGCCAGCTGCAGCAATTCGCACCGCAGCAGCCGGTGAATCCTTTCACGCAGTTCGTCTATAACGCCCTGTCGACCGCGCCGATCAGGTTGGACGGCGCCCGCTGGGCGGATTGGACGCCCGGCACGGGTAGGAAGCATAACAACTACTATCTGGTGTCGTTGCGCGGTGACTGGCGCATTTCGGACGACCTGACGCTCACCTCGATCACCTCCTTTCAGAAGCTGGTCGTTCGGCAACCGTTCGATCCCGACGGCGCTGCATTCGACAATTTTCGGAATGTGGTGCACGACGGCCTCGTAAAGTCGCTTTCACAGGAGATCCGCCTCGATGGATCGACGGAACGACTGAAGTGGATGTTGGGCGGCAACTATCAGCACAACGTCGCAAACGAGGCGACCGTCTTGGCGGACGACGCCACAAATGGCGTTGTTCCTACACCGACTGGGCCCGTATATCAGGACAAGTCGGCGTACATCTGGAACCAGCAACCGACGACCAAAGCGATATTCGGCAGCGTCGACTATAAGCTGACCAATCAGCTTACGCTTCAGCTGTCCGCGCGATATACGGAGCACACGAACGATTTCAACGGGTGCATCAGGGACGCCGGCGCCGGCAACTTCGGCGTCAGCACAGCCACGGCCTTCCTCGGATTGTCGGAGCTGCTTTCCGGCACGCCGTCGACCGTTGGTCCGCATGACTGTCTGACGCTCAACGACGTGACCTTCAAACCAGAATTGGCGGTCAGAAAGCTCGACGAGCACAATACGTCCTGGCGCACCAGCCTGAACTGGAAGCCGACGCTCGACAGCCTGCTCTATTTCAACGCGGTGAAGGGATACAAGGCCGGCGCCTTCGAGACGGCTCCGGGGGTCCTGGCCTCGGAATTCGATCCGATAACACAGGAATCCGTGTTGTCGTTGGAGGGCGGCGCAAAATACTCGTGGCGCCAAAGATTGGAAATCTCCGGCGCGGTCTATCACTACGAATATAACAACAAGCAGCTCGTCGGCGTCGCTACCTATCCGATCTTCGGAAATCTGCCGAAGCTGGTCAACATTCCGAAATCGCGGGTCTGGGGCGCGGAACTGGAGCTCACGGCGCGCCCCATCGACCAACTCCGGCTTCAGGCCGGGGTCAGCTATGTCGCGTCGAAAGTCCTGAAGGATCCGCAGGTGCCGCTGGATCCTTATGGCAACGTCGTCTCCTACGTCGGCGAAGAGTTCCCCAATACGCCGAGATGGCAGTTCACCAGCGACGCCGAGTATGACTTCCCGCTGTCAGGGGGCGCGCAGGGTTTCGTTGGCGGGTCGCTCAGCTACCGCAGCAAGAGCAACGCCGCCTTTGGAGAACGTCCGGAGTTCGCGCTCCGGGGCTATGCGCTGCTCGACCTTCGCGCCGGCGTCGAATGGGATAAATGGCGGGCGCAAATCTGGGGCCGAAACATCAACAACAAATATTACTGGGTCAACGTCTCGCATATTCTCGATACGGTCGCGCGTTTCTCCGGCGCTCCAGCCACCTACGGCATGACCTTGAGCTACCGTTACTGATCGGACAGAGGTCGAATGGAAATGCGAGTTGATGGATTTTCCGGCAGGACGGCGATCGTCACCGGCTCCAGCGAGGGGATCGGCTTCACCATCGCCAAGGCTCTGGCCGAGAACGGCGCCCGCGTCCTGCTCGTCGCCCGCCGCGAGCGGCTGGTTCGCCAGGCGGCGGAGAGGATCGGGCCGAACGCCGCCTGGATCTCCATCGACCTCACGGAGGCCGGCGCCCCGCAAAAGATCGTCGAGACCGCGGCCTCGACGTTCGGGGGCGTGGACTTTCTGGTGAACAATGCGGGGATCAATCTGCTGGGCGCCGTCGGCGAGATGGATCCCGCCGACATGCGGCGGATGGCGGAACTGAACCTGATCGCCCCCTGTCTGATGACGCAGGCGGCCGCGCCCCACCTGTCTGCCAGGCCCGGCGCGGCCATTCTGAACGTCTCCACCGCCGGAAGCCGCAAGGCGACGCCTGGCGAGGGATTCTACGCTGCAACAAAGGCGGGGCTCAACTATCTCACCAGCCTGTGGGCGGTCGAGCTGGCGGCCCGCGGCGTCCGGGTCAATGCGATCGCGCCCGGCGGCACCGATACGCCCCAGTTCAACCGGGCGGCCGCGACCATCGAGGGGGCCCGGGAGATGGTCGCGAGCCTGCACCTCATCAAGAGGATCGCACGGCCGGAAGAGCTGGTCGGCGCGGCGCTGCTGTTGCTTTCACCTGTCGCCGGCAGCTTCATGACAGGAGCGGTTCTTGACGTCGACGGCGGTTATCACGTGACGTGAAGTCTATCAGCCATCGGTGACGACCAGTCGTTGCATTACTCTCTGGGAGCATTAACGGTCATGTCTGCTGTCTATAACCCCGATGTAAATTTTGGCGAGAATCCTTTTCTCGAAGGTCTTGACGCCGAGGCGTTGAAGATGGTGCGGGCCGCCGAGGCGATGGTCCCGATGCTGGCCGAACGCGCCGAGGAGGTTGATCGCAGCGGACATGTGTCATCCGAGGTCTTCAAACAACTTGCCGACGCCGGGTTCATCCGGTTGCTTGTTCCCAAGCGGCTCGGCGGGGCGCAGCAGACGCTCCAGGCCCTGATGGCCGTCGGCTCGGCCTTGGGACGAGGATGCGGATCGACGGCCTGGATGACGCAGATCGTCGCCGGATCGTCGTTTCTGCTGAGCCTGTTCTGCGAGCGCGCCCAGCGCGAAGCCTGGGAAGGCAATCCCGACGCCGGCGCCTGCGCCGCGCAAACCAAGCCGACCGCGATGGCCCGCGTCGATGGCGGTTATCGCATCTCGGGCCGGTGGTCCTATCTGTCGGGCCTCGAGCATGCCGGTTGGGCCCTGCTGGGCGTGCCCGACATGTCGTCTTCTCCTCCCGAGATCCTGTTCAACATGGTTCCGGTCGCCGACGGGGTCATCGAGCACACCTGGAAGGTCGCCGGGATGCGTGGCACCGCCAGCAACACCTTGGTGCTGGAGGACTATTTCGTTCCGGATCACCGCGTTCTTTCGCTCACCAGGGCCATGGAAGGCGAGCCGGCGACGGAATATCGTGACGAACTGCTCTCCCGCGCCTCGTTCGGTCCCGCCGTCGAAGTCGGTCTGCTGGCCGCTCCGCTGGGCCTGACCCAGGCGGCGATCGAGTACGTGCTGAAGCTCGCCCCCAAACGCGGGATCACCTACAGCACCTACCCGTCGCAAAGCGCCTCGGGCGGATTCCAAGTTCAGGTCGCCCAGGCGACGGTCAAGTTCAATGCGGCGCGCACCTTGACCGTGCAGGCGGTCCGGGAGATCGACGCCGCCGCGGCGCAGAACAGGCAATTGAGCTATAGCGATCGGACGCGCATTCGCGCGATGCTCGGCTTCATCAGCTCGCTGCTGCGAGAAGCCATGCAGATCCTGATCCACGCCCACGGCAGTTCGAGCTTCGCCGAGAGCAGTCCGCTGCAGCGGATGTGGCGCGACCTCAATGTCGGCGCCAGCCACGGCATGATCACGGACATGTTCGGCTACGAACTCTATGGAAAAGCGCTGGTCGGCAGCAACGAGCGCCTGGCCCCGTTGGTCTGACGCGACTGGACCGCGCGAACGGCCCGGAAAGCCGAGCCGTTCTCCGAGCCGCGGCCGGCTCGATCGCGCGGGGCCAAATTGCAGTGAGCGACCTGGCGTGTCGCCCATGAGCTAGCCGCGCGACACGCTTCAATGGAAGATGAGGTGAAGAGGAGATCTCGATGTCTACCGACCGCATCGAAGGTAAGTGGATCAACATCTTCGCCGAATTGTTCGCGGCCAGCGAAGTCTGCGCAGGCGAGTCTGCGGCGATCCTCTCCGAAACGCAGTCGCGGCAGCAGAATGTGAAGCTTGCCGAACTCGCGCTGCAGCAGCTTGGCGCCAGACCGTTCCACGTCGTCGTTCCGACGCCGGCGCAGACGGTGGACGTGGTGGTGCGCTCGACCGGTTCGTCGGATGCGCTGCGCGGGCAGACGGCGGCGATGAAGGCGCTCGCCAGCGCCGATTTCGTCGTCGACATGACGGTCGAGATGCTGCTGCATGCGCCGGAGCTGCCCCAGATCCTGTCCGGAGGGGCGCGGGTCCTCAGCGTCAGCAACGAGCATCCGGAGGTGTTCGAGCGGATCGGCTATGATCCGGGTTGGCGCGAACGCGTCATCACGGGCGCCCAGATGCTCGCCCAGGCCAGGACGATGCGCGTCACCTCCGACGCCGGCACCGATCTCGTCGTCCAGGTCGACGGCGTTCAGCCGCTTGGCGGCTGGGGAAACGCCGCGCGGCCGCATAAGGTCGGCTCGGCCCCCGGCGCCTTGATCGCCTTCTATCCCAATGCGCGGACCGTGAACGGGCGCGTCGTCCTCAACCGGGGCGACGTCAATCTGACATTCAAACGCTACCTTGAAGATCCGATCGGGCTGACGATCAAAGACGATTACATCACGGACATCGACGGCGACTCGCTCGACGCCGAATTGATGCGCTCCTACTTCTCGGCCTGGGGCGATCGGGAAGCCTACGCCATTTCCCACCTCGGCTGGGGCATGACGCCGGGCGCGCGTTGGGATTCGCTCATCATGTACGACAAGGCCGACGTCAACGGCGCCGAGCTGCGGGCCTTCGGCGGCAATTTCCTGCTGTCCACCGGGGCCAACGAAGCGGCGGGACGTCATACGCTGGGGCATTTCGATATTCCGATGCGCGGCTGCACCATCAGCCTGGACGATCGGGTGGTGGTTGAGCGCGGCGTCCTTCAGCCTCCTCTGGCGTAGGAACTGCGGACCGCCTTGCGTAGCCGCGTCGGCGGCGGCTCGCCGCCGTCGAGCACGGGCCTGCGGCGGGGGGCCGCAGACCCGTGCGGCGGGCGAAGAGCGCGCCATCTTCCATATGGGAGATGACATGCCGGTGAACGTAAGGCTTCCTCCCCTGTAGCGGGATCGCTCCTGCGCCCAGATGAGGAAGTCCATGCAAGATAGCGCCCCGATCCTGCCGATCTCCGCGGGAGGAAGTTTTTCCACGGCGACGCAATGGCTTGAAGCGTTGCGCGCGCGCCGCATCGGGGCGGTCGAACTGCTGAACCTGCACCTGCAGCAAGTGGAAAAGCACAACGGTGCGCTGAACGTCGTCGTGGCCCAGGACATCGAGGGCGCGCTTGAAGCCGCGCGCCGCGCTGACAATCTGCCGAGCTCGGGTCGGCCGCCCCTCAGCGGATTGCCGATGACTGTAAAGGACACCTATGAAGTCGTCGGCATGCCGGCCACCTGCGGCTTCCCCTTCCTCGCCGATCACCGCCCGCAGCGGGATGCCGACCCTGTAGCGCGGCTTAAATCCGCCGGGGCCATCATCTTCGGCAAGACGAATGTGCCCGCCGGCGCCTTCGATTGGCAGTCCTTCAACCCGGTGTATGGGACTTCCAAAAATCCCTGGGATGCGTCGCGCTCGCCTGGCGGATCGTCCGGCGGATCTGCCGGCGCTCTCGCCGCCGGGTTCACGCCGTTGGAATTGGGCAGCGATATGGGCGGATCGGGCCGCGTTCCGGCCCACTTCTGCGGCGTTTTCGGCCACAAGCCGAGCTATGGCGTCATTCCGATGCGGGGTCATATTCCGCCGCTGCCTGGGCAAATCGCGTCGTTTGAAATGGGGGTCGGCAGTCCCCTGGCCCGTTCGGCGCAAGACTTGGAGCTTGCCCTTGATCTGTTGATCGCCCCTGACGAACGTAGCCAGAGGGCTTGGAGTATCGCCATCCCAGCGAGCCGTCACGAACGGCTCCAGGATTTTCGCGTCGCGCTGTGGGCGGACGACAGCGCCTACGCCCTCGATGACGGCTATCGCGAGGCGATCCATGCGTATGCAGACGACCTGCGGCGTCTGGGCGTCGTCGTGGACGAAGGCGCGCGGCCGGACATCGACTGGCAAGCGGCCTACGAGATGTATCTCACGATCATCCTGTCGATCGCGGGGTCCGGCGTGGAAGCCTCCGAGGCGCGCGAAGTGATTGAAAGCGCGGCCCTGCTGTCCCCGAACGACTTCAGTTACCCTGCGAGGATGGCGCGCGCGCTCAGCTTGCGTCACTTCGAATATTACGCCGTTACGGAGCGACGTGAAAAATTGTTCCGCGCGTGGCGAGACTTCTTCACGCGATATGATCTCCTGATCTGCCCGACCTTTGCGACGGTCGCCTATGAACACGACCATCGCGGCGCCGGAGCGGCCGATCCGACGCGCGCCTGCAAGCCGCGGGCGCTGAACGTGAGCGGCCAGCCGCGTCCCTATTTGGACGGCCTGCAGTGGCCTTCGCTCGCCAACCTCGGCGATCTGCCGTCGACCGCGGCGCCGACCGGACGCTTTGTGGGCGGCCTGCCGGCGGGCGTCCAACTCATCGGCCCCTATCTGGAAGACCGCACGCCGCTGAGATTCGCCCACCTTGTCGAGCGCGAGCTGGGCGGTTTCGTGCCGCCCCCCGGCTGCCAATGACGGCGGGCGGCGCCCGCGCCTGGGCGGCGATGGCTCACGACGGGATGGCGTTCGCGGCCCTGACGCCCAGGGATAGATCGAGGTAGGGACTTTCCGCGACGTGCGCGGCGGCAGAACACAGAATTCGTCGGACGAGATCCGCCTGCCGACGCGCGCCCGTCTTGGCCAGGACTTGCTTAAGCTGATAGCGCACAGTGCCCAGCCCGACGCCTCGGCGCTGGGCGTATTCTTCCAGCGTGGCGCCGGCGACAAGAGCGCTCGTCAGGCGTGACTCTGCTTCGGTCAGATCGAAGAACGCCGCCAGCGATTCAGCTGGGATCGCGCCGCGGGGCTCATCGTCGGTGACCATGATCAGCAGCTGCGGAGTTCCGCTCGCGTTTGGGTGTTCGAGCCGCTCCAGAGCGAGCTGACAGCGCCCGCGATCCGATTCAAGCGCGAGAAAGCCGGGAGCGCTCCGCTCGGCCTGGCGCTCGAGCGTGGCCATGAGGCGACTTCGGGCGTTCACGTCGTATGCATGCAAGGCGCCGTCGCGCAGCCCCAGAATGTCGCCGGAGCTCAATTTCCGTTGCGCTGTCTGATTGAGCCAAAGCACATGTCCGAGCTCATCGCATATGATGAGGCCGCACGCCCAGTGGTCCAGATGTCGCCGCAGCAACGCCTCCGCAGAATGGCTCCAGGCGACGGACCGGATCAACTGAGCCGCCTGACCTAGATGCGGCAGCAGGCTCCACAGTCTATCCTTCTGGCGATCGGAATAGTCACGCGTATCGCCCGCATCACGATGCAGAGCGATCGCCACAAATCGATTCTCGTCCAGAGCCATCGCGCCGCCCAAGAACCGGCCGAACCCGACTGTGGAAAGTTGTTGCTGAAAGCGCATCTGAACCGAATAGTCATCTCCCGCGAACAAGTCCTCATCGCAAACGGGGCGCCCCAAGGCGCCACGAAACCGCTTGGCCTGGAGCCGTAGATTGCCCCGGTCGGCAACATCTTTATTGTAGGGGGCCAAGTCGCTGCGCGAGTCGTGTGCGAGCCAAGCTGTCTCGGCACGCTCGCCCTTAAGGCGGAGTTCGTGGAAGATGACGGACCCCACCTCCATCTCAGCCCGCAAAATATCCAGCGCCGCACGACATCTGCGCGGGTCCGCACAGCCTGCGTAGAGTTCGAGGAGAAATGGCTCGGCCGGACTGACGACGGTTGGATTGTGCAACATGGCGACACTTGCCTATTTCCGATGCGGGAACAGCCAAGCTGCCGTGCCCCTGCCAAGGCATATAGGCCGAACCGTACGTGAACCGCGTTCTGCCACCGCTCACGGACGATTTCAACCTGATGACGGTAAGGCCTTTTGGCCGTCGCCTGGGCACGCGCGAACCGCGGCGAAGCGCTGGCGCTTGCTGATGACGAGAAACCTCCCAAATCTGGCAGCACGCGGCGAGACAGACGCGCTTGACGGGGTATCTTACCGTCGATTCGATCGGAGGTCGGGGTTGGGCATGGAACAGGCGCGGGGCCGCGCGGCCAAACAACGCGCGGGATCGACGGACACCAAGCGTCTCGATGCGAACGCCTGGGCCGATGCAGCGCTTGCCGAGCTGGCCGCTCACGGCATCGACCGAGTGCGTGTAGAGGTCCTCGCCACCCGGCTTGGGGTGACAAAAGGGAGCTTCTACTGGCATTTCAAGGATCGAGACGCCCTTTTGGCCGCCATGCTCGAGCGGTGGCGTCGCCGCGCCACCCTTTCGCTCATCGAGCGCCTCGACCGCGCCGGCGCCCCGCCGGTCGAGCGTCTGCGCGAGCTTCTTCGATTGCCGTTGCGGGGGGATCGGGCGGCGCTCGCCGCTGAGATAGAACTCGCCATCCGGCTCTGGGGCCGAGGCGATCCGCGGGCTCGCGAGGCCCTCGCGGAGGTTGATGAGCTGCGCCTTCGCTATATCGAGCAGCTGCTCGCCCAGGCCGGCGTTTCGGCCAAGGAGGCGCGCGCCCGCGCCATACTGGCCTATTCCTATCAACGCGTCGCCGCGACCCTGATACCGGCCGACGATGCGCGTCTCATCCAGCAATGCGAGGACCTCCTGATCGCCCCGCGTTCGTAACTGCGCCTGGGCCCCTGTCGGGGCGCCGGCCCCAGGGCTGAAATTGCGCTTCCCAAGCCCGCCGAGATACCATACGGTAAGGTATGGAAGATTGCAGCGGCAGCGGGATTATGCGAGCGAAAGACGTTGTCGATTGGCAGGCTGGGACCATCGATCGACGTATCTTCTGGGACCCGGGGATCTACGAGCGCGAGCTTGAGCGGGTGTTCGCGCGCGCCTGGTTGTTCGTCGCGCATGAAAGCCAGGTGGAGGCCCCGGGCAGCTTCGTCACCACCTACATGGGCCAGGACTCGGTCATCGTCGCGCGCGCGGACGGCGGCGCCATCAATGTCTTCCTGAACAGCTGCCCGCACCGCGGCAATCGCGTCTGCTTCGCCGACAGCGGCAGCACGCGTCAGTTCACCTGCAATTACCATGGGTGGGCGTTTGGCGTGGATGGCGCGCTGAAGAAGATGCCCAAGGTAGGGCTCTACA
Source organism: Phenylobacterium sp. (assembly GCF_035276905.1). Classification (GTDB taxonomy): domain Bacteria; phylum Pseudomonadota; class Alphaproteobacteria; order Caulobacterales; family Caulobacteraceae; genus Phenylobacterium. The sequence continues at coordinate 1,448 of NZ_DATELG010000365.1, read as the reverse complement.
AATCCACGCCCGGTTTTCGGATGGAAGACTGGGGCCTGAAGCGCGCACGGGTCGAGACGTACCATGGGCTCGTATTCGCGACCTTCAGCGAAGATGCGCCGACGCTCGGCGAGTGGCTGGGCGACTTCCGTTGGTACCTGGACGCCGTGCTCGACGCCGAAGAGGGCGGGACGGAGTTCCTGCCGGGCGGGGCCACCCGCTCGGTGCTCAAGTGCAATTGGAAGTTCCCGGCCGACAACTTTGTCGGCGATATCTATCACGCGCTCTGGACGCATCTTGGGGGTTCGGAGCCGACATTAGGCCGTCATGGCGGCGTCAAGGTGGAAAACACCGGCAGCTACCAGGTTTCCGTCAACGGCCATGGTTGGGAGTTCAACGACAGCTTCCTCGGCAACGCCGCGACCATGGGCGACCGGGAGCTGCTTCGCTATATGCGCTCGCGCCAGGACGCGATCAGCCAGCGGCTCGGCGAATTCCGGGCAAAGATGTGGGGCTCGGTCGCCTCGGCGACGATCTTTCCGAATTTCTCCTTCCTTCCGGGGTATTTCACCTTCCGGACCTTCCAGCCCAAGGGGCCGACCACGACCGAAATCCACGCCTGGACTTTGGTCCCGAAGAATATGCCTGACGAGATCAAGGATCGCTTCCGGCGTGGATCCATGCGCACCTTCTCGCCATCTGGCATTCTCGAGATGGACGACGGCGAAAACTGGGAGCATTCAACGTCCGCCAACGCCGGCTGGGTCACCCGCCACCAGCGGCTCTGTTACGCCATGGCGCCGGCCGGCGACGTGGATCGCGAGGACCTGCCCGGCGTCGTGACCGCCGGCCAGTTGTCGGACGCCAACCAGCGCCTTTTCTATAAGCGCTGGGTCGAGATGATGGACGCCGAAAGCTGGTCGGACATCCCGCTTGCTACGCCGAAGATGCCGGTTTCGGAGCCAGCCGAATGAACGCCGCCCTGGATCGCAAGCCTGACTATTCGCTGTATCCTCGGCTGTCGCTGGAGGACGCCCGCGCAGCCGCCGCCGAGCTGATCGCCATGCGCGGCGACGGCCAACCCGTCGAAGATGCGCTTCTCGCCCGGATTGAGCGTTTTTACCGGAAGGAAGCGCGACTGCTCGACGAAGAGCGGCATGCTGAGTGGTACGAGCTTCTGGCGGACGATCTGTTCTATTGGATGCCGCTGCGCGAAAGCCGCTTTCGACGGGATGCGCGCCCCGAATTCGATCCCGCCGCGATGGCGCTCTTCGATGAGAGCAAGGCCGATATCGCGGTTCGCATCGGCCGGCTGAATTCGAATCTGGTGTGGACGGAAGACCCCCCCCACGCGTCACGTCTACATCGTGAGCAGCGTGGAAGCCTTCGAGACATCCGTCGCCGGCGAATACGAAGTGCATTCCACCTTCGTGCAGTATCGCAATCGATGCGAGCATGACGAGGCGACG
>NZ_DATELG010000364.1:0-9557 GCF_035276905.1 Phenylobacterium sp. | reverse complement strand
CGGACCCGCCGATCAGCCGCGCGCCGCCGAGGGCGACGATGCGCTGGTCGAGCGCATCATGCAGGCCGTGGCTCGCGACGTTCGCTGAGCAGCTATTTCGTTCCTTACGAAAAGGTCCGCTTGCGGTCAGAACGCGCGGGTGACGAACCAGAAGGCGCCGACGCCGACCAGCCCGGCGGCGGCCGCGTCGACGACGATCGGGCGCGGCGGGGCCAGCCGCACGCGGCCGAGCGCCCAGGCCAAGCCTGCGACGGCGCCGACGAGCGCCAACTGCCCCATCTCGACGCCGACGTTGAAGCCGAAGAGGAGCTCGCCCAGCCGCTGGGGCGGCAGGGGCTCGTCCAGCAGGCCTGCGGCGAAGCCGAAGCCGTGGATCAGCCCGAACACGACGGTGATCGCCAGACGCACGCGGGCGGCGTCGCGCACCTGACCGCAAGCCAGCAGATAGTTCGCCCCGAAGAGGCCGGCGCCCAGCAGCAGCAGCGCCGGCAGGGCGCCGAAGCCCGCCAGTTTCAGCCCGACCATGGCCGCCAGCGCCGCGGCGAAGGCCGCCGCGACAGCGCCTGGCCGCTGGGCCTGGACGGCGACGTTCTCCAGGCCGATCAGGGCGATGGTGAGCGCCACCAGGGCGTCGATGTGGTCGGCCTGGGGCCGCAGCACGCCGGTCACCGCGAGCGCCAACGTCAGGCTGTGGCCCAGGGTGAAGCCGGTGATCACGAACAGCAGATCCTTCACCCGCCGCGAGATCAGCACCAGGCCGACCAGGAAGGACATGTGGTCCACGCCCGTCAGGATGTGCATCACGCCCATGCGCACGAAGTCCGGGAAGCCCGCCGCTTTCAGCCGATCGGCCTCGCCGCCGGCGACCTCCAGCATCTGCCGGTCGCGGGTGACCAGCTGCTCGGTGAACTCTCCGGTCCTGGCGTTCTGGATCTGCGCGTAATTGATGTGGCTGGGGACAAGATCGAAGAAGGCCCCCGAGCGGATCGTCATCTTTTTCGCCGTCGGACAGGCGAAGGTGAAGTCGTAGCGGCGGTAGCCCGCCCGCGCGCTCAGCGCCTGGATCGGCGGGACGAGCGCGCAGCGCCGCCCGTCGGCCAGGGGATAGACGCGCTGGGCGAGATAGGCTTCCAGCGCCGCGTCGCTCGGCTGGCTTCGCCCGCGTTCGAGCCGCGCGGCCTCGAGCGCCGGGATGATCATGACCAGGTCGACGTGGCCGCCGTTCAGTTCCCAGACCGAATGGCTCTCGCTGCGGACATGGGCGTCGGCCGCGCCGCCATGCGCGAGCGTGAACAGCAGCGCCAGCAGGAAGAGGAAGCGCCTCATCTCAGATCCGGGGCGACCAGCACCGTCGCACGGCGGCGCAGGAAGTCCCGGTGCTGCGCTTGCAGCCGCCTGACGGCCTCCTGGGTGTAGTCGTCGCGCACCGCCGGCAGGGCCGCTTCGTACGGCAGGGCGGCCGGCGGCTTGTTCGCCGCCACCTGGACGAAATGGACGCCGTCGGCTTGGGTGATCGGCGCGGATAGCTGGCCGGCGGGCGTGCGGCGTGCGGCCTCGAAGAGCGTTGCGCCGAGGTGGATCCGGGCGGCGAAGTAGAACTCCTGGCCCTTGACGCGCCCGGTGTCGTGACCGCCGAACTGCGCCAGCACCGTTGCCACCGGCGCGCCTGAGCGCAGCGCGCGGGCCGCGGCGGCGGCCTTGGCCGGCGGAAAGACCAGGTCGCGGGCGGTGATGACGCCTTCATCCGCGAACCGGTCGCGGTGCGCCTCGTACCAGGCGCGAAGCACGGAGGGGGCGGGGGCTTTGCTGAGCGCGTCCGCGGCGACGCTCTGCTCGACGGCGTTCACCGTGGCGGCCCGCACGTCCGGGTCGGCGCCGGCGACGTCCAGTTCCTTGCCGCGCTGGACCAGCAGCTCCTCCGCCACGAGGTCGTCGAGCGCCTTGCGCTTCTGCTCGGGCGTCGCCTCGGCGGGGTCGACGTCGTAGAGCGCGCGCAGGCTGGCCACATAGTCGCTGCGCGCAATCGGCTGGCCGTTGACCAGGGCGACGTCCTCGGCCGGAACGATGAGGGTCGTGGCGCCGCGTGCGGTGAAGAGCGCGCCGCCGGCGAACAGCAGCCCCGTGACGGCGCCGACCGCGCACAGCGCGAGCGATCGCCGCGGGGCCGTCCGGCGCGGGTCGAGCCAGGCGGACCGGGCGCGCGGCGGCGCCTCCTGCAGGACCGTGCTCATGGTCGGCTCCCCCGTGGCGCCGGGCTTGCGGACAGCCCGCGGACATAGATGGCGATCTCGCGGATCTCGGCGGACGACAGCCGGTCGGCCCAGGCCGGGCAGCGTCCACGCCGGCCGTCGCTGATCGAGCGGGCGATCTCGTCGCGCCGGCCGTGCCCGAACAGCCAGACGTTGTCGGCCAGATCCGGCGCGCCGATCCCCGGATCGCCGCGCCCGTCCGCGCCGTGGCAGTCGAAGCAGCCGCCGCGGCCGAGATAGAGGGTGCGGCCGCGCTCGGCCGCCGCCGGGTCATGCGGGCGCTTTTCGAGCGCGATGAGGAATTCCGTCACGTCCGACACCTCGTTCGGCGCCAGCTGCGGCGCGGCTTCGCCCGCTGACGGACGCGCCCGGCCGAACGCCGGCATGTCGGCGAGCTTCCAGGTCTTGGGCGCGAAGGCGCGGATGCCGTGCCTGATCACCGTCTCGATCTCGCTGGCCTTGCCAGAGCCGTAGAGCCAGTCGTGATCCGTCAGGTCCGGCGCACCTGCCGCCGGATCGCCTTGGCCCTCGCCGCCGTGGCAGGCGGCGCACTTCGCATGGAACAGCGCCCGGCCACGCGCATGGGCGAAGAGGCCGAGCGCGCCGCTCGGAGCCGGCGCGTCCGGATCGGCCAGGACCAGCCGCTCGCCGGCCGACCCCGCCCCCATGCCCGCGGCGCCGAGGGCCGCCACCGCCGCCAGCGCCAAGAGCAAGCCTCGCCGTCCGAGCCGAGCCACACGCGCCTCAGGGGCCGGTCGGGTCGATGAAGCCGATGAAGCGTCCGGCCGCGACGACGCCGATCCACAGCGCCAGCGAGGCCGCGCCGGCGAAACGCGCCGCGCGCGGCGGCCGCTCGGCCTCGTCCCAGGCGTCCACGTGACGGAACGCGCCGACGTGGAAGGCGGCCATGTTGGCTCCCGCCAGCGCGAGGACGACGAACTTGAGCTGGAAGGCCGGGTTGCCCGCGTAGCGCACCGCGTTGGAGGCGAACAGCAACGAGCCGGTGGCCACGGCGAGGGCGAAGGCGCCCCAGGTGAGCGGCAGGAGTTCGCGCGTCAGCCGTTGGACGCTGCGGTGATGGGCGAGCACGCCCAGGAGCCGCAGGTCGACGATCGCGATCGCGCCGACCACGGTCGCGAAGGCGATCACGTGGACGGTCTCGATCGCCGGGAACTGAATCGAGCCTTCGCGGATGGCGGTCGCCCAGCCGGTGTTTTCAAGGGCGTTGAACAAGGATTGCAGGGACATCGGCGCCTTCAGATGGCGTAGGCGATCCAGCGGCCGGCGATGATCACGGCGAGCCAGATGGCGAGGGAGACGAGGGCCAGGCCGCGGCCGGCCGCCAGGCGGGCGGGGGTGGCGGTCCAGAATTGCGGGTCGCCGGCGACCGGCCGGGTGATCGCCAGGGTGGCGAGCGCGGCCAGGGCGACCAGCACCAGCTTGGTCTGGAACACCGGATTGGTCAGCGAGCGGTCGGGTTCGCCGACGACCAGGACCGAGCCCGTGATCGCCAGGACCAGCAGCGACCACCAGAGCCAGGCGGCGAAGCGGCGGACGACCGCGTCAAGCGCCACGCCGCGCCCGACAAGCCCCAGGAGGCGCAGGTCGACCAGCAGGATCGAGCCCAGGACGACGCTGATCGCCAGGATGTGCACCGTCTGCAGGGAAGGGATGATCCAGCTGACCGATTGGATGAACACGCTGGCCGGGGTCTCGGCGAGCGTCTGGCTGAACTGTGCGAGGGACATGGCGCTGGGCTATTCCGCCGCCAGCCGCGTGCGGGCGGCCATATGGCGGTTCTTAAGCAGGATGAAGCCGAGCTTGATCTGATCTTTGCGAGACAACTGAGCGCCCCTCCGAAGTGGAGGTGAAATCTATTCTCGGCCCTCGGAGGGGACGAATTCATTGTTCTCAAGCATGGGTTTGCCGGGGTGAAACAGAGCCGCTCACGGCTTGCCGGGCTGCACCCAGTTGCCGCTCAGGACCTGGCCGGTGGCGACCAGCTTGACCTTCTTCAGCGAGCCGCCGTGGCCGCCGTCGCGCAGGGGGGCGATCTCCACCTCCACCTTGTCGCCGGGGTTCAGCGCGCGGCGCGTCCAGCCGATTCGGCCGAGGTTGCCGGGGCTGGTGGCCTCGACCGTCCACAGCTGGCTTGGGCCGCCGGCAGGCGCCGTCTCCACCCAGATGACGACGTGCGGATTGGTCCACTGCACCGCCTTCACCGCTCCGGCCAGGGTCACCACGCGGTTCATGTCGTACATGGCGAAGGAGTGGTGGGCGAGCGCGCCGCAGGGTGCGGAGACGCAGAGCGCGGCGGCGAGGACGAAGGCGGCGGCTCGGGACATGGGCAGTCTCTACTTGGGCGGGGCGGGCGCGCCGTCTTCACCGAGCGGCAGGAGCGAAAAGGCGGCGTGGCCGTCGGCGTCGCGGGATTCGAGGTAGCGCCCCTGCAGGCAGACGCCCTCGACGATCTCGGCCGCGGGGTCGCGCTGACGATGATAGAGCCGACGCGTGGTCCAGGGACCGGTCAGCACGTGCGGGGCGGTGATAGTGAGCTCGTCGACCAGGGTGTCGGCGCCTTCCAGGCGGATGCGCTCGACCACGTGCAGGTCGCCGTCGTTCGGGATGCCGACCGCCTCGCTGACGGCGATGTAGGTCTGCGGCAGCACGCCCACGGTGTCCACCACCAGGGCGCCGCCCTCCCAGCGGCCGATCGCGTCGCCGAAGAAGCTAGGGTCCGGATCGGCCGCGTGCGGGCGGCCGTCGGTGCGGATGCGTCGCAGCCGGTTGCCGTCGGATTCGCCCAGCAGGATCACGCGTCCCGGCGCGAAGACGAATTCGATCGGATTATGCGTCACCAGCATCAGCGCCGGCATGCCGTGCGGCAGGCAGTCGACGAACAGCCCCTTCGGGCGGCCGGCCTTCTCCTGGGCCTCCAGGGCGGCGACCTGCCGGGCGACCTCGGGCTTCCAGGGCGGGGGATCGCCGTGGACCTGCGCGTTCTGGTCGACGACGTCGGGAGCCCAGACGCCGCTCCAGTCCGGCAGCCGGGCGACCGCGGCCCAGTCCTTCGGCGAAGGCGCGGCGTTCGCCGCCGAGGCGGCGAGCGCGAGCCCGACGATCAGCGCGGCGAGCTTGCGGGTCATGGCTTGGCCTGCGGGATCGGGCCGATCGCCAGCACCTTGCCGCTGTCGACCAGGGTGACCTTCTTCAGCGAGCCGCCGTGGCGGCCGTCGCGCAGCGGATTGATCTCGACGACGACCTTGTCGCCGGGCCGCACCGAGGTCTTCGACCAGCCCATCCGCGCCAGGTTGCCGGGGCTGGTGGGCAGCTCCGCCGGCCACAGCTCGGCGGCTCCGCCGTCCTTCGGCGCCACCAGCACCCAGAGCACGGCGTGCGGATTGGTCCACTGGAACGTCTTCACCGCGCCTTGGACCGTCACGACCTTGGTCTGGTCGTACATGGCGAAGGAGTGATGGGCGGCGGCGGCGCTGGGTATGGCGGCGGCAACCACGAGGGCGAGAAGCTGTCGGCGGGTCATTTCGCGGTCTGGGGCGACGGAAGCGCCAACGGCGCGCCGCCTTCGTCTTTCGGAATGGGGGTGAACACTGCGAAGCCCTCGGCGTCGGTGTCTTCGAGGAAATCGCCCTGGCGGCAGGAGGCTTCGACGATGTCCGAGCTGCGGTCGCGCTTGCGGGTCCAGGTCCGCCGGCTGCGCCAGGGCTTGGAGAGCACGTGCGGCGCGGTGATGACGGTGTCGATCTCCAGGGTGTCGGGGCCGGTCAGGCGAATGCGTTCGACGACATGGGCCTCGCCGTTGTTCGGCACGCCCACGCCCTGGCCCAGCGGAATGAAGGTTTCCGGGCGGATGGCGACGGTGTCGACCACCAGGGCGTCGCCTTCCCAGCGGCCGACCGAGTGGCCGTTGAAGGTGAGGTCGGGATCGCTCGGATGACCGCGGCCGTCGGTCCAGATGCGGCGCAGGCGGTTGCCGTCGAACTCGCTGAGGATCGTCACCCGGCCGGGCGTGAACAGGAACTCCGCCGCGTTGAGGGTCATCAGGTCGAAGCTCGGCATGCCCTCCGGCAGGCAGTTGACGTAGATGTTGTCGGGGCGGCCGGCGTCTTCGGCCGCACGCATCCGGGCGACCCGCGCGGCCGCCTTCGGCGTCCACGCGGGCGGCTCGTCGAAGGCGGGTCCGCCCTTCACCAGGGGCGTCGGGATCCAGACGCCGCTCCAGTCCGGCAGATGTCCCAGCGCCGCCCAGTCCGCGGCGGTCGGGGCGCGGTTCAACTCGCCAGGCGGCGGCGGGGTTTGGGCCTGGGCCGCGCCCACCGCCAGCAGCAGCGATGCGCTCGCGACGGCGGCCGCCCGCGACAGCCGTTGCAGCACGCTGGCGCCGAACTCCCTCGACTGGTGCATTGTTCCCTTACGCATGCCGTCCTTACGAGCTTTGCTTAGCGAGCGGCCGGACGCCGGAAAAACGAGCAATCCTGAACTGGCCTATGAGCGGCCGGGCGCGCCTAGAAGCGGCGGCTGAATAAGGCTCTCGACCGTGCTCAGATCCGGAAGCGGAGCGGTCACCCCGCTGGCGCCGACATAGCCTTTGTCGACCAGCACGACCTCGGCGCCTGTCCGGGCCGCGCCGACAGCGGCCCAGGCCGCCATTCCGCCGCCGATGACGAGGACGTCCGCCTCAATGGCCAGTTCGAAATCCGAGGACGCCGGCACGAGACGCCTACTCCGCCGCGAGGCGGGCGATCCCGGCGCGCATGAACGGCAACGGCGAGGATGACGACATGGGCGCGTCCGATCAGGTGGGGCTTTTCTTCCCCATCGTAGGGCCTTTGTGTTCTGTCGTCCTTCGAGGAATCATCTAGTATTGATTGAGATTATCTTGTTATTTTGGATGGCGATATCCCAATATTAATTGGGGTCATGCGTCCTGACGTCGCCGATCGCTCATAAGTTTTGAAATTAGACCATTCGCCGCGCCGAACCGGCCTCCACTTCGGCGGCGAATGGCTAGAACGTCTCGACCCAGGGGCGCAGCTCGACCTCCCAGGTCCAGGCGCTGCGCGACTGCCGGAGCACGTCCAGATAGGTCTGGGCGATGGCGTCGGGATCGAGGGTGCTGTCGGGCCGGCCGGCGGGATCCGGCCGCGTCGCGCTGCGGACCGCGCCGTCGATGACGAAGTGGGCGACGTGAACGCCCTTGGGCGCGAGCTCGCGTGCGGCGCTCTGGGCGAGGCCGCGAAGCGCGAACTTGCCCATGGCGAAGGGGGCGGATTGCGCGTAGCCCTTCACGCTGGCGCTCGCGCCGGTGAAGAAGATCGCGCCCTGGCCGCGGGGGATCATCCGGCGTGCGGCCTCGCGCGCGACCAGGAAGCCGCCGAACGCCGAGACGGCGAGCGCCTGCTCCACTTCGGCCGGGACGAGCTCCGCGAGCGGGCCGCGAGCGCGGGCCGACGCGTTGTAGACGGCGACGTCCAGCGGCCCCAGGCGCGCCTCGGCGTCTTCGAACAGCTTCGCCACCGCCTCAGGCTTCGCGGCGTCCAGAGCGAAGGCCGGCGCGTCCAGCTCTGCCGCCAGGGCCGCGAGCTTCTCCGTGTTCCGCGCCGCCAGCGCGACTTTCAGACCGGCCGCCGTGAAGGCCCGTGCGACCGAGGCGCTGATGCCCGCGCCGGCGCCGACGATCAGGGCGGTGCGATAGGCGATCGTGCTCATCTGAAATTCCTCACGCGACCGGCGCGGGCCGGGCGCGCTGGTTGAACAGGATTTTGCGCCGGCGCTCCTGCTCTTCGGGCGACAAGGTCGCTGGATCTTCGGGCTCGCCGGCGGTCACCGCCAGGCCGCGCTGCACCGCCGGGCGGGCCGAGAGCTCCTCGAACCAACGCTTCACGTGGCGGAACTCGTCGAGGTCGATGTTCTGCTGCGCCCAGGCCACCGTCCAGGGATAGGCGGCGACGTCGGCGATGCTGTACTCGGCGCCGGCGAGATAGCGGCGGTCGTAAAGCCGGTTGTTGAGTACGCCGTAGAGCCGGTGCACCTCGTCGTCGAACCGCCGCCGGGCGTAGGCCTGGTCGCCGGCCTCGGGCCCGAGCCGCCAGAAGTGGCCGCGCTCGCCGGTCTTCGGCCCCTGGTTGGCCATCTGCCAGAAGACCCACTGGACCACGTCGTACTTGGCGCGCACGTCCTCTTGCGGCCAGAAGCGGCCGGCCTTTTCGGCGAGGTACAGAAGGATCGCGCCGGATTCGAAGACCGCCACCGGCTCGCCGCCGTCCTTGGGCGCGTGGTCGACGATCGCCGGCATCCGGCTGTTGGGGTTGATCGACAGGAACCGCTCGCCGAACTGGTCGCCGCGGCCGATGTTCAGCGGGGTGACCTGATAGGGCGCCCCCAACTCCTCGAGCAGGATGGTGACCTTCTTGCCGTTGGAGGTGGGCCAGTAGAAGACCTCGATCGTCATGGGCTTTCCTTGCGTGGCGTCGCGTGGCGGCGTGTCTTGGGCTCATCGTGGGATATGGGCTGCGAATGCTGGCGCGACAGGGCGAATTCGCCCCCGACGGGCTTTGAATTGTTCAAGCGGTCGCATGAGTTTTTCTCGTGCTTGCCGACGCCTTCGACGACTGGCGGCCTTTCTATGCCCACCTATATGGTGGGAATTTGGGGGCAGATTCATGGCTGCGTCGCGAAAGCTGAAGCTCGGCGCCTTCATGCGTCCGGTCAGCCTGCACACAGGCGCCTGGCGTTATCCCGGGGCGATCCCGGACGCGAACTTCAACTTCCCCGCCCTGAAGCGATTCATCCGCAAGCTGGAGGCGGGCAAGTTCGACGCCTTCTTCATGGCCGACCACCTGGCGGTGCTCAACATGCCGGTCGCCGCGCTCAGGCGCAGCCAGACGGTGACCTCGTTCGAGCCCTTCACCTTGCTGTCGGCCCTGTCACAGGCCACCGACCACATCGGCCTCGTGGCGACGGCGTCTACGACCTACGACGCACCCTTCCACATCGCCCGCCGTTTCGCCTCGCTTGACCACATCAGCGGCGGGCGTGCGGGCTGGAACATCGTCACCACCGCCAACCCCGACGCCGCCCAGAACTTCGGCCTCGACGAGGACATGGAGCATGACGAGCGCTACGCGCGCGCTCGCGAATTCTTCGACGTCGTCACCGGACTCTGGGACTCCTTCGCCGACGACGCCTTCCGGCACGAGGTGATGGGGTGGACGCCCCCCGACGGCATCTGCGTGCCAGAGTGAGGTGTTGAGCTTCACTCGAGGGAGGCGCCCATGGGCGAGATTACCC
>NZ_DATELG010000363.1:0-7246 GCF_035276905.1 Phenylobacterium sp. | reverse complement strand
CGAGCTGCACCAGTACGGGCTCTCCGCGCGCGCGGTGGCGATCGACACCGCGGTCTTCCAGCGGCCGGAGGAGTTCGCGCGCTTCAGCCAGGTCTACATCGAGCGGCCCGCGCGGGGCTCGGACACGATCACGGTCAGCGCCCTGCTGGAGGGGCCCTCGATCACCGGCGCCTGCCGGTTCGTGATGACGCGCGGCGCGGGCGTGGTGATGGACGTCGAACAGACGCTGTTCCTGCGCCGGCCGGTGACCCGGCTGGGGCTCGCGCCGCTGACCTCGATGTACTGGTATTCCGAGACGGTGAAGCCCACCGCCATCGACTGGCGGCCCGAGGTTCACGACTCCGACGGCCTGGCGCTGTGGACCGGCGCCGGCGAGCGCGTCTGGCGCCCGCTCAACGACCCCGCGCAGCTGATCGTCTCGTCGTTCACCGACGAAAACCCGAAGGGGTTCGGCCTGCTGCAACGCGACCGCAACTTCGACCACTACCTCGACGGCGTCTACTACGACCGCCGCCCGAGCCTGTGGGTCGAGCCCAAGGGCCCTTGGGGCAAGGGCGCCGTCCAGCTGGTCGAGATCCCGACCGACGACGAGATCAGCGACAACGTCGTCGTCGCCTGGGTCCCGGCTCAGCCGCCCGCGCCCGGGACCGCCATCGACCTCAGCTACCGCCTCTCATGGCTCGCCGACGAGCCGCATCCGCCCGGGCTCGCCCGCTGCGTGGCGACCCGGATCGGCCGTGGCGGCCAGCCGGGACTGCCGCGCCCGGCGGGGGTGCACAAGTTCGTCGTCGAGTTCCTCGGCGGTCCGCTCGCGACCTTGCCGTTCGGGGTGGCGCCACAGATGCAGCTCCACAGCTCCCGCGGGCGGTTCACCGACTATCGCCGGACCGAGGCTGTCCCGGACGGCATTCCGGGCCACTGGCGCGTCGAGTTCGACCTGGCGGACGTCCAGGGAACCGAACCGGTGGAGATGCGCCTCCAGCTCACCGTCGGCGGCGCTGTGGCGAGCGAGACCTGGGCCTACCAGCACCACCCGTTCTAAGCCGAAGGCCCCCCCTCCGGCTTGAAGGCGACGCCGAACAGGCCCTTCTGGTTGAAGCGGCGTGCGTCGGGCCGGATCGGCTCGGCTTCGCAGACCAGGGCGGCGGCAGGCGCGCGGCTCAGGGTGAACGACCTGAAGCCGTAGTTGACGTCCACGTCGTCGACGACCACGGCGGCGCCGGGCTTGAGCGCCGGCCAGACGCGGTCCAGCTCGAACCTGACGTTGCGCTCGCTGTGCAGGCTGTCGTGGACGAAGAGGTCGACCCGCCCGACGGCCTTCAGCACGCCGGGAAGCCTGAGCCGGCTCGTCCCGCGGATCAGCGACCAGCTATCCCGGTAGAGGTCGCCGACGGCCATTCCCACCTCGGCCTGCGCCTGCCGGTCGACCGGCGGCAAGTCGATGCTCCACAGGCGGCCGGAGCTGTTGCGCGACAGCGCCTCGAGGATGAAGCGCGAGGTGAAGCCGCGCGCCACGCCGGTCTCGACGACGCGGCTCGGACGCTGATGCCGGATAAGGCACCAGATGGCCCGGACCAGGCCCGGGTCGCCATCGTTCCAGCCGCGAAAGCTGTCGGGACCGACGTCGACGCCCCTCGCCTTCAGCGGCTCCAGCACCTGCGGCCACAGAGCCTGGACCTCTGCGCAGAAGGGGCACGGCCACGCGGCGCCGAGGTGCTCGTGCAGGTGGCGCTCCCAGGCCGGGTCGACCTCGTAGGGGCACGGCGGCCGGCGCAGCTCGCGGCGAAACACCCGCATGTCCCAGAGCCGGGTCACCGTCTCGACCGGCCGGGTCACCGCGGTGGCGGCGGAGAGCAAGGGGTTCGCCAGCGCCGTCTCCAGCATCGCCCGGCCTCCTCACGCCACCTTGCGCGCGCCGGGGCTCCAGTCGCCCCGAGCCGCCGCCGACGGCGTCTTGCGGAAGAAGCGCAGGCGCGCCTTCTCCTCGTCGAAGATGCCCAGTTCCTCGCGCAGGTAGGGCACCGGGTCGGACAGCGCGAACTTGAGGGCGTCCCAGCTCCTGGCCCGCAGCTTCCAGGGGGTCGCCAGCGCCGCGAGCGCCGCCTTGGGAAGCTGCACCACGGTCTCGCCGCACCGCACCGGCGCATGTTCGACCTGGGCGCCGGGAAGGCCCAGGGCGACGAAGTTGATGCCCGAGAGCATGGACATGGCGATCTTGAAGAAGAACCGCGGATTACACTCCAGAAAGTAGATCCGCCCGTCCGGCGTCAGGCGCATGTCGAAGTTGAAGACGCCGGTCAGGGCCAGCCGGCGGGCCACGCTCTCGACGACGTCATAGATGCGCTCGTCGTCGAACGTCGCATAGGTCTGGTGATGATACCGGTGCGCGACGAAGGCCGTGATCTTGCCTTCGTCGCAATAGCTGCTGGCGCCGATGTCGGACCCGGCGATGAAGTCCTGCACCAGGATCGGGGCATAGAAGATGCGCTGGACCTGCCGGGCGGCCGTGCCGGCGTTCAGGACGACGCAGCCGATCCCGCTGTCCATCGAGAGCGGCTTGGCGATGGCGGTGAACGGGACCTTGCCCAACCGCAGATCGGTCCTGAGCGCCTCGACGTCGGCGTAGAGCACGCCGCCGGGCGTCTTGATCCCGAGTTCGGCGCAAAGCGCCTGGAAGCGCCACTTGTCGTTCAGCAGGTCGTAGCGATCCAGGTCCGGCATCGGGAAGCAGGGCGGCGCGACGAGGTCCCGGACGGCGATCAGGCTGCGGGTCGAGGGCGCGTCGCCCGGCAGCACCATGTCGACGCCCAGGCGCCGCGCCCGCAGGTTGATCTCCTCGGCGAGCAGCGGATCGAAGGCTCCGTCGACGGCGCGGTCGGTCGGATAGCAGCCCTCGGGGCGGTTGGAGAACCTCAGGTCCGCCGCGCCTGCCGTGTGCATCACCGAGACGCTCGCGCCTGCGGCCTCCGCGCAGCGCATGATCCGGTAGGGCAAGAGGATGGTCGTTGCGAGCAGCAGGAGCCGCGGCCGCGAGCTGGAACGGGCGGGAATCATGCCGTCACCGTCGCCTCGACCGCGCCGTCCGGGCTTACGTCCGCCGCCCGGCTTCGCGAGCCGCTCAGGCGCCGCGCGAGGCGTTTGCAGGGATGCGTCGCCCCGAACACGAACCGGTTCACCGGCCCGAAGCTGGCCGCGGCCGCCGTGCCGATGAAGAAGAGGCCGGGCGCGGAGGATTCATAATCGGCGTTGAGTTCCGGGCTGCCCTGCGCGCAGCGGATGCGCGCGCGAAGGCCTGGGTCGAGGAAGCCCAGCCGGGCGAGGTCGACCCGATAGCCGGTGGCGGCGATGACGTGGTCCGCAAACAGCGCCCTCCGCGACCCGTCCCGTGCGACGAGCGTCAGCCGCACCCTGTCCTGGGCGGCCTTGGCGCTTTCGATCTCGCAGCCGAGGTGCGCGTCGACGCGGCTGAGGACCCGCTCGCGCATCGCCGCATGGCCGAGCGGGCCCAGGGTCGTGCGCACGATGCGCAGCCGCCAGTCCTGCGGCAGGGCGTGGAACACCGAGGGCGCGTCGGCCCAGACCTTCAGCGGCCAGCCGGCGCCGATGCCCGAGTTCGGCCGCACCAGCGCCCTGAGCGGCGCCGCCGCTCGCCTCGGCAGCGATGGGTTCGTGCGCGGCGGCGGGGCGAAGACCAGCGCGTCGGTGCGCGCCGCCAGGGAGACCATGGCGCCCTTGTCCAGCAGCAGACTCGCCAGGTCGGTCGCGGACGCGCCGGCGCCGACCACCGCCACATGCCGGCCGGCGAGGCCTTCGATCGGACCATGGTCGCCGCTGTGGGTGAGACGATCGGCCGGCAGCCCGCGCAGGGCCTCGGGGACGTAGCTGAACGGATGGACGCCCACGGCCAGCACGACCCGGCGCGCGGCGACGACGTCGCCGTCGTCGAACTGGGCGCGATAGCCGGCGCCGGTCGCCTCCAGCCGCACGAGCAGCTTCGGCTCGACCCGGGGAACGAGCCTGGCCTGGAACGCCTCGCCGTAGGCGACGAAGGTCTCCAGCGGGACCGACATCAGGGACCGGTGATAGGGGATCGTCCGCTCGGCGCAGAAGCGCTCGAAGGTGAAGTCCGCGGCCGGGTCCGAAAGGCTCGACGACCACGGATGCGACTTCAGCAGCATCCCGGGCGGCATCCGCCGGCGCCAGGAGTCCATGCAGACGCCAAATATGCGGAAATCGACGCCGGCCGCCCCTAGATGGGCGGCCAACGAGAGGCCGTAGGGGCCCGCACCGATGATGGCGACATCAACCACGCTCGCCCCCGCCCGCTGAAACAGCCGATGCCCGTCAACCTCACGGTTGTGCGGACAGTTCCGGCGGGGGGACGCCAAAGATGCGGTTCGAGGGGGCGGTTTGGCCCATGCGGGGCCGCGCGTTCAAGGCCGCCAATGGCGGTCGCGGGCGGCCCGTTCGCCGGCGGCGTCCAGCGGCTCGCCCGCGATCATGGCGTCCACCGCGGCCAGCACCGGGGGCGGCGTTTCGCTGCCGGCGGTGCGGTAGCCCGCCTGCTGCGCAGGCGCCGACCAGGCGGTGACCGTGCTGGCCACCCAACCCCGCGGCTGGCGGCAGGCCACACCCGCCAGCTTGTCCGGCTCGCTCTGGAAAGTGCGGCAGTAGCGGCCGTCGGCGCTGCGGAAGCTGACGCCCGCCCGGATGGCGCCGCCTTCGGACGCCAGGCGCTGGTCGAGCGCCGACGCAAGGCGACCCTGCGCCACGAGCGCGCCGGCCTGGGTGGTCAGCGGACCGCGTTGCGGCAAGGCCGTCCGGCCAACGATCACGCCCAGCGCCAGACAGGCGGCCATGGCGGCCCACTGGACCGGCCGCCGGCTGCGTCCGGGGGCGTTCGCCGCCTGCGCCGCGAGCGTCAGGCGCAGCGGCGGCGGCTCTTCCAGGATCGGATCGAAGGCCGCGGCAAGCCGGCGACGCAGCTCCTGCTGCCCGGCGAGGCGGCGGCGCAGCTCCGGATCCGCGTCGAGCCGCTGCTCGAACGTCGCGCGTTCGGACGCGGTCAGCTCCCCGTCGACATAGGCCATCAGGCGTTCGTCATCCGGCATTGGCCCCTCCCAGTTCGGCCAGCAGCGCCTGGCGTCCGCGCACCAGTCGGCTGGTCAGGGTGCCCTCCGGCACCTCGAGCACGCCCGCCGCCTCCTTGTAGGAGAGGCCCTCGACCAGCACGAGCGCGACGGCCAGGCGTTGCTCCTGCGGCAGGCGGGCGATCGCGCGCTCGACCTCCGCCGCTTCGAGCCGGGCCTCGACGGCGCGGGCGCCAGCGTCGCCGACCTTGTCTCCCTCCTCCTCGGGCGCCAGCACCGCGCCGCGACGGCGCCGGGCGCGGGTCTCGTCGATCCAGGCGTTCTTCATGATCCGGAACATCCAGCTGTCGAGCCTGGTCCCCGGCCGCCACTGGCTGCGCGCGCCGAGCGCCCGCTCGACGGTCACCTGGACCAGGTCGTCCGCGTCCGCCGGCTGGCCGGCCAGCACCCGCGCCAGCCGGCGCAGGCGCGGCAAAAGCTCGACGATCTGGCGCTGAGTGGATTCCAAGACCAGGCTCTGTTCATGCATGAAACGACGCGAACCCAACGTTTCATCCATTAGAACAAGCTCGATAACAAATTCCGCAGGTTCCGCCCCGATGCGCAAGCGCCCCCCCGCTCCCGCCTGGATCCGCATCGCCGCCGTCGCAGCGACGATGCTGGCCTGCGCCGGTCCGGCGTCCAGTCAGCTGCTGGGGCGCGGATTGGGCGGGATCGTCGGCGGCGCGAGCGGCGGCCTGACGCGCGATCTCGGCCGGCCGCTGTCCGAGACTGTCGGCGCCGCCGACGGCACGCTCGCCGAGGTGCGCCGGCAGGCCGTCCAGCGCCTGATCCGCGAACATCCGGAAGCGGTGGAAGCCGACGCCGAGGGCGCCCCTGTGGTCCGCGGCGAGGTGCTGGCGCTGGCGCCCACCGAGCAGGCGCTGGCGGCGGCGCGCGCGGCCGGCTTCCGCATCGGCGCGCGCACATCGGCTCCCGAACTCGGGCTCGACAGCGTGACGCTCCTGGCGCCGCCAGGGCTTTCGGCGCGCGAGGCGCTCCGCAGGCTGCGCGCCCTCGACCCGCAAGGCCAGTACGACCTCGACCACATCTATCAGCAAGGCGGCGGCGTCGCGGGCCCGGCGGCGGATCGAGGGCTGCCGGCGAGCCGCCGCGCCATTCGCGTCGGCCTGGTCGACGGTTCGGTGGACGTGAGCCATCCCGCCTTTCGCGGAACCCGCGTCACCCAGCAGGCCTTCGCCCTAGGCGGGGCGAAAGTCACCGCGCACGCCACCGCCTTGGCCTCGCTGCTGGCGGGGGCCGACGGCGCCTTCCGCGGCGCGGCGCCCGGCGGCGAGGTGCTGGTGGCGGACGTCTACGGGACCACCGCCGCCGGCGGTTCCGCGGCGGCGATCGCCCAGGGGCTGGCCTGGCTCGCCCGCAACCGCGTCGGCGTGATCAACATCAGCCTGGTCGGCCCGCCCAATCTCGTGCTGGGCGCGGCGGTGCGCGGCCTGACGGCGCGCGGGTTCCTGCTGGTGGCGGCGGTCGGCAACGACGGTCCGGCAGCGCCGCCGCTCTATCCTGCGGCCTATCCGGGAGTGATCGCGGTGACCGGTGTCGACGCGCGGCGCCGGGTGCTGCCGGAGGCGGGGCGTGGGCCCCAGGTCGCCTTCGCCGCCCCCGGCGCCGAGATGGCGGCGGCGATGCCGGGCGGCGGCTTCGCCGAGGTCCGGGGCACCTCCTTCGCAGCGCCGCTGGTGGCGGGCGCGCTGGCCGCGGACCTGCCATCGCCCGACCCCACGACCGCCGCGGCCGCGGTTCGCCGACTGGCGGCGGCCGCCCAGGACCTCGGCGCGCGGGGACGAGACCCGGTGTTCGGCTTCGGCCTCGTCGCCTTCGACCAGCGCACGGATCCGGCTCGCGTCGCGGCCCGCGTCGGGGCGCTGCGCGGGCCCTGAAAAAATTTTTCCGTCGCGCGGGATGAACGGCGCAGCTCGCGTCGTTGGACCTGGTGAAGCCGAGCAGGCTTCGGATGCTCAGGAGACGGAAACGATGCTTAGGACCTCTCTCATGATCGTGGCTGCAGCCGGCGCGCTGTCGTTCGCCGGGGCGGCCGACGCCCAGCTGCTGGGCGGCGGCGGACTGGGACTGGGTCTCGGCGGCGCCCTTGGGGG
>NZ_DATELG010000362.1:0-22895 GCF_035276905.1 Phenylobacterium sp. | reverse complement strand
CCGGTGTCGTCCGACCTCAAGATGTCGCTGGGCGCCAAGGTCACCCATCGCAGCAGCACCCCCGCGACGTTCGGCGGCGGCCCGGAATTCGTGCTGCCGGCCTACAGCCTCGTCGATCTCAGTGCAGGGATCGAAAGCGCCGACGGAAAGTGGAGCGCGCAGATCTGGGGGCGGAACGTGCTCGACAAGTTCTACACCATCAATGCGGCGCATGTTATCGACACCATCACTCGCGTGGCCGGGATGCCGGCGACGTACGGTGTGAAGCTGACCTACCAATATTGACGTTGGCTGCGTCCTCCCGGCTCCGATGGGGTCGGGAGGCGCCCCATTCGACATTGAAAGGGGCGGTGTGCGCGGCCGAAGGCGTCCCTCGCCACGAGCGCTTGCAGTTCACCTCTTGGACAGGATAATAGCCACAAATTTGTCGAATGGGATCAATGTGGCGAACAGCAGCTATCGCATAGGCCCGGTCGCGGTTTCGCCGGCGCCGGAGCCCGAGGGGGAACTGGTCAACAAGAGGCGCCGTCAAGCCAGGTCGGTGGAGACGCGCGCAAAGATCCTGAAAGCTGCGACGCAGGAATTCGCCGAGGTAGGGTTCGAGGGGGCGACGACGAGGTCGATCGCCCATCGTGCGAACTTGCGCCATGCGCTGGTGCTCTATCATTTCGAGACCAAGACAGGCCTTTGGCAGGCCGTCATGCGGGATATCGTGTTCTGGTTCAACGACGCCTTCGAGCGGCGGCTCGCTGGCCTCGAGGGCGTGGAAGACCCGGTCAAGCTGCGCCTCCTCCAGGCCGATTTCATTCGAATGGCCGCCGCGCATCCTGAACTCCACTGGCTGATGTCCCACGAAGCGGGACGCACTGGCGAACGGCTCGACTGGCTGATGGGCTCGCTCGTCGGCGGAACCTTCACCTTGTTCGGCGAATTGATCGCCAACGTGCAGAAGACCGGCCATTACGTTCAGGGCAATCCCTACCACCTCCACTATCTGTTTCTCGGCGCCGCCGCGCGCATCTTCATGCTGGCGGCGGAGGCGGAGCGCTTTATCGGCCGCTCGCCGTTCGAGCCGGAGTTCGTGGAAGAGCATGTCCGCCTGTGCGCAGAGCTGTTCTTTCGCGAACCGGCCGACCCTGTGAAACGCCGCAGCCGCTAACAGACCGAAACGTCGAACCGCCAGGTCGTCGGCGCGTGCTCGGGCGCGTCGGCGCGCGTGACCGCGGCCCCGGCTCTTATCAACCGAATGCGGAAAAATAACTACCTTATATTGTCCAGTCGGATTGACAATGTCAGCCGTCAGGGGGAATTAGAAGAGCAAGTGAAGGGAGGGCCGTGTGGAGGAAGCGACGCGAGATCGCGGGCCTGTCACCGCCGAGATGCTCGAGCGCGCCAGCCGCCTGTCCGCCGCCAGCCTGCATGAGGCGAGCGGCCGCCAAGGCGCCTTGCCGCACATGATCCTGCCGATCGACCGGTCCATGCACGTGGCGGGCCCCGCTTTGCCGGTGCGCTGCCCGGCGGGCGACAATCTCGCCATCCATGAAGCATTGGCGGCCGCCGAGCCGGGCGATGTGCTGGTGATCGACGTGGGCGAGGGCGTGGGCTTCGGGTACTGGGGGGAAATCATGGCCGCCGCGGCATTGGCCCGTGGAATCGCCGGCATGATCATCACCGGCGGCGTGCGCGACGTGCTGCGGCTGACGGAACTTGGGCTGCCCACCTTTTCGGCGGCCGTCACCATTCGCGGGACGGTCAAGAACCGTTCGGCCGACTGGGCCGTTGGGGAACCCGTGCGCATCGGCGAGGTGGTCGTGCGCCGGGGCGATCTGGTCGTGGGCGACGCCGACGGGGTTGTCGTCCTGCGGCCCGCGCAGGCCGCGGCCGCCATTCCTGCCGCCGAGCAGCGGGACCAAAAGGAAATCGAAATAATCGAGGAAATAAAGGCCGGCGCGCTGACGCTAGACGTCTACAAATTCTAGAATTCCGTTCTGGAGAGGATCGCATTGTGCTGCATCCAGAAGAAAACGAGCTTCTGACCCGGATCGAGCCGGGTGCGAAGATGGGAGACTACCTGCGCCGTTACTGGCATCCCATCGCGGGCGTTTCCGAATTCGACAGTCGCGATATCAAGCCTGTTCGCCTGTTCGGTGAAAACCTGGTCCTGTACAAGGATAAGTCGGGCGAGTTCGGGCTCATCGGCCGGCAATGCGCGCACCGCCTGGCCGACCTGGCGTATGGCTTCGTCGAAGAGCGCGGCCTGCGCTGCAACTACCACGGATGGCGCTTCGACAAGGAGGGCGCGTGCGTCGAGCGGCCGTTCGAGGACGTCGTGCGCGGCCTGGAGGGAGGGGCAGGCGCCGGGGGCGGCGGCAAGATTCGCCTGCCCGCCTATCGCGTCCAGAGCCACGCCGGCATGGTCTGGGCGTACATGGGGCCCGATCCCGCGCCGCTGCTGCCCGACTGGGAGCCCTTTTCCTGGAAAAACGGCTTCGTCCAGATCGTCCTGTCGGAAGTTCCGTGCAACTGGCTTCAATGCCAGGAAAACTCGATCGACCCGGTGCATTTCGAATGGATGCACGAGCGCTGGGCGCAGCAACTGAAGGGGCAGGACGGCCCAAGGCCGCCCCGCCACCTGAAGCTCGCCTTCACTGAATTCGATTATGGTTTCTGCTATCATCGCATCAAGGAAGACTCGGACGAGCACCACGAGAACTGGGTCATCGGCCGTGTAGCGCTATGGCCGAACTGTTTCTACTTGACCGAGCATTTCGAATGGCGCGTGCCGATCGACAACGAGAATACCCTGTCGGTGACCTGGAAGTTCACGCGCGTGCCGCGCGAGCAGGAGCCGTACGTGCAGGAGCGCATTCCGACATGGGTCGGGCCGGTCTTCGATGAAAACGGCGATTGGATCACCACCCACGTCATGAACCAAGATTTTCTGGCCTGGGCCGGGCAGGGCGCCATTACCGACCGGACGAAGGAAAACCTCGGCCTGTCCGACAGGGGCATCGTGATGATGCGGCGCCGTTTCTTCGCCGAGCTCGAGAACTTGGCGGCGGGCGGCGAGCCGAAGGGACTGATCCGCGACGCGGCCAAGAACGTGGCGGTGGAGCTGCCGTCCTGGGGCAAGCGCGAATTGCTGGACGGCATGACGAAGGCGGAAATCGAAGCCAATCCGCTCCAGCGGATGTTCGCCACCACCTACGCCTTCCAGGCCGGCCAGCCAGACGATGTGCGCGCGCAGATGGCGGCGGCGACCGGGCTGGAGGCCATCGATTTCACCAGCATCGACCTGACCGGCGTCCTATCTCCCAAGGAAACGCGATGAGCAGTTTGAAGCGCCGGCTTGAAGAGCTGGACACGCCGACCCTTTCCGACGCGCTAGACAAGATGGGCCTGCCCGGCGCGGTGTTCGGACTGATGCCGATGACGGTGACCCGCACGGTCGTGGGCAAGGCCATGACCGTCAAGCTCGGCGCCCCGCTGCCCGGCCTGCCCAAGCGCCATCTCGGCGCGGGCGCGATCATGGCCGCCGAGCCGGGCGACGTCATCGTCGTCGAACATCGCGGCCGCACGGACGTCTCGGGCTGGGGCGGTCTGTTGTCGCGCGCCGCGCTCGCCAAGGGAATCGACGGCGTGGTGATCGACGGCGCTTTCCGCGACATCGATGAGGCGCGGATGCTCGGCCTGCCGATATATGGCCGCGCGGCGGTTCCCGTCACCGCGCGCGGACGCGTCGCCGAACACAGCTTTGGCGAGGCCGTAACGATCGCAGGGGTCGCCGTCGCCGCCGGCGACTGGGTCGTGGCGGACGGCAGCGGCGTCGTCTTCATCACCGCGGCGCGGGCCGAAGAGATCGTCGGCGTGGCCGAGGATATTTTCGCGCGCGAACAATTGATGGTCCGGGACATCGAGGCGGGCCGCCCGATCGGCGAGGTGCTGGGCGCGGCCTATGAAGACATGCTGAAGAAGGACCGGCCGTGAACGATCAGGAACTTTCCGCGCGCCTGAAGAAGGCCGGCGCCACGGCGGTTTCCGACGCGCTCGACCGTCTGGGCATCAAGGGCCAGGCGATCGGGATCGTGCCGGTCGCCCGCACGATGCGCTTCGCCGGTCGCGCCTTCACCATCCGTATGTTGCCGGTCGGCCTGACGGGGGGATCGGTCGGCGATTACATCGACGACGTGGCGCCGGGGCAGGTGGTGGTCATCGACAATGATGGCCGCATGGATGCAACCGTCTGGGGCGACATCCTGACCTGGGTCGCCAGCCAACGCGGCGTCGCGGGAACGGTCATCGACGGCGTATGTCGCGATTCCGATCGCTGCGTCGAACTCGGCTATCCCGTGTTCGCCCGCGCCAGCACGATGCGGACAGGCAAGGATCGCGTCACGGCGGACGCCTACAACGTCGCGGTGCAGATCGCCGGAGTCCGGGTCGAGCCGGGCGATTGGCTGCTCGGGGATGCGGATGGCGTGGTCTGCATCCCGGCCTCGCGCGCAGTGGAAGTCCTGACGATCGCCGAGCAGATCGAAGCCGTCGAGGACGAGATCCGGGAAGCGATCCGGCAGGGCAAGCGCCTCGACGAGGCGCGGCGGGACCTCGGTTACCACGCGCTGCAGACTCGAAGCCGGTAGAGCGTTTGGCGGTTCGAATGAACCGCCGAACGCTCATGAGTTCTTGAAGTTAGACCATTCGCTGCGCCGAACCGGCCGCGTTCGAGCGCCGATTCAGCGCTTTGCGCCGCGCCTTTTGCGGGCGCGGTCGTCGCGCGCGGCGGCCTGCGCCGCCGCCCCGGAGGACGTCATTTTATTATCCAATCGGACAATATAAATTGACAAATTGTCGACTGCGGGCAAGCTTGTCCCGGCCTGTAAACGAAGAGTTCGGAGAGCGTTTTGGCTGGCGGGGTGCATCATCTGGACGGGGCAGCGGAGCCGGCCGGGCCATGCGCCGTCAGGACCGCGCGTCGACACACGCTGGGTGACATGTTGCGGCGTTCGGCCGGACGCCGGCCCGACAAGGTGGCGCTGGTCGCGGGCGAGGTGAGCTGGACCTACGCGGTCCTCGACCAGATGGTCGACCGGGTCGCCGCCGGGATCCATGCGTCGGGCGTCGCGGCGGGAGACCGCGTGGCGCTGATGGCGCGCAACAGCCATTGGTACGTCGTTCTGCGGTTTGCGGTCGCGCGGCTGGGCGCGGTTCTGACGCCCGTGAACTTCATGCTCGCCGCGAGTGACGCAGCCTATGTTCTGGAGCATTCAGGGGCGCGGCTGCTGTTCGTCGACACGGCCTGCGCATCCGTCGCCCGCGCGGCGGTGCGCGGGCTTGAGATCCGCAGCATCGCCATTCCCGACATTCGCGGCGCAGAACCCGAAGCCGAGGGGATCGCGCCATTCTCGACCATTAGCGACCAGGCGCCGGTCGTCCCCTTGGCGCCGCCTCCGATCGACGGCGGCGCGACCGCCCAGATCATGTACACCAGCGGGACTGAATCGCGGCCGAAGGGCGCCATGCTCAGCCACGATGCGGTGTTGTGGGAATATCAGAGCTGCATCGCCGGGTGCGACTGGCGCGAGGACGCGATCCAGGTCAACGCGCTGCCCTTGTGCCATTGCGCCCAACTCGACGCCTTCCTCGGGCCGGCGATCCAGGTGGGGGCGACCAACATCATCCTGGAGGGGCCGGATCCGGACGCGGTCCTGAAGTCGATCGCCGCGCACCGCGCGACGGCCTTTTTCGCGCCGCCCACGGTCTGGATCGCGCTCCTGCGCTCACCGCTCTTCGATCAGGCCGATCTCAGCAGCCTCACGCACGGCTTCTACGGCGCCTCGATCATGCCTGTCGAAATCCTGCGCGAGCTGATGGCGCGGCTGCCCGGCGTGCGCTGGTACAATTGCTACGGTCAGACGGAGATCGCCCCGGTCGCGACGATCCTCGGTCCCGACGATCAGGTGCGCAAGGCCGGTTCGGCCGGCCGCCCGGTGCTGAACGTGGAAACGCGCGTGGTCGACGAGGCCTTGCAGGACGTCGCCGCCGGCGAGGTCGGGGAGATCGTCCATCGCTCGCCCCAGCTGATGAGCGGCTATTGGAACGATCCCGTGCGAACGGCGGACGCCTTCGCCGGCGGGTGGTTCCACAGCGGCGATCTCGCGGTGATGGACGAAGAAGGATTTCTCACGGTCGTCGACCGCAAGAAGGACATGATCAAGACGGGCGGAGAGAACGTCGCGTCGCGCGAGGTCGAGGAACTCCTTTACCAGATGCCGGGCGTGTCCGAAGCGGCGGTGATCGGCCTGCCGCATCCGCGATGGATTGAGATGGTGACCGCGTTCGTCGTTCCGCGGGCCGGTCACATGCTCGATGAGACCAGCGTCATCGCCTACTGCCGAACGGTCACGTCGGCGTACAAGACCCCGAAGCGCGTGGTGATCGTCGATGCGCTTCCGAAGAATGCGTCGGGAAAGATCTTGAAGCGCGAGCTGCGCGACCATCCCGAGGCGCGGAAAGACCCTCAAGAGAAGATGCAGCCATGACGTTCACAGAAAGGCGCAGCATCGACGCGCCGGGATTTTCGCACGGCAAGCTGCCGATTCCGGCGGCCTCGCGGATCGGCCCGTTCATCGCCAGCGGCAACATCTTCGGCTATGATTTCGAGGCTGGTGCGCACCCCGACGACGCCGAAGCGCAGGTGTCGCTCATGTTCGCGCACATGCAGCGCATCGTCGAGGCCGCGGGCGCGACGCTGGGCGATATCCTGAAGGTGACGGTCTATATCCGCGAAGATTCCGTGCGGGCCGCGGTCGACGGTTGCTGGGTCAAGCTGTTCCCCGATGCGGCGTCGCGGCCCGCGCGCCAGGCGATCGCGACGCCGCAAATGCCGCTGAATCGGCTGGTGGCGTGCGACGTCCTGGCGATCGCATCCGACGGGACCCGGACATGAGGCGTCCTGCTGCGCACTTCGCAACGCAATCCAGCCGATCGGGAGGCACGGCATGATCATCGATATTCACGCCCATCTATGGGCGCCGCCGGTCTTGAATCAAAACGGCCTCAATTTGCTGGGCAGCGACGGCAGCTATGCCGGCATGGAGCCCAAGATCGCCGACGACCTCTACCGCGAGCACCTGAGCGTCCAGTTGAAGGCGATGGACCAGGTCGGCACGGATCTGCAGATGGTGTCGCCGCGGCCCTTCACCATGATGCATTCGCGCGGCGCGAGGGTCGTCGATGTGTGGACGTCCTGGACCAACAACGCCATCGCCCAGCAGGTTCGGCTTGCGCCCGGCCGCTTCATGGGCATGGCGGGTCTGCCGCAGGTTCCCGGCCAGCCGGTCGAGCGGGTCTTCCCCGAGATGGAGCGGTGCCTGAACGAACTCGGTTTCAAGTCGATCATCATCAATCCCGACCCCGCCGAAGGGATGGGGAATATTCCGCCGATGGGTGATCCCTATTGGTATCCGCTGTATGAAAAGATGTGCGAGCACGATGTGCCGGCGTTGATCCACGCGGCGTCCTGCTGCAACGGGCGCGAGACCTATTCGAACCACTTCATCACCGAACATTCCATCGCCTTGCTGTCGATGATCAAGGCTGGCGTGATGCAACGATTTCCTAAGCTCAAGATCATCATCGCGCACGGCGGCGGATCCGTGCCGTACCAGATCGGCCGTTGGCGGGCGGAGCGGGGATCATTTCCGGATCTCGGGAGCAGCGGCATCCACGGCCGGCAGTCGACGGCGGTTGGATCCTTCGACGATGCGCTGCGCCAGTTCCATTTCGACACCTGCCTGCACGCCCCGCCGTCGCTGGAATTGCTTGTCAAGGTCGCAGGACCCGACGCCGTCTGCTTCGGCACCGAGCGGATCGGCAGCGGAACCCAGATCAACCCTGACACCGGTCGGTCCTACGACGATCTGAAGCCTGAAATCGAAGCGATGACGTTTCTGTCCGATGCGGATCGGTACAAGATCTTCGAGGGCAACGCCCGGCGGCTGTTCAACGGAATCGTTGGCTGACAATGGCCGAGATCGTCCTTGGCCTCGGCGTGTCGCATACGCCGATGCTGACACTTGACTGGTCCGAGTGGCGGCATCGGGCGGAGGCCGATTACAGCAACACGGAGCTCAATCTTTCCGACGGACGCTTCGTCACATACGCGCAACTGGCGGCGGAAACCGGCAGCCGCTTTACCGCGATAGCCACGCCCGAGCAGTTCGAGGCGGCCGCAAACCGGTGTCAGGCCTGGCTCGATCGCGCGGCCGAGGCGCTGGCGCAGGCGGCGCCAGATGTCGTGATCGTGGTCGGGGATGATCAGGGGGAACTGTTCTCGCCCGCCAACATGCCCGCAATATCGATTTACTACGGCGATGAAGTCATCACCAACGACGAATATGGCAGGAAAGAAAAGCCGGCCTGGATGCGCAAGATGGCGCGTGGCTACGCCATGGACCGCATCCACCATTTCCCCGCTGCGCCGGATCTTGCGCGCGCGCTGATCGCGGGCCTGATCGAGCGGCACGTCGACGTGGGCGCGGCGGCGGCGGTCGCCGATCCCGCGGTCGCCGGCTTCGGCCACGCCTTCGGCTTTGTCGCCGAGCGGCTGTATGGAGATCGCCAGATCCCGATGCTGCCGATCCTGCTGAACACCTATTTCCCGCCGAATGTCCTGCGCTCGGCGCGGGTCCACGACATCGGCAAGGCGGTGCGCGCCTCGATCGAGGAGGCGTCCGATGATCTACGGGTAGCGGTCGTCGCATCCGGCGGGCTGAGCCACTTTGTGGTTGACGAAGCCCTCGATCGGCAAGTGATCGCAGGCCTGTCCAACGGGGACGGCGAACTGCTCCGCGCCGTTCCTCCAGGCGCGCTCAATTCCGGGTCTTCGGAGATCCTGAACTGGATCATGACGGCGGCGATTGCGGGCGGTTTGCACTTGGACTGGGTGGAGTACGAGCCCATTCGACGCACCCCCGCCGGCACGGGGGTGGGCGCGGCCTTCGCCTGCTGGAGGTAGCTCAGCTTCCGTGCCCGAGGCGCCGCCTCACCGCTCCTGGGCCGGCGTAAGCAGGATGTCGACCATGATCTCGGCCGAGATCGCCTCCAGCGCCGCCTGGACGCCCGCCGCCGGCAGGCCGGAGGGCAGGCGCAGACGCGCCTCCATGTGGAACAGCGGGGCGCCGGAGTGGGGCTCGGCGCTGATGCGGCTGTCGAAGGTCTCGATGTTGACGGCCAGGCCGCTCAGGACCTCGGTCACCTGGTGCACGATCCCGGGCCGGTCCTGGCCGACGAGGCTGAACTGAAGCGCCTCGCCCTCCGCGATCGGCGGCCCCTCGACCGCCGGAGCGATCCGCACCTCCAGGCCCTGGGCGTCCACCGCGCGCACGGCCGAGCGCAGCCCCTCGACGCGATCCGGCTGGAGTTCGATCAGCACCGATCCGACGTAGAGCCCGCCCAGCCGGCTGAGGTGGCTCTCGAGCCAGTTGCCGCCGGCCGAGAGGACGGCGCCCGCGAGCGCCTCGGTGAGGCCGGGCCGGTCGCTGCCGATCACGCTCAAGACCAGGGAGGCCATCAGCTGCTCTTCAAAAAAAGCGACAGGGACGGGCGAACGAGCCACGCGCATCGGCCACAGTCAATCCACATAAGCGGCGACCAAGGCCGCAGGACGCCGGCCGACCAAGCTTGTGAGGGGAATCGGGCTCGCCCTCTAATTAGTTGTCTTCCGACCTGGATGATGCGCTTCTTGGTGAAGCACCTAGTTGGCTCCCATGGCGAACCCAGACACGTTTGCAGGTGAGCGGGCGTTTCTGCGCGGGGGCGGCGCGATGGCGGAGCTCATCGCGGCCCATGACTGGGCGTCGACTCCTCTCGGTCCGCTGGAGTCCTGGTCGGCGGCGCTGAGGACGGCGACCTCGACCATGCTGAGCTCGTCGTTGGCCATGGCGATGCTGCTCGGCGACGAAGCGGTCACGCTCTACAACGACGCCTACGCCAAGCTGATCGGTCTGCGCCACCCGGGCGCGCTGGGGTCCAATTGCCGGAAAAGCTGGCCGGAGTTCGCCGGCCTCACCGACCAGGCGCTTCAGGCGGCCCAGCGCGGCGAGCGCCTGACGTTCCGCGACCTCGAACTGACGGTGATGCGGTCGGGCGTCCCCGAACAGGTCTGGGCGAACATCGACTGCTCGCCGGTGCGCGACGAGCATGGCGACGTCCTGGGCGTGCTGAGCATCAACGTGGAGACGACCGAGCGGGTGCTGGCGGAGCGGCGGGCGGTCGCCCAGGTCGACTATCTGCGCAGCCTGTCCGACCAGGCCCCGGGCTTCGTCTGCCTGCTGGGCGGGCCGCCGGACTATGCGGTCGAGTACGTCAACGAGGCCCACAAGCAGCTCTTCGGCACCGGCGACGCCGAGGGCAAACCCTATTTCAAGACCTTGGGCAGTCTGGCCGACGCCGGCCGGCCGGAGGTCGTCTACGAGGCCTTCGCGACCGGTCAGCGCTATGTCGGACGCGGGGATCGGGTCGTCCTCACCACCCCCGACGGCGGCCACGAGGAGCTCTTCGTCGACGTGGTGCTGCAGCCGATCAAGGATCAGGCGGGAAGGGTGACGCGCATCTATGTCGAGGGGTTCGACGTCACGCCCCTGGTGCGCGCCCAGCAGGCGGTGGAGGAGACCGCGCGGCGGCTGAGCGCCGCCGTCACCGTCGCCCGGCTGGGCACGTTCGAGCTGTACGTGGCGGCGGGCGCGCCCGAGGCGAAGCTCGACGATCGCGCCCGTGAGATCTTCGGGTTCGGACCGGACGAACCGGTGACGGTCGAAGACATTATCGGGCGGATCGACAGCGAGGATATGCGGCAGATGGCGGCGGAGGACGCCGACGCCATCGCCATCGGTCACACCCGGCGCGAGGCCGACTATCGCATCCGCCTGCCGGACGGTTCGGTCCGGCATATCAGCGCCGTCGGCGACCTGATGGTCGCGCCGGACGGAATGGTGCTGTGGTCGATCGGCGTGCTCGAGGACGTCACCGAGCGGCGCCGTGCGGAGCAGCGGCAGCGGCTGCTAATCAACGAGCTGAACCATCGCGTGAAGAACACCCTGGCGACCGTCCAGTCGATCGCCTTCCAGACCCTGCGCGCCGCTCCCGATCTGCCGCAGGCCCGGGCGGCGTTCGAGGCCAGGCTGATGGCGCTGTCGGCCGCCCACGACCTGCTCACCGCGCAGAGCTGGCGCGGGGCGCGGCTGGACGAGGTGGCGGCCTCGGCGCTGGCGCCGTTCGAGGCGGTGCAGAGGCCTCAGGTCGCCCGCTCCGGACCGCCGGTCTGGCTGGCGGCCCCGCGCGCGCTGGCTTTCAGCCTGGCGCTGCACGAGCTCGCCACCAACGCCACGAAATATGGCGCGCTCGCCGTGCCGGAGGGCCGGGTGAGCCTCGACTGGCGGCTGGAAGCGGGCGAGCTGGTCTTCGACTGGACCGAGCGGGACGGGCCGCCGGTAAATTTGCCGACCCGCTCGGGCTTCGGCATGCGGCTCTTGCAGCGCAACCTGGCCCGCGAGCTCGGCGGCGAGGTTGCGGTCGACTTCAATCGCGAGGGGCTGCGCTGCCAAATCCGCTTCCCGGTCGAAGACCGCGATCCCGCGGCCGAAGCCGAGCCGGTTTCAACCTCGCCCAGACCGGGACGATTCTGGGCGCCCGACCCCGACGCGCTGCGCACCTCGACGCCCGGCTAGGCGTGAGGTCCGGAAAGGGCGGGCGTCCGGCGTCAGGCGGCCTGGTCGATCTCCAAGCGCCGCTTGCGGACCGTCGTCATCAGCGCCGCCATCCCTTCGAGCCAGCGGTTGCCCTTGTCGACCGCCGTCCGTGCGTCCGGGATGGCCTCGTCCGCCTCGCGCCCGGCGCTCCAGAGCTCCAGCACGAAATGCGGGTGGTGAGGGTCGTCGAACAGATGGCGCAGGGTGACCTGCTTGTCCGCCGTGGCCTCTGCGTCCGCCGCCCAGAGCTGGCCCTTGGCGAAGGCCCAGCCTTCCACCCGCTCGTCGATCACCAGCTCCACGCCGAGCAGCTCCTCGACGCGATAGGGCAGGCACCAGGCGCCGGCGTCCCAGGTGGTCGCCATCATCATGTTGTTGAAATTGAAGCCCACGCCGCGGCCGCCGCCATAGTCGATGACGAACGCGTGGATCTCGCCCTGGAGCACTTTGCGTAGACCCCGGAATATCTGGCGGCCCGGCTCGTTATAGGCGTTCGCCGCCAGCCGCAGCCCCGTCAGCAGGACGGCGGCTGCGGCGACCAGGAGCAGGCACGCGCCGAGCTGCGTCATTGCTGCGTGTCACCTTGCTGTTCGCCCCCGCGAGCTTTCACCATATGCGACGAATCGAATCCCTGAACTGCTGAAAGGCAGTCGCCGGGTACGATATTTTCGGACATCCGTCAGGGGCTGGCGCGGGGCCGCCTAAAGTCCCGATGTTGCGGGCAGGTCCGACGGCGGAGCCGTCTTCAGGGCGTCGACGAAGTTGTCGCGCCAGGCGCCGACGTCCTCGGTGCGCACGCCGTGGACCAGGACCTCCCAGCGGCGGCGGCGCTCGGCGAGCGGCATGGCCAGTCCCCGGCGGATGGCGTCGGCCACCTCCTCGCGGCTGAAGGGGTTGACGATCAGCGCCTCGCGCATCTGCTCCGCCGCCCCGGCGAACTGCGACAGGATCAGCACGCCCGGGTCCTCCGGGTCCTGGGCGGCGACATATTCCTTCGCCACCAGGTTCATGCCGTCGCGCAGCGGCGTGACCAGGCCCACGTCGGCCGCGCGGTAGATGCCGGCGAGCTCGTCGCGGCGGTAGCTGCGGTTCACGTAGCGGATCGGCACCCAGTCGACAGTGGCGTAGGCGCCGTTGATCCGGCCGGAGACGGCGTCCAGGCGCGCGCGGATCTCCTGGTAGGCAGGCACTTCGTTGCGGCTGGGGGTGGCGATCTGCAGCAGGAACACCCGTTCGTGCGCCTCCGGCGTGGTCGTCAGCGCCTCCTCGTAGGCGAGGAACCGTTCTTCCAGGCCCTTGGAATAGTCCAGCCGGTCGACGCCCATGATCATCTGCCGGCCGTTGAGGCTCTCGCGCATGCGGCCGGTCCAGGTGTCGGCGGCCTGGCTGCGCGCGGCGGCCTCGAAGCCCGGCGCGTCGAGGCCGACGGGAAAGGCGCCGATGCGGCAGCTGCGGCCGAAGGCCTGGGCCTCGCCCGCCTCGATCACTCCGTCGACCTCGTCGACGATGTACTCGCGGAAGGCCTGCAGGGAATCCTCCGTCTGGAAGCCCACGAGGTCGTATTCGAAGAGCGCCTCGGCGAGCTCGCGATGGTTCGGCAGGGTGGCGAACAGCCGCCGCGCCGGCCACGGGATGTGCAGGAAAAAGCCGATGCGGTTGCGCACGTCGCGGCGCCGCAGCTCCCGGCCCAGCGGGATGAGGTGGTAGTCGTGGATCCAGATGAAGTCGTCCGCCTCGATCAGCGGCAGGACGGTGTCGGCGAAGCGGGCGTTGACCCGGGCGTATCCCTGGTCGAACGACCGCTCGTAGGCCGCCAGGTCGACGCGATAGTGGAACAGCGGCCAGAGCGTGCGGTTGGCGTAGCCGTTGTAGTATTCCTCGACGTCCTGGGCCTCCAGATCGATCGTCGAGACGGTCACCCCGGCCTGGCGCTGGACGCTGAGCTGGCCGGTGAACTCGCCCACGGTGCGGCCGCTCCAGCCGAACCAGACGCCGCTGTACTCGCGCAGCGCCGCCGAGAGCGCCGTGGCCAGGCCGCCGCCCGTGGCCCCGCCCTCGGACGCATGGACCCGGTTCGAGATGACGATCAGCCGCCCGGTCATCCGGCCGCCTGCGCGGCGAGCAGAAATGCTGGCGCGTCCACGTGAGGATCTTCGATGTTCAATTCGCCGAAATTCGGCCGGTTCGCAATATAAACCTTAGTGTTTTGCGAGCGGTAGGCGGATTTCGTGCGAAGATTTGGGCAATGTTTCCCAATGTGGTTGCCGATGTTTTCCATGTCGGCCAGTATATAGTGAAGCCTTTAGCCTTAGAACGCTGATGGACTTGAACTTCACGTGAGTGACGCTTGGGTCTTGCTCTTGGGGCCTGAAAGGTCTGCGCGGCCGTCGTAATGCCTCGCCGCGGGCAATAAGGCGCCGCCTTGCCGGCGCAGCTCATCGCGATGAATTGACGGCGCCTGGCCGAGCCCGGTCGTATCATGGCGCCCTATGCAGCAAGCACGCTGGCGCTCCACGCCCGGGCGTCGGCATGGGATGTGCTCCACGGGCAGCGGGGGCTGTCAAAGGCGCCGCCGGCCGGGAACTCTTAAGCTCGGCCTGGGTTAGCGGGACAAACGCCAATGAGGAGGGCCTAGCTATGCTGAAGCCAGTGATCGCTTTGGTCGGCGCGAGTCTTATGGTCGCCGCCTGTGGGGAAACCACCCCGGCCAAGGGCGCGCTCGGCGGCGGGGCCGCCGGAGCCGGCGTCGGGGCCATCATCGGCGCCGCCACCGGAACCGCCGCGACGGGCGCCCTGATCGGCGCAGGCATCGGCGCAGCAGCCGGCGCGGTGAAGGGCTGCCGCGACCAGGGCAACTGCGGCGCCACGCCGAAGGACAACAAGCGGCAGTATTATGACGAGAAGGCCGGCCGCTACTACTACTATGACCAGGCCACCGGCCGGTATTACTGGGAAGACGGCTCGCCCCGCTATTGATTCCGGCGGGTTTCGCCCGGAGGCGGCGCGGGTCGATTGCGGACGAGGCCATCAGGTTCGTCCCGCAGCCTCGGGTCGCCGCCGGCGTTGGGCGCGGCGCGCCGTCCGGCGGCTGAGCGCCGACAAATCAAATTGAATCCAGTGTCTTACCGACAGGCCGTCCCGCCGCGTCCCAGGGCGCGCGCGGGTTCGCCCTGGGGGGTTCGATCCGGTGGGGCGCAAGGGCTCAGGTCCTCGGTATTCCACCTGATTTCGCCCCCGGGAGCGGGGGCATAGCCTTACGGCCCAAGAACCAAAATAACGCCCAGCAACTTTATCGCGGGTCCGGGGCCATGGCTGAAGCGGTCGTCGATAAAACCAAGCCCCAGCCGGTGGCTCCCGCCGATAAAGGCAAGGCGTCAACCAAGACAGGTCGAAGGTCCCGGAATCTAACCTTCCTGTTTCTTGGCATAGCGGCGGTCGGCGCCGGCGTGGCGGCTTGGTTGGTCCTGCGTAAACCTGCTCTTCCTGCCGGCTTTGCCGGCGGCAACGGCCGGCTGGAGGCGACGCAGATCTATGTCTCCACCAAGTACCCAGGCCGCGTCGCCGAGGTGCTGGTGAACGAGGGCGACACCGTGGAGGCGGGCCAGGTCGTGACCCGGATGGACATCTCGGCGTTGCAGGCGCAGCTGCGCGAGGCCGAGGCCCAGATCCGCTCGGCCCAGGACGCGCGCAACGCGGCCCAGGCCCAGGTCGCGGTGAAGCAGGCCGACTACAACTACGCCAGCAAGCAGGACGCGCGGTCGAGCGAACTGGTGCCACGCGGCGCCGTCAGCCAGCAGGAAGCCGAAATCGATCACGCCGCCAGCCTGTCGGCCAGGGCTCAGCTCGCCGGCGCCCGGGCGACCGCGGTGCAGAGCGCTTCGCAGATCGAGGCCGCGCGGGCCACCGCCGACCGGCTGCGGGCGGAGATCGCCGACAGCGTGCTGCGTTCGCCGATCCGCGCGCGCGTCGAGCGCCGCCTGGCCGAGCCCGGCGAGGTGCTGGGGGCCGGCGGGCGGGTGTTCACCGTCAACGACCTTTCGGACGTCTACATGTATGTCTACCTGCCCGAGAGCGTGACGGGTAAGGTGCCGCTGGGCTCCGAGGCGCGCATCGTCATGGACGCCGCCCCGCAGTACCCGATCCGCGCCTACGTCTCCTACGTCTCGCCGATGGCGCAGTTCACGCCAAAGACGGTGGAGACCGCCGAGGAGCGGCACAACCTGACGTTCCGCGTCAAGCTGCAGATCGACAAGAACCGGCTGCGCCAGTTCGAGCCGCTGGTGAAGACCGGCCTGCCCGGCATGGGCTACGTCCGCTGGGACACCAACAAGGAATGGCCGGCCAACCTGCAGCCGAAGGCCGTCGTCCCGCAGAATCTATGGCAAGCGACCGGCGCGTCCGCTGGGGCCAAGTAGCATGGACGCCCGCGTCGACAGCACCGAGCGGGCGCGCCCCGCCGACGAGGATCCGTCGCTGTGGTGCGCCCGCATCCTGGAGGTCAGCCAGAGCTACGGCAAGGCGATCGCGCTCGACGACGTCACCCTCGACGTCCCCTCGCAGAAGATGATCGGCCTGATCGGGCCCGATGGGGTCGGCAAGTCGACGCTGTTGGGCATGCTGGCGGGCGTGCGCAAGATCCAGACCGGCAAGGTCGAGGTGCTGGGCGGCGACATCGCCGACCGCCATTTCCGGACCGGCGTCGCCTCGCGCATCGCCTACCTGCCCCAGGGGCTGGGCAAGAACCTCTACCCGACGCTGTCGATCTTCGAGAACGTCGACTTCTTCGGCCGGCTGTTCGGCCAGTCGCGCGAGGAGCGCGAGTGGCGTATCGACGACCTCTTGCGCAGCACCGACCTGGAGCCGTTCCGCGCCAGGCCCGCCGGCAAGCTCTCGGGCGGCATGAAGCAGAAGCTCGGCCTCTGCTGCTCGCTGATCCACGATCCGGACCTGTTGATCCTCGACGAGCCGACCACCGGGGTCGATCCGCTGGCCAGGCGGCAATTCTGGGAGCTGATCGACCGGATCCGCGAGCGGCGTCCGCAGATGAGCGTGCTGGTCGCCACCGCCTACATGGACGAGGCGGAGGGGTTCGAGTGGCTGGTGGCGATGAACGCCGGCAAGGTGCTGGCGACCGGCACGCCCCAGGAGATGCGCGAGAGCGTCGGCCAGCCCACCCTGGAGAAGGCCTTCATCAGCCTGCTGCCGGAGGAGGCCAAGCGCGGGCACAAGGAGCCGGTGATCACGCCCTTCGAGCCGATCGAAGGCCCGCCGGCCATCGAGGCGGAGGGGCTGACCCAGCGGTTCGGCGATTTCACCGCGGTCGACCACGTCAACTTCCGCATCGAGCGCGGCGAGATCTTCGGCTTTTTGGGGTCGAACGGCTGCGGCAAGACCACCACCATGAAGATGCTGACGGGCCTCTTGCCGCCCACCGAAGGGACGGCCCAGCTCTTCGGCCAGCCGGTGAAGGGCGGCGACGTGGAATCCCGCCGCCACGTCGGCTTCATGTCCCAGGCCTTCTCGCTCTACACCGAGCTCACCGTGCGGCAGAACATGATGCTGCACGCCCACCTGTTCGACCTGGCCCCGGCCGAGGGCGTGGCGCGGGTCGAGGAGCTGCTCAGCCGCTTTGGCCTGGAGGAGGTCGCCGACACGCTCGCCGAAAGCCTGCCGCTCGGCATCCGCCAGCGGCTGTCGCTGGCGGTGGCGGTGTTGCACGAGCCGGAGGTGCTGATCCTCGACGAGCCGACCTCGGGGGTCGATCCGGTGGCGCGCGACGGTTTCTGGGAGCTGCTGATCCGCCTCTCGCGCCAGGACAAGGTGACGATCTTCCTGTCGACCCACTTCATGAACGAGGCCGAGCGCTGCGACCGGATGTCGATGATGCACGCCGGCAAGGTGCTGGCCCAGGGCCCGCCGGCGTCGCTCGTCGCCGAGCGCGGCGCGCCCAACCTGGAGCAGGCCTTCATCGGCTACCTCGAGGACGCCGCCGCCGCCAAGGCTGCGGCGGAAGGCAAGGCGACCGGCACGGTCCAGGACGAGGCGGCCGCGCAGGAGGCGTTCGTGGCGACCGAGCCGCCGGCGCACGGCGACGACAAGGCCGGCCGCTTCAGCCTGGCGCGGGTCTGGGCCTTCGCCCGGCGCGAGGCGATCGAGCTTCGCCACGACACGGTGCGGCTGGCCTTCGCGGTGTTGGGCCCGCTGCTTTTGATGGTGGTGTTCGGCTACGGCATTTCGCTGGACGTCAACCACCTGAGCTTCGCGGTCCTCGACTTCGACAAGAGCCAGGCCAGCCAGCAGTACGCCGACGAGTTCCGGGCGTCACAGTACTTCGACGAGAAGCGGCCGATCCCCGACTATGGCGAGATGGACCGGCGATTGCGCAACGGCGAGCTGCGCTTCGCAATCGAGATCCCCTCCGGCTTCGAGGCGGACCTGATCCGCGGCCGCCAGCCGCAGGTCTCGACCTATATCGACGCGGCCATGCCGTTCCGCGCCGAGACGGCCCGCACCTACATCGAGAAGGCCACCGACGACTTCGAGCGCCGCGCGCGCCAGGCCAGGGGACTGCCGGACCGCGAGCAGCCGATCGTCGTCAACACCCGCGCCCTCTACAACCAGTCGTTCGACAGCATCTACGCCATGGCGCCCGGCGACATCATGCTGCTCTTGATGCTGATCCCCAGCATGCTGACGGCGCTCAGCGTCGTGCGCGAGAAGGAGCTGGGCTCGATCGCCAACTTCTACGCCGCGCCCGCCACCCGGGCGGAGTTCCTGCTCGGCAAGCAGCTGCCCTACATCGCGGTCTCGCTGATCCAGTTCGTCACCCTGGTCGCCCTGGCGGTCTTCCTGTTCCAGGTGCCGATCAAGGGCAGCATCGGGACCTTGGTCCTGGGCGGGGTGCTCTATGTCCTGGCGACGACCGGGTTCGGCCTCTTGATCTCGGTCTTCGCCGCGACCCAGACGGCGGCGATCTTCGCGGCGGCGATCATCTCCATTCTGCCGGCGGTGCAGTTCTCCGGCATGTTCGTGCCGGTGTCCTCGCTGACCGGCGCCGCCGTGCTCTTCGCCAAGGCATTCCCCAGCACCTACTTCCAGCAGATCAGCGTGGGGACCTTCACCAAGGCCCTGGGCATGTCGATCCTGTGGCCCAACGTCCTGATCCTGGCCCTGATCGCGGCGATCTACTTCACGATCTCCGTCGCGCTTCTGCCGAAGCAGGAGAAGTGAGCGATGGAACGGCTGAAGCACATCTTCCAACTGGGATTGAAGGAGCTGCTCAGCCTGGCGCGCGACCCGGTGCTGATCTTCCTGATCATCTACAGCTTCACCTTCTCGGTCTATACGCCGGCCAAGCGGGCGGTGATGGACGTGGTCAACGCCTCGATCGCCATGGTCGACGAGGACGACTCCGAGGCCTCGCGGGCGATCAAGCTGGCCCTTCTGCCGCCGATGTTCCTGCCGCCGCAGTCGATCACCTTCGATCAGATCAATCGGGCGATGGACACCGGCCGTTTCACCTTCGTCGTCGACATCCCGCCCAGGTTCCAGGACGACATCGCCCGCAACATGAAGCCGGAGACGCAGATCATCACCGACGCCACGGCGATGAGCCAGGCCGGGCGGGGGCCCTATTACATCCAGCAGATCATGATGCAGGCCGTGCGGCCGTTCTGGCCGCGGGCGGCCGAGCCGGTGAACCAGCCGCTTCTGGAGCTCAACAGCCGCGCACGCTTCAACCCCAACTTCGAGCAGAGCTGGTTCGTCGCGATCAACCAGGTGATCAACAACATCTCGGTGCTGGCGATCTTCCTGACCGGGGCGGCGGTGCTGCGCGAGCGCGAGCACGGCAACATCGAGCACCTGCTGGTGATGCCGCTCAGGCCCTACGAGCTGATGTTCGCCAAGATCTGGGCCAACGGCCTGGTGGTGGTGGTCGCCGCCATGCTGTCGCTGTTCCTGGTGGTGAAGTTCGCCATCGGCGTGCCGATCCGGGGCTCGGTGCTGCTCTTCCTGGCGGGGCTGGTGGTCTATCTGTTCTCGGTGACGGCGCTGGGCATCATGCTGGCCACCCTGGTCCGCTCGATGCCGCAGTTCGGCCTGCTGGCCTTCCCCGTCTTCATCGTCATGAACCTGCTCTCGGGCGGCAACACGCCGCTCGAGAGCATGCCGCAGTTCCTGCAGAAGGTGATGATGTTCGTCCCCTCGACGCACTTCGTCGCCTTCTCCCAGGCGGTGCTGTTCCGCGACGCGACGCCGGCCATGGTCTGGCCCGACATGCTGAAGATGTTCCTGATCGGCAGCGCCTACACGGCGTTCACGCTCTCGCGTTTCCGCAAAATGCTTGCAGCTGTGCAATGAAGAGGTGCGGCGGTGAAGACGAAAGCTTGGAGGACATCGGCTCGCTTCAGCGTTTTCACGGCCGCGGCGACGTCCATGCTGCTGACCGGCTGCACCATGGGGCCGGACTACAAACGCCCCGAGGTGCAGCCGCTGCCGGCGAGCTACCGGTTCCAGCTGTCGCCGGGCGAGGCGACCTCATACGCCGATCTCTCCTGGTGGGCTGCATTTCAGGATCCGGCCCTGCAGAAGCTGATCGCCGAGGCGGTCGCCAACAATTACGACGTCCAGATCGCGGCCTCGCGCATCGAGCAGGCCCGCGCCCAGCTGGGCGTCGCGCGCTCGGAGGCCTATCCGCAGCTCAACTACACCGTCACCGTCGGCGGCCAGCGGGCCCTGGTTCAGGGGCTGAACACCGTAGGCACGGCCGACATCGGCTTCGCCAGCGGCCTCATCGACGCGGCCTGGGAGCTGGACATCTGGGGCCGCATCCGGCGCTCCACCGAGGCGGCGCGGGCCAACCTGTTCGCCCAGGAGGAGGTGCGCCGCGGCGTGATGCTGACGCTGGCGACCGACGTCGCCTCCGGCTACTTCCGGCTGCTGCAGCTCGACCGCCAGCTGGCGGTCGCCGAGGAAAGCACCGGCGCCTACAAGAAGACGTTCGACCTCTTCGACCTGCGCTTCAGGGCCGGCAAGGACAGCAACCTGTCGGTGCAGCGCGCCGAGGCCATCTACAACGCCAGCCTGGCCACCGCGGCCGACCTGAAGCGGCAGATCGCGCAGCAGGAGAACGCGCTCTGCGTCCTGCTCGGCAGCTATCCGCGGGCGATCGCGCGCGCCCGCCTTGCGAACTACTCGCTGCCGGCCACGCCGCTGGGGGCGACCAGCGACCTGATGCAGCGGCGCCCGGACATCCGCGCAGCCGAACAGAGCATGGTCGCCGCCAACGCCGAGATCGGCGTCGCCGTGGCCAACTTCTTCCCGCGCATCGGCCTGTCGGCGATCGGCGGCGGCGAGGGCGTCCACCTGGCGGGGACGAACACCGGCTTCGGCCTGTGGAGCGCCGGCCTCTCGGCGACCGGCCCGATCTTCAACGGCGGCCGGCTGCAGTCGATCTACGAGGGCCAGAAGGCCTACTGGGACGAGACCGTCGCCCAGTACCGCAAGACGGTGCTGGTCGCCTTCCGGGAGACGTCCGACGCGCTCACGGCGCAGCAGAATTTGGCCACGCGGCGCGACGCGCTGGAGGCGCAGGTCGTCAACCTCAGGCAGTCCTTCGACCTGGCGCTGACCCGCTACGACGGCGGCCGGGCCAGTTATTTCGAGGTCCTGGAGGCCCAGCAGCAGCTCTACCCGGTCGAGGGCGAGTTGGCGCAGACCGAGGGCGACCAACTGCTCGCCACCGTCAGTCTCTACAAGGTGCTCGGCGGCGGCTGGAAGATGACCCCCGCGGAATGGAAGCAGGCCGCGGCCCAGTAAAGGAGCGATCCGATGGCTGATCCGCCGCAGCTCGACTTGGACAACCAATCCTATTGGCCTGCCCAGACCTATCGATCCGTTCAGGCGTACTGGATCGACGCCTGGCAGAGGTCGATCATGTTCTTCGATATCCTCCGCGAGCGCGGCAACATCTACTGGGAGCACTCGGCCCAGCCGGTTCCCCACGTGCTGCACTTCGAGGCCGAGCCGCTTCGCGACGGCCGCGCCCTGCCGCGCCCGGTCAACTACGGCCTGGTGCGCATCGTCCCGCCGCCCGACGTGTTGATCGATCCGCTGAAGCCGCCGTTCGTCGTCGTCGATCCGCGGGCGGGCCACGGGCCGGGCATCGGCGGCATGAAGGCCGACAGCGAGATCGGCGTGGCGCTGGCCGCGGGCCACCCGTGCTACTTCATCGGCTTTCGCCCCGCGCCGGAGCCCGGCCAGACCATCGAGGACGTCTGCCTGGCCGAGGCCGCCTTCGTGGAGGAGGTCGCGGCGCGCCATCCGGAGGCGGAGGGCAAGCCGGTCGTCGTCGCCAACTGCCAGGCGGGCTGGCAGACGATGATGATGGCGGCGATGCAGCCGGACATCGCCGGTCCGATCCTGCTGGCCGGGGCGCCGCTGTCCTACTGGGCCGGCGTGCGCGGCAAGAATCCGATGCGCTACAGCGGCGGCGTGATGGGCGGCTCCTGCTGGACCGCCTTCGCCGGGGACCTCGGCTGCGGCCTGTTCGACGGCGCCGCCCTGGTCGCCAACTTCGAGGCGATGAACCCGGCCAACACGTTCTGGCAGAAGCCCTACAACGTCTACGCCAAGGCCGACACCGAAGGCGCGCGCTTCCTCGACTTCGAGACCTGGTGGGGCAGCCCGGTGCTGCTCAACGCCAGCGAGATGCAGTGGATCGTCGACAATCTGTTCATCGGCAACAAGCTGGCCACCGGCGCGCTGCGCACCGCGGAGGGGGTGCGGATCGACCTGCGCAACATCCGCTCGCCGATCATCGTCTTCTGCTCCTGGGGCGACGACATCACCCCGCCCCAGCAGGCGCTGGGCTGGATCACCGACGTCTACGACCACGAGAGCGAAATCGCCGCCAACGGGCAGACGATCGTCTATTGCCTGCACCAGTCGATCGGCCACCTCGGCATCTTCGTCTCGGGCAAGGTTGCGACGCGCGAGCACCGCGAGTTCGCCACCTGCATGGAACTGATCGACCTGGCGCCGCCCGGCCTCTACGAGGCGGTGATCACCGACGTCGGCCCCGACGTCGCCCACCCGGAACTGATCGACGGCCGCTACCTCTTCCGGCTGGAGCCGCGGCGGGTGGAG
>NZ_DATELG010000361.1:0-10045 GCF_035276905.1 Phenylobacterium sp. | reverse complement strand
ACCCGCGCGTTCTGACCGCAAGCGGACCTTTTCGTAAGGAACGAAATAGCTGCTCAGCGAACGTCGCGAGCCACGGCCTGCATGATGCGCTCGACCAGCGCATCGTCGCCCTCGGCGGCGCGCGGCTGATCGGCGGGTCCGGGAAAGGCCGCGACATAGGCCTCGCGCGCCTCAGTCGAGCCAGCCAAAATTTCCAACGCCGCTGCGCGGCTTGCGTCGGGCCACCGGTCAAGGTCTGTTCCGTTCTGCTCGAGCAGTCCCTGGAACGCCGCGAGATCCATGGCCAGGCAGACTCTTCCCACTGCGCAGTCGAAATTTCAACGCCTGTCGACCGCGTTTCAGTAGCGAACGGACAGATTGCTCGGAGGTTACCATCACCTCGGCGATCCGCGCGACCTCCATGTCCTCATAATAGAAAAGCTCGATCGCCCGCCGCTGCGTGGCCGGCAGGCGCTGCAAGGCCGAGCGCAGCGTGCCGGACAACTCCTGCTGCTCGATCTCCTCCTCCTGACGCGGCGGCACGGCGATCCCGGCGTCGCGGTCGATGAGCCGGGTGAGCTCCTCCTGCGGCTGCGGCGTCGGGCGACGGCTGCGATAGCAGTCGATCGCCCTGTTCATGGCGATCCGGTAGAGCCAGGTCGTGAATTTCGCCTCCGGCCGCCAGCTGGCCCGGTTCCGCCAGGCCGAGACGAACACCTCCTGTGTCACGTCCTCGGCTTCCAGCTCGTCGCGCAACACGTTCAGCGCCAGACGCCGCACCAGCCCCACGTGCCGCTCCACCAGGACCCGGAAGGCGAGATGGTCGCCCGCCTGGGCGGCCAGGAACAACCAGTCGTCGGCTTCCGCCCGCAGATCCTGGAGGGAGCGCGGCGTCTCGGATGAGGTTTCCTGCGTCAGCATATTCGTCGTCCACGTCAAGTTGGACGACAACCAGCAACCACCATGCCATGTATTTATTAGATACAAAAACGTATACTATTGTTAACGTC
The DNA here is from genome assembly GCF_035276905.1 of Phenylobacterium sp. Lineage (GTDB taxonomy): Bacteria > Pseudomonadota > Alphaproteobacteria > Caulobacterales > Caulobacteraceae > Phenylobacterium. The sequence goes on along the minus strand of NZ_DATELG010000361.1, from coordinate 9,056 downwards.
AGATTCAAAATGGAAAACTGAGCGTTCACATCCGACGCAAAATCGGAAATCGACCTCCGTCTCTACATCAATGGAGATGCAAACGAAACGATTTCGACATGTCACAAAGCCATTTGTGGCCCTCACGTATCGTCTCTATTTCTCGCGGATCGAAAGGCATGCGGTTGAGAGCCATCTGCAGCCGTCGGTACATGTCAGCGAGCCGGTCCGCCTCGGGGGAACGCCCTTCCACCGAGGCGGTCAGGGCGATGAGGATGCGGATGGAGCGCTCGTTGTGGCGGCACATTTCGTCGAGCGCCCGCTCCTGGTAGGCAGAAAGCGCAGCGTCGAAACTGACCGCCAGTTGCTGATGCGCGGCGGCGAGGACGGCGGCGGGGCGGCTGTCGAGCGCCTGGCTGGCGCGATAGGCGGCGGCGGCCTGGTGCGAGGAGCTCATGCGTTGCTCGAGACTCCATTGAGGATCGCCTTGATCTGCGCCTGGACCAGCTGGGCGGCGGACACTTCTTGCTCCATGTTCGAGTACTTGTTGATGAGGGAGGTCTGGTAGTCGTTCGCGTCGGACCGGATCTGCGCCGACTGGGCGCTCCAGGCAGTGTCCTGGGTGTCCAGAGCGTCGATCTGCTGCTGGATCAGCCCGTTGCCTGCGTCGCCGAACTCCGAAGCGAAGTTGGTCAGCTGGTTTGCGAGCCCGGGCCGGATGTTCACCTGAATCGAGGTGTCGCCGGACGCCACCAGGGCGAAGCTCAAGCCTGCGTAGATGGTCCCCTGCGCACCGACGAGGCGGTTGCCCAAGACCACAAAGGCGTTCGCGTCGCCATTCACCGAGGCGCCGGTAATGGTCCCGTCGGAGTTGGCGGTGACGTCGAGCGTGAAGTTGAAGCTCGACTGGGCGGTGTTCTGCAGGAGCTTCAGAGCAGAGTCGGACGGCGTGAACGTCGACTGGAACATCGACGCCACCTGCGAGAGGTTCGACAGGAGCGCGTTGTCGAGCGTGCTCTCGTTCGACAGTTGCAGATCGTTGTTGCCGTCGACGGTGACCCCAAGGTCCGCCAGCGTCGAATAGGCTCCGGTGGCGGACGCGCTGGGCGTCGAGATCAGGCTGCCAAGTTGCTGGCTGACGCTTCGCAAGAGAGAGTCGGCGAACAGCGGAGCTTTGGAGGCGTCCACAGCGCCATCGGCCCCGACCGACTGGTTGGTGGTGATGTAGTCGCGCAGGGCGTTGTAGGCGGTGATGAAGTTGGTGATGTCGGTCTTGACGCTGCTGTAGTCGGGCTGGACGCCCAGGGTGACCGTCAGGCCTGTCGGCGTGGTGTTCAGCAGCGACATGCTGATGCCGGAGACCGCCCCTGTGACGTTGTTCGTGTCGCTGGTGATCTGCGAGCCGTCGACGGTGAGGATCGCCGGCTGCGCCGCCTGCAGCACGTCGCTGAACGAGCCGTCGGAGCCGACCAGACCCAGCCCGCCCAGCACGTCGTCGCCGGACGCGGACGTGGCCGTGATCTGCTGATTGGTGTCGTTGCCGGATAGGACCAGGCGGTAGCCGCCGCTGGAATCCTTGATGATCGAGGCGCTGACGCCGGACGTCGACGAGGTGGCGTTGATCGCAGACGCCAGATCGGAAAGCGTCATGTCCGGCGTGACGTTGATCGTCGCCGCCGTTCCGCTTCCATCCTGCAGGATGAAGCTGCCCGTGTAGTTCAGGGCGCTGGTCTGGTCCATCGCATTGGAGGCGACCTTTTCGGACGCCGCCAACTGGGCCACCTGCAGCTTGTAGCTCGCCGACGCGGCGCTCGCGTCGGCGCTGGCGGCGATGTAGCTGCTGGCGCTGGAGCCGTCCGAGGCCGTGAGCGTGACGGCCTTCTCGTCGAAGGCCGAGGGGGTCGCGCCGAGCGAGCTGTAGGCCTGAGACGCCAGCTTCGACATCGACGTCGAGAGCGCGTCCACCAGGGTCTGCAGCTGCTGATAGGCCGCGATCCTGGTCTTGTTGGCGGTGACCTTGGCGTCGAGCGCATCGGCCGGCGCAGTCTTCTGCGCCAACGCCGCCTGGATCAGCGACTGAGTGTCCAGGCCCGAGGCCGTCCCCGTCAGATAGGTGGTGGACGCCGCGGTGTTCACGACGCTGGAGGCGCTTGCGCCGGTCGAAGTGGTTGTCGTCATCCTGGCCCAGGCTCGACGGCTGAGATTGCAATTGCGAAGGCCGGCGCTAGAGCGTTCGGCGGTTCGAATGAACCGCCGAACGCTCATAAGTTCTTGAAGTTAGACCATTCGCTGCGCCGAACCGGCCTCCACTTCGGCGGCGAATGGTCTAGCCGGCGCCGGCCTCGCGCGGGCGCTACTGGAGCAGCTTCAGGATCGACTGGTTCATCTGGTTTGCGTCGGACAGCGCGCTGATGGCCGCCGTGGTCAGCGTCTGGTCGCTGCTGAACTTCGACTGGGTGGCGGCGATGTCGGTGTCGGTGATCGCCGACTTGGCCGCGTCGAGGTTCTGGATCGAGGTGTTGATCACGTCGCTCCGGAACGACAGGCGAGAGAGGGTCGCACCGACGTTCGCGCGGTCCGTCGAGATCTGGGTGATCGCGTTGTCCAGCGCGTTCATTTCGGAAGCCGCGTCGGTCGCATTGTCGATCGGCACGGCGCCGACGCCGAGCGTGGTGGTGTCCGCCCCGTTCAGCTGCACGGCGATGGTGTCGCTGCTGGAGGTGCCGACCATGAAGGCTACGCCGGTCGAATAGGCGCTCGTGCCGTCCAGCAGCGCGGTGCCGTTGAACGTCGTGTTCTTGGCGATGTCGTCGATTTCCGTCTTCAGCTGCGAATATTCGGCATTGATGTAGCTGAGGTCGGCGGTGCTCGACGAGCCGGACTGCGCCTGGGCGGTCAGCGTCTTCATCCGTGTCAGGATGTCGCTGATGTTGGAGAGCGCGCCGTCGGCGGTGTTCAGCACCGCGGTGCCGTTCGACAGGTTGGTCTGCGCCTGTTGCAGGACCGAGGCGTCGGCCTTCATGCCGGTGGCGATGGCGAGGCCCGAGGAGTCGTCCTTGGCGCTGGTGATGCGCGAACCGCTCGACAGCTGAGCGATGTCCTGGCTCTGCGCCGCTGCGTTCTTGTTCAGGTACAACAGGGCCGTGTTGGCCGTGGTGTTCGTCGAGATGACAGTCATCTTCTAACTCCGCTTCAACGTCGACCGCAGGCGAGATGCACGCCACGGGGCGCGGAACCTTGCGTTTTGCAACCGACGCCACGGTTTTGAACGGGGCCAGGCTGAGCAATGGGGCGCAAAATCTTTGCAGCCGCCCCTCGCACGGCTCCTTTCCCGGCTCGCGGCGCGCGGCCGCCAGCTGACCGAGCCGCCCATATTTGATTCTCCGCCCCATCCGGTGCGGTGGCTCCGTTCCACCGTTCAGACAGGCCCGCGGGCCTCTGAGCGGCAATGGAGAGATGCGATGAGCGTCGGAGCGGTGTCTTCGAGCACCACGTCGTCAGCCACGAGTTCGACACCGGCCTCGGCCGGCATCGGCCTGACCAGCAATCAGTTCCTGTCGCTGCTGACCACTCAGCTGCAAAGCCAGAACCCGCTCAATCCGACCGACCCCAACCAGTTCACCAGCGAGATGGTGCAGTACGCGGGGCTGTCGGAGCAGATCGACACCAACGCCAAGCTCGACGCGATCTCGACCACCATGTCGAATGTACTCACCCAGGTGAGCCTGCTGGCCCAGGCCGGCGGCGCCTCGGCGACCCAGAACTGAGGTCGCCGTCCGTCATGAGCCTTTCCTCAGCCCTATCCAGCGCCGTCTCCGGACTGAACGCGCAAAGCGTCGCGCTTTCGAACATCTCGAAGAATATCGCGAACGCGTCGACCACCGCCTACAAGACCTCCCAGACCGACTTCGAGACGATGCTGACCGGCTCAACCGGAGCCGATGTCGCCGGCGGGGTGACCGCGACGACAATGCAGAACATGTCGCAACAGGGTCAGATCGCCAGCACCAGCACCGCGACCAATGTTGCGATCCAGGGCGACGGCTTCTTCGTGGTCGGCTCGAGCGCGAACTCCACAGCTTCCGACTTGAACTACACCCGCGACGGCAGCTTCACGAAGGACAGCGCCGGGAACCTGGTCAACGACGCCGGCGACTATCTGATGGGCTTCGCTACGGACTCCTCGGGCTCCGTGATCGTCGCCAACACCAGCGACCTTTCGAACCTGCAGCCGATCAACCTGAGCAAGATCGGCGGCACGGCGAAGGCGACCAGCGAAATCAACTTCACCGCCAACCTGCCGGCCACCGCCACGGTCGGCGCCTCGTTCGCCACCAGCACGACAATGATCGACTCGCTGGGCGTCAGCCACACGATCGGCCAGACCTGGACCAAGACCGCGGCCAACACCTGGACCCTGGCGCTGGCCGATCCGGTGGAGACCTCCGACATCAGCGGCGGCCCCAGCGGCACGATCAGCCCCTCCACCGTCGACGTGACCTTCGACAGCAACGGCGTGCTGACCTCGACCAATCCCTCGCCCGTCGACCTGTCGATCACCGGGCTGACGACCGGCGCCGCCGACAGCAACATCACCCTGAACCTCGGCACGGTCGGCAAGACCGACGGCGTCACCCAATTCGCCTCGACCACCAGCACGATCGGCATCGAGAACCCGACCTTCACTCAGGACGGGGCGCTCTACGGGCAGCTGACCGGCGTCACGATCGACGGCAAGGGGCTGATCACCGCCTCCTTCGACAACGGCGTCAAGCTGCCGGTGTACCAGATCCCCGTCGCCACCTTCGCCAACCCCAATGGCCTGACGCCGATCAGTGGAACAACCTACGGCTCGAACCAGGCCGCCGGCAACGTCGGCCTGCGGATGCCGGGCGACGGCGGCGCAGGCAGCCTCGTGGCCTCCGCCCTGGAGGGCTCCACCACCGACATCGCCAGCGAATTCAACCGCATGATCGTGGCCCAACAGGCCTATTCGGCGGCTTCGCAAGTGGTGACTACGGTCAAGAGCATGTTCGACACGCTCACTCAGGCGATGCGCTGAGCCATGAGCATCGTCGAGCTGAGGACACGGGCAGAGCGCTGCCGCGCCTCCACCTTCGCCCTGCCGGTGGTTGCGACGGTCGAGGAGGCGCGCCAGCTGGCCCGAGAGATCGCCGATCAGCTGGCCGGGCTCTCGGGGCGCGAGGCCCTGCTGTGCCTGGCTTCACTGCACGATGTGCAGGCCGTGCTCGCCAGCCGCGTCGCCCGACTGCAGGACGAGATGGCGGTCACGCGGCGCGAGCTGCGCCTCGCAGCGAACGCCGGCGCCGCTTGCCGCAGCTATGGCGAAGCCGCCCGGTTCAAGCCGAGGAACGCCTGAGCCATGTCCTTGTCGGTGATCCTCAACACGGCGGCCGCAGCGCTGACCAACACCGAGTTCAAGATCGCCGTCACCAACACCAACGTCGCCAACGCCAACGAAACGAGCTATTCGCGCAAGGTCGTCTCCAGCGCAGCGATCACCTCGACCGCCGCCCTGACGGTGAGCACGACCAACCGCGTCGCCGACTCCTACCTGACCAAGCTCACCACCAGTTCGGCCGCGGACTCCGCGCGCGACCAGGCGATTTCCAGCGCGCTGACCACATATGACGCCGCCCTTGGCACGGTGGACGGCGGCGATGATCTGTCGAGCCGTCTCGGACACCTCCAGACCGCGCTGGCCAACCTCTCGAGCAGCGGCGCCGACAGCGCCTCCAAGGCTGCCGCGGTCGCCGCCGCGACCACGCTCGCCGGCGCTATCCAAGGGCTGTCTTCGACGGTTCAGTCGCTGCGGACCCAGGCCAATTCCGACATCGCCAGTACGGTCAACGAGATCAACGCCCAGACGGCGACCATCGCTTCTCTGAACAGGCAGATCGTCGCCGCGGACGCCAGCGGCGGCGACCCGACCGACCTGGAGGACCAGCGCGACGCCGCGCTTCAGACGCTGGCCGGCGACATCGGGGTCTCCTACTTCGTAGGGCCGGACAACCGTATGCAGGTCTATACCTCTTCCGGCGACCTCCTGGTCGGCGACCAAGCCAACGCCCTCGCCTACACCGCCGCCAGCACGCTCTCGGCCAGCGCCAGCTACCCCGGGCAGATCTCGGGCATCGCCTTGGGCGGCCGTGACATCACCACCTCGGTAAGTTCCGGCAAGCTGGGCGGCCTGATCAGCCTGCGCGACAGCACCCTGGTGCTGGAGCAGGACAAGCTCGACGCCTTCTCGTCGGCCCTCATCAGCGCAACCAACGCCGTGACCAACACGGGCAGCGCCTATCCGCCGCCGGCCAGCCTCACGGGCGTAGCTTCGCTCGATCCCGGCCAGGCGCTGTCGGGCCTGGGCACGCTTCGGGTCACGGTGACCGATTCCAGCGGCACGGTCGCCAGCAGCACCGACCTCGACCTCTCGAGCTACGGCACGGTCGGCGACCTGGTGGCTGCGCTGAACAATATCCCCGGCCTGAGCGCCCAGCTGGACTCCCAGGGCCGGCTGTCGTTGCAGACGGCCAACGCGGCCCAGGGCGTCGCCCTCGCCGACATCGGCGCCAGCGTCGGCGCCCCCGGCCAGGGCGTCTCGGCCTATTTCGGGCTCAACGACCTTTTCATCGGCTCCAGCGCCTCGGACATCGCCGTCAACCCGATGATCACGAAGGCGCTGGACAGCCTGCCGACCGGCCAGCTCAGCACGGCCTCGACGCTTGGCGCCGGCGACATCGCGGTGGCGTCGGGCGACACCACCACCACGGACGCGCTGAGCGCGGCGTTCGGCGCGGCGCGGACTTTCACCGCCGCGGGCGACCTGCCGACGCAATCCACCAGCCTGCTCAGCTACGCGACCGACTTCGTCTCCAGCGCCGCGAACGTGGTCGCTGCAGCCTCCAGCGCTGCGGACGCCTCCTCGGCGGTGTTCACCACGGCGCAGGCCCGGCAGCAGAACTTCAGCAACGTCAACACCAACGAAGAACTGGCCCAACTTACCTCGCTGCAGCAGCAGTACGACGCCAACGCCCAGATGATCACCACGGCGCGCCAGATGTTCCAGGCGCTTCAGAACATGATGTCGGCTACGTGAGGCTTGAATGGTCAGCCGGATCGCCACCTTCGCCAACACCAACCTCCTCGTCCAGGCGAGCATGAACCTGCAAAGCAAGCTCTCGTCGCAACAGTCGCAGGAGGCCTCCGGCCTGAAGACCACCAGCTTCAGCGGCCTCAAGGGCGACGCCGGCAAGCTGCTGGACCTCCAGGGCCAGACCGCGCGCCTGCAGGCCGAGAGCGACATGGCCACCGCCGCGGCGGCGGACGTCCAGTCGGCTTATTCGGCCGTCGGCAACATCACCGACCTGACGACGACCATCCGCACCCAGCTCTCGGCGGCGCTCAGCAACACCAGCCCGTCGACCCCGCTGATCACCTCGGCCGACGCCCAGAGCTGGCTTCAGACCCTGCAGTCCCAGCTGAACACAGAGGTGGGCGGCCGCTACGTCTTCTCCGGCCAGGCCGTCGACCGGCCGCCGGTCAACTTCGCCGACGCCAAATACAATCCGAACAACGACCCGACGACGCCGGACACCGGCTATTACGAGGGAACGACTGCGACGCGGACGCTGACGACCTCGACCGGGACCACGGTCGGCATCTCGGTCAGCGCCGACTCTTCCGGCTTCGAGAAGCTCGCGCGCGCCCTTTCCATGATCGCTGCCAACCCGACCGACCAGACGCAGCTGAGCGGCGCCTACGACCTGGCCACCTCGGCCATGACGGACCTTGGGACCACCCAGGCGACGCTTTCCAACCAGGCCGCGGCGCTCGACGACATCGGCAGCGACAACGCGGTCAAGACGACCACGCTGAAGAACCTCGCCGGCGACCTCACGGGCGCGGACCTCTCGACAGCCGCGGTGATGGTCACCCAGTACCAGACCCAGCTCGAAGCGGTGTACGGCTCGATCGGTCAGCTCTCCAGCGTCAGCATCCTAAAGTATCTAGCCTGAAATCCCGCGCGGGGTTCGACGGGACGTCGTCAGTGCGCCGTGGCGCCTTCGCCAAGCACCGACTTCAGCACTGCGCCTACGTCGCCGGTCAGCAGGGCGGCCGAAGCGCGGATCATCTGCGGATCGATCACGTCGATCTCGCAGCCGCAAATGTTGCTCGCCAGGTCCGGCGATTGTGCGCACAGCAGCAGGTCCTGGAAGATCCGCGCCACCAAATGTCCGCCGTCCGCCTCACGGGTGTTGCCGAGCAAGGCGACTACCAGCGAAAGCGTCGTCGCCGTCGTGTCCGCCAGGCGTCGAGCCGCGTGCAACTCCCCGAGCAGCAACTGCGCTTGTTGCTCCATCAGCCGCGTCTGCGCTGCGAGGTCGCGGACGTTCGGGGGGACCTGATGGGCGCTTGGCACGATGGCTGTCTCCGCAGGGAATTGCAGAGGTTGAACGGCGGCGTGTCCGCTGATGGGGCGCTTAATCTGCACTCAGTCCTGGCCCACCCCCGCCGCCTGCGACAGGAGCGCCGCAGCGGCGCGCATGAGCTCGGGATCGACGGCGTCCGCGGCGCAACCCATGCCCTCCGCCAGCTCGGGGATGTCGGCGCACAGCCGCAGCTGGCCCGCGAGGCGGCGCATGCGCAGGGCGCCTTCTCCGGTCTCGTCCTCGATCAGCAGTTGCACGAGCAGCAGGGCCTCGGGGCGCTGATGCGCGAGCTCGCGGCGCGCAGCCGCCAGGTCCTCGGTTTTCGGCAGGGTGGGCCTGGTTCTCATGGCGACCGTTCTATTCTTCGAACAGCCATGAAACGGTCTCGGGGCGCGGATGGGGCGGCGAATTTGCCCACCTCGCAACAGCTTGCGATCGGCGACGCAGACACCGACGGCGAAGGCGAGCTCAGCGCCAGCGAACTGTCGTCGGCCGCCCGGTCCCCGCAGGACAGCGCCTCTGGACGCAGCGCCGCACCCGCTCCCCTGTGACAGGCGGCTCGCCTCGTGCATTAGTAACGGCGTGATGGGTGCGGGTGCGATGATCAAACGTGTGGCTGAAGCGCCG
>NZ_DATELG010000360.1:0-2395 GCF_035276905.1 Phenylobacterium sp. | reverse complement strand
GGCGACACGTCCGACAACGACGAGGCCTGCGCCGTGGCGGGGATCAAGGCGGCGGGCCTGACGCCGGGCGTCTAGAACACAGAGGGCGGGCTTTAGATGTGGATCGCCCGCCCGAGCGCCCTCAGCGCCGCCTCGCCGAGCGCCTCCGACTGGGTCGGGTGGGCATGGATCAGGCCGGCGGCGTCCTCCAGCACCGCGCCCATCTCGAGCAGGGCGGTCATCTCGCCGGAGAGCTCCGAGACGTGGCGGCCGACGGCGGCCAGCGCCAGGATGCGATGGTCGTCGGCGCGGGCGGCGATGCGGATGAAGCCGCCGTCGTCGTCGGCCTCCTGGCTGAGCGCGCGGCCGTTGGCGGCGAGCGGGAAGACCGCGGTCAGCACCTCGGGCCCGGGCTCGGGCCAGGCGCCGACGCTGACCACCTCGGGGGTGGTGAAGCAGACCGCGGGGATGGCCGCCGGATCGAACCGGCGCCGATGACCGGCGATGATCTCGGCCACCATTTCGCCCTGGGCGGAGGCCTTGTGCGCCAGCATCGGCTCGCCGACGAGGTCGCCGATCGCCCAGACATTGCGCATCGAGGTGGCGCAGCGGTCGTCGACCTTGACGAAGGCGCCGTCCATGTCGACCGCCATCCGCTCCAGGCCCCAGCCCTCGGTGCGCGGCCGCCGGCCGACGGTGACCAGCACCTTCTCCGCGGCGACGTGCAGCGTCTTGCCCTGGGCCGGCTCGACGGTCAGGCGGCCCTTCTCGAAGCCGGTGGCGCGCGCGTCGAGGTGGATCTCGATCTTCGCCCGGTCCAGGGCGCGGGCGATCGGGGCGGCGAGCGCGGCGTCGTACTGCGGCAGCACCCGCGCCTGGGCCTCGATTACGGTCACCTTCGATCCCAGTTCGGCGAAGGCCATGCCGAGCTCCAGCCCGATGTAGCCGGCGCCGATCACCGCCAGGGTCCTGGGCACGGCCGCCAGCGACAGCGCCTCGGTCGACGACAGCACGTCGCCGCCGAACGGCAGGTGCGGCAGGGCGACGGCTTCGGAGCCCGCCGCCAGGATCACGTGCTCGGCCTCGATGGTCTGGACGGCGCCGTCGGGCGCCGTGACCTCGCAGGTGCGGGCGTCCTGGAAGCTCGCCCAGCCGCGCACCACCTTGACCTTGGCGCGGCGCAGGAGGCCGCCGACGCCGTCGCTCAGCCGATCGACGACGCCGTCCTTCCAGCGCAGGGTCCGGCTGAAGTCGATGCCGACCTCGCCGTTCACCTTCAGGCCCAGCGGATTGTCGCCCTTCGCGCGGCGCAGCACGCCGAACTCGGCGGCCGCATGGATCAGCGCCTTCGACGGGATGCAGCCGCGGATCAGGCAGGTCCCGCCCAACCGGTCGGCCTCCACCAGCACGGTGTCGAGCCCCAGCTGGCCGGCGCGGATGGCGGCCACATAGCCCCCGGGGCCGCCGCCGATGATGAGGACCTGGACCCTGGAGGCCTGCGGGCTGGACGCGACCGGGCTCATCGGGCCTCCACGAACAACAGGGCCGGGGTCTCCAGCAGGCGCTTGATCGCCTGGACGAACTCGGCGGCGTCCCAGCCGTCGACCACCCGGTGATCGAAGGAGGACGACAGGTTCATCATCTTGCGGACGACCACGGCGCCCTCGACCACGACCGGCCGCTCGACGATCCGGTTGGGGCCGATGATCGCCACCTCCGGCCGGTTGATCACCGGCGTGGTGGCCAGCCCGCCGAGCGGGCCCAGGCTGGTGATGGTCAGGGTCGAGCCGGAGAGCTCCTCGCGCGCCGCCTTGCCGGCGCGGCAGGCCGAGGCGAGGCGCCCGATCTCGGCCGCCGCGGTCCACAGGTCCATCGCCTCGGCATGGCGCAGCACCGGCACGACCAGGCCGGTCGGGGTCTGCGTCGCCAGCCCCAGGTGGACGGGCGCCCAGCGGCGCACGATCCCGGCCTCGTCGTCGTAGGTGGCGTTGATCTGCGGGAAGCGGGGCAGGGTGCGGGTCACCGCGCGGATCAGGAACGGCAGCAGCGTCAGCCGCGGCCGGGCCGGGTCCTCGGCGTTCAGCTGGGCGCGCAGCCGCTCCAGCTCGGTGACGTCGACCTCCTCGATGTAGGAGAAGTGCGGAATCCGCCGCTTGGCCTCGCTCATCCGCTCGGCGATCTGCCGGCGCAGGCCGATCACCTTCACCTCCTCGACGCCGGTGCGCAGGGCGGGCAGGGACGACGGCGCGGCCAGGGCCTGGTCGCCGGCGGTGAGGTAGCGGTCGAGGTCCTCGCGCGTGATCCGGCCGGCAGGTCCCGTCCCCGGCACGAACTGCAGGCGCACGCCCCGCTCCTGCGCCCGGCGGCGCACCGCGGGGGAAGCCAGCGGATGGGCCGGCGCGCGGGCGGGCGGCGC
>NZ_DATELG010000359.1:0-3018 GCF_035276905.1 Phenylobacterium sp. | reverse complement strand
GGCCGACCGTCTCCGGCAAGCCGTGCCGCGAGGGTCCCACCAGCCGCACGTCGCCCGCGCCCTCGGCCGCCCCGACCACATGGCGCAGCATGTCCGCCGCCAGCGCGCGCCGCGCCGCGTCGGACAGCACTGGGGCCAGGCGGGTCTTGCAGGCGTCCGGCGCCTTGATCGGAATGGCGACCCAGGTGGTCATGGCGCGAGATTTTCGCGGGCGAGAGGCGTCTATGCAACCGCCGGCGCTGTCGTCAGCCCCGTGAACCGTACGCCGGCGCCGTCGGCCTTATAGGTCTTGTTGAAGAAGATCAGGATCGAGGTCAGGGCCTCGGCCGCGGCCGAGTTGGCCAGCGAGCCGGCGGCGAGGCCGCGCAGGCCCATGCCGCAGGCCAGCTCGACCACCGCGGCGCGGGCCTCGACGTCGTCGCTGAACACCAGCACGTCGCAGTCGACGCCGTGGCCCTCGGCCAGCTTGTGGGCGGCCACGTTGTGGAAGGCCGAAACCAGCCGCACGCCCTCGCCGAGCAGCTCGCGCGCCTCGAGCGCCGCGCAGCCGGCGGCCGGCAGCTGCACCCGCATCACCTTCGGCGGGACCAGCGGAACGGTGGTGTCGACGACGATGGCGTCGCCGACCGAGTCCTTGATGTCGGCGAGCGTGCCGGCCTGGGCCGAATAGGGCACGGTGACGATCACGAAGTCGCAGCCCCGAGCCACCTCGGCGTTCACCCCATGGCCGACGCCGGGGCCCAGCTCTGCGGCGTGCTGGGCGGCGGACTCCGCCCGGCGCGAGCCGATCGACACCTGATGCCCGGCCTTGATCAGCGTCCTGGCGATCGCCGAGCCCAGATCCCCCGTGCCGCCGACGACAGCAATCTTCGCCATTCCCCGTCCCTCGCGCCTTTGAGTTCTTGCTTGCCGGCCCCGGCTAAGCCGGGATCGGCGAAGAGGCAAGGTTGCATTCGCGCGGCGCATCGGTCATGCCTCGTTGCAGACGCCGCGCGAAAGGCCGGTCACGCGAAATCCCGGACGTTGGAGTTGGCCGAAAGGGCCGTCAGCTCCGCGTCGCAATCGATCCGGGTCCGAGACCAAATGGATGACGTGAACGCCACGGAGACGGCGCGTCGCAGCGCTTCGTCCATGAGCGTCCTGCCCCTCGAGGGGCTGCCGATGTTTGCGCCCGGCGTCAGCATTGCGCGCGAGGTGGCGGCCGCGGCGAGGCGGCAAGGCATCGCCCTGGCGAAAAGTGACGTGGTCGTGCTGGCCCAGAAGATCGTCTCCAAGTCCGAGGGACGCCGGACGCGGCTGCATGACGTCGCCGCCGGCGACGAAGCCCGGGCGCTGGCGGTCGAGAGCGGCCGCCCGGCCGCGCTGATGCAGCTGATGCTCGACGAGAGCCAGGAGCTGGTGCGCGCCACGCCGATGGTGGTGATCACGCGCCACCGCACCGGCCATGTCGCGGCCAACGCCGGCATCGACGCCTCGAACGTCGAGGGCGGGGCCGAGGACGCGGTGCTGCTCTGGCCGGTCGATCCCGACGAAAGCGCCCGGGCGATCCGCGCCGAGCTGAAGACGCTGACGGGCGCGGCGCCTGCGGTGGTGATCGCCGACAGCCTCGGCCGCGCGTGGCGACTGGGCACGATGGGCGCGGCGATCGGCGCCGCCGGCCTGGTCGTCGTCGACGACCGGCGCGGCGAGACGGACCTCTTCGGGCGCACGCTTCAGGCGACCCTCGTGGCGGTCGCCGACAGCATCGCCGCGGCCGGCGTCCTGGTGATGGGCGAGGGGGCCGAAGGCGTGCCCGCGGCGATCGTCCGCGGCATGGGCCGCTATGTCGGCGAGGCGGACGGCGACGGCGCGGCGGCGGGGCTGCGGCCGGTGAAGGAGGATCTCTTCCGGTGAGCGCGAACCATGTCCTGGCCCTGTGCGGCGGGGTGGGCGGCGCCAAGCTGGCGGCGGGCCTGGCGGCCGTCCTGCCGCCCGAACAGCTGACCATCGTCGTCAACACCGGCGACGACTTCGAGCACATCGGCCTGTCGATCTCGCCCGACATCGACACCGTCGTCTACACCCTGTCGGGCCTCTCCGATCAGGTGCGCGGCTGGGGCGTCGCCGACGAGAGCTGGCAGGCGATGGCCCAGCTCGGCCGCCTGGGCGAGGCGCAGTGGTTCCAGCTCGGCGACCGGGACCTGGCCATGCACCTGGCGCGCACCCGGCGGCTGCGGGCCGGCGAGACGCTGTCCGCCATCACCGCCAGCCTCGCCGGCCGCCTGGGGATCGGCCCGGCGCTCGTGCCGATGAGCGACGATCCGGTGCGCACCAAGGTCTCGACGGCGGACGGCGAGCTCGACTTCCAGCGCTATTTCGTGGCCGAGCAGTGCCGGCCGGTCGCGCGCGGGATCCGCTTCGACGGCGCCGAGGCGGCGCGGCCGTCGCCCGGCTTCGCCGCCGCCCTGGAGCGAGGTGACCTGGGCGCGCTGATCGTCTGCCCGTCCAACCCCTACCTCAGCATCGATCCGCTGCTGGCGCTGCCGGGCGTGCGCGAGCGGATCGCCGGCCTGGCGGTCCCGCGGGTGGCGGTCTCGCCGATCGTCGCCGGCCAGGCGATCAAAGGGCCGACCGCCAAATTGATGTCCGAGCTCGGCGCTGACGTGGATGTGACGGGCGTCGCGCGACACTACCGGGGACTGATCGATATCCTGATCGTGGATGAGGCGGATCGGGCGAGCGCGGCGCAGATCGCGGACCTCGGAATGACGGCGGTGGTCGCGCCATCCGTCATGCGCTCCGACGCCGATCGCGTGGCGCTCGCCGCCGCGACCTTGGCGGCGGCGGCGATCGAGATCCGCGAAGAACTGCCGACAGCCGGCCGGGAATAACGAAATGGGGCGGAGCGTTACGATGAGCATCGACGACGATCAGTTGAAGAGCCGCCTGCTGGCCGCGCCGACCCAGAGACTGCTGGCCGAGGCCCGCGCGCGCCGCGACGCCCGCGGGCCCGCGCGCACCACCTATTCGCGCAAGGTC
>NZ_DATELG010000358.1:0-11158 GCF_035276905.1 Phenylobacterium sp. | reverse complement strand
TCCAGCGCACCTACGACGTCGGCTCGCTGATGGGGGCGGTGATCCGCACGCCCAAGCCCGCGGCGCGCGCCTGCCTGGACGCGGTGCTCGACCAGGTGCTGGCCGGGCCGGGCGTCACCCTCGCCGCCGCCAAGGCCTGGGCCGCCGGCGACACGCCCGCCGCGCTGGAGAACGAGCGCACCTACGAGCGCTGCATCAACATGGTCCCCGGCGCCCAGGCCTTCGAGGCCAAGACCAAGGCCGACCAGGTGGCCGCCATCGAGAAGGCCCTGCAGACCCCCGGCCACGCCATCGCCGTGGTCCAGCTGCGCCCGCTGCTGGCGCAGGGCGGCGTGCTCGACCAGCTCCGGGCCAAGGGCTACCAGGTGAAGACGCCGGGCGAGGTGTGATTTTCGCTCCTCTCCCGTGCGACGGGAGAGGAGCTTAGAGGGTCAGCACCACCTTCCCCACATGCCCGCCCGCCTCCAGCCGCGCATGCGCCTGCGCAGCCTCGGCCAGCGGGAAGGTCGCCTCGATCTGCGGCTTCACCTTGCCCGCGGCGATCCACGGCCAGGCCACGCGTTCGACCTCGACGGCGAGCCTCGCCTTCTCGTCGGCGTCGCGCGGACGCAGCGTCGAGCCGGTGACCACGGCCCGCTTCTGCATCAGGCGGAATACCGGCAGGCTCACCTCTCCCCCGCCCAGGCTGGCGATGAAGACGATGCGGCCGCCGGTCTTCAGCGCGTCGAGGTTCCGCCGGAAATAGTCGCCGCCGACCATGTCGAGCACCACGTCGACCCCGCCCTCGCGCTTGCAGACCTCGGCGAAGTCCTCCGCCGAGGCGTCGACCGTCACGTCCGCCCCGAGCGCCTTCGCGGCGGCGGCCTTGTCGGCGCCGCGGCCGGTGGCGATCACCCGCGCGCCGGCGGCCTTGGCCATCTGGATGGCGGTGACGCCGATGCCGGACGTCGCGCCGTGCACCAGGAAGGTCTCCCCGGCCTTCAGACCGCCGTGCTCGAAGACGTTGGCGTAGACGGTGAAGACGGTCTCCGGCAGGGCGGCGGCCTCGATCAGGTCCAGGCCGCGGGGGATCGGCAGGGCGTGGCGGGCGTCGCAGGCGGCGAACGCCGCATAGCCCCCGCCGCCCAGCAGGGCGCAGACCCGGTCGCCGGCCTTCCAGCGGCCGGCGCCGACCACCACCTCGCCGGCGACCTCGAGGCCAAGGGTCTCGGGCGCGCCGGGCGGCGGCGGATAGCCGCCCATGCGCTGCATCAGGTCCGGGCGGTTGACGCCGGCGGCGCGGACCGCGATCAGGATCTGGCCGGGCTTCGGCTGCGGGACGCGGATCTGTTCCAGGCGGAGCGCCTCGGGCGGGCCCTTGCCGCCGTCGATCACGATGGCGCTCATGGTCGCAGGTGCGGAATTGATCATCGGTGTGGCTCCGGCGAGCTTGCGCGAAGGTTTGATGCGCGGTTGGATAGCCGGCTCCTAGAGCAATCGCCGGTCCGAACGAACCGGCGATTGCTCAGAAGTCTTTAGTTGGGCCATTCGCTACCCCGAACCGGAGTCCACTTCGGCGGCGAATGGTCCAGTGACGGCAAAGGGAGGCTCGCTTCGCGATGGATGAACCCGCCGACGTTCGACTCGGCCGTGGCCAGCGGCTCAACGAAGCCCTGAAGGAAGATCTGGAGCTTTACGCGGTGGCCGAACTCGAGGACCGGATCAACGCCCTGCGCGCCGAGATCGCCCGGGTGCAGGCGCAGATCGATCGCAAACGGGCCGGGCGGGCCGCCGCGGACGCACTGTTTTCGCCGCGCCCGGCTTGAACCGGGTGGCACGGCGGTTGCACCGGAGCCCTCCGGATTCGGCCATTCGTCCCGCGCCGGGAGTGGCGCGGCAGCTGGGATGATGATGAACGACGCAAACTCTGTCCTGTCCTGGCGCGCCGACGTGATCCAGGATTTCGCCCGCTCCGAGCTCTTCGAGCGGACCTTCCAGGAAGGCATGGACCTGGTCGAGGAGACCGCCGGCTACCTCGACGGCGCCGGACGCCAGGAGTCCAAGTCGCTGTCGCGTAACGCCGCCCTGGCCTACGCCTCGGAGAGCATGCGCCTGACCACCCGGCTGATGCAGGTGGCCTCATGGCTGCTGGTGCAACGCGCCGTGCGCGAAGGCGACATGGCCCCGACGGCGGCCTGCGAGGACCGCTACCGCCTGGCCGCGGAGGAGATCTGCCGCGCGGAATCCACGGCTGAGCACCTGCCCTCGGGCCTGCTCTCCCTGCTGGAGCGCTCCGAGCGCCTCTATGAGCGCGTCCGCCATCTCGACCGGCGCATGTACGTCGAAGTCGAGGACGAAGCGCCGCACCCGGTGCTGTCGCAACTCGACCGCCTGAAGACGGCGCTGGGCGGGTTCTGAGTTCCTCCCCTGCGAAGCGCAGGGGAAGGAACGGATCTGCTTCGCGGACGCGGCGCGAGTCCCGCTTTAGTTCGCGGCGCACCTCTGTTAGAGCCTCGCCCATGACTTCGGGTCGGAAAGCTCTGCGAATTATCCGCCCGGCGTGACGCCGCCGGACGAGGCCGTTCCAGCGCGCGCCGGGTCTTCGCCCCGCACCCCAACTTCCGAGCCAAGCTGGAAAGTCCCATGGCCGACGACGCCGACCAAGCCCATTCCGCCGCAGACGCTGATTCCGAAGGCAAGACTGGGCGCGACTACCGCGAGACCGTCTTCCTGCCCGACACCCCGTTCCCGATGCGCGCGGGCCTGCCGAAGCTGGAGCCGCAGATCCTGGAGCGGTGGCGGGAGATCGACCTCTATGAGGCGATGAGGCGCGAACGACAGAAGGACGACGCGCCCCTCTTCGTGCTGCACGACGGACCGCCCTACGCCAACGGCGCAATCCACATCGGGCATGCGCTGAACAAGATCCTCAAGGACTTCGTCGTCCGCTCGCGCTTCGCCCTGGGCTTCGACGTCGACTACGTGCCGGGCTGGGACTGCCACGGCCTGCCGATCGAGTGGAAGATCGAGGAGCAGTACCGCGCCAAGGGCCGGCGCAAGGACGACGTGCCAGTCGCCGAGTTCCGCCAGGAGTGCCGCGACTACGCCGGCCACTGGATCGGCGAACAGATGGGCCAGTTCCAGCGCCTGGGCGTGACCGGCGATTGGGAGAACCGCTACGCCACCATGGACTTTAAGAGCGAGGCGGCGATCGTCGCCGAGTTCCACAAGTTCCTGGCCTCGAACCAGCTCTACCGCGGCTCCAAGCCGGTGATGTGGAGCCCGGTCGAGCGCACGGCGCTGGCCGACGCCGAGGTCGAGTACCACGACCACGTCAGCCCGACCGTCTGGGTGAAGTTTCCGGTGGTCGAAGGTCCGGAGGCCGCGGAGGGCGCCGCGGTGGTGATCTGGACCACCACCCCCTGGACTCTGCCGGCCAACCGCGCCGTCAGCTACAACCCCGACATCGCCTACGCCGTCTACGAGGTCGAGGCGATGGAGGACGGGCTGGAGTTCGCGCCCTGGGCCAGGCCCGGCGACAAGCTGATCCTTGCGGAGAAGCTTGCCGCCGAGGTGATGGCCGCGGCCAAGGTCGCCGGCTACCGCAAGGTCGAGCGCATCGACTGCGAGGGCATGGAGCTGGCCCACCCGCTGGCGGCGCTGGACGGCTACTACGGCTTCGCCGTGCCGATGCTGGCCGGCGACCACGTCACCGACGACGCCGGCACGGGCTTCGTGCACACCGCGCCCGGCCACGGCGCCGACGACTACATGGTCTGGCTGGCGCACGGTCATCGCGAGATCCCCGAGACCGTCGATCCGGACGGCGCCTACTATCCGCACGTCGGCCTGTTCGCCGGCCTCAAGGTGCTGGAGACCGAGGGCAAGAAGGCCGGCAAGTTCGGCCCGGCCAACGGCGCGGTGATGGAGAAGCTGATCGAGGCCGGGAACCTGCTGGCGCGCGGCCGGCTGGAGCACTCCTATCCGCATTCCTGGCGCTCCAAGGCGCCGGTGATCTTCCGCAACACCCCGCAGTGGTTCATCCGCATGGACCACGCCATCCAGGGCGCCCGCCACGACGGCCGCACCCTGCGCGAGACGGCGCTGACCGCCATCGACGAGACCGCCTTCTATCCGGCGGCGGGCAAGAACCGCATCCGCACCATGGTCGAAGGCCGGCCGGACTGGCTGATCAGCCGCCAGCGCGCCTGGGGCTCGCCGATGGCGATGTTCGTCGAGAAGGACAACGGCCAGCCGCTGCACGACGCCGAGGTCAACGCCCGCATCGTCGACATCATCGCCCGGGAAGGCGCCGACGCCTGGTTCACCCGGCCCGCCGAGGATTTCCTGGGCGATGCGGTCGACGTCAGCCGCTACGAGAAGGTCGAGGACATCCTCGACGTCTGGTTCGATTCCGGCTCGACGCATTCCTTCGTGCTGGAGGGCCGGCCGCGTGACCGCCAGCCGACGCGCGCGCCCGCCGACCTTTACCTGGAAGGCTCCGACCAGCACCGCGGCTGGTTCCAGTCCTCGCTGCTGGAGAGCTCCGGAACCCGCGGCCGCGCCCCCTACAAGGGGGTGCTGACCCACGGCTTCACCCTCGACGAGAAGGGGGAGAAGATGTCGAAGTCGCTGGGCAACGCGGTCGACCCGCTGACGGTGATCAAGGAGAGCGGGGCCGAGATCCTGCGGCTCTGGGCCGGCATGGTCGACTACGCCGACGACCAGCGGATCGGCAAGACGATCCTGCAAACCACCACCGACGCCTACCGCAAGATCCGCAACACGATCCGCTACATGCTGGGCGCCCTGGCGGGGTTCAGCGCGGCCGAGCGGCTGCCGGCCTCGGAGATGCCGCCTCTGGAGGCGTACGTGCTGCACCGGCTGTGGGCGCTCGACCGCGAGGTCCGCACGGCCTACGAGCGCTACGCCTTCCAGGAGGTGACCCGCGCCCTGGTCGAGTTCTGCCAGACGGACCTCTCGGCGCTGTTCTTCGACATCCGCCGCGACAGCCTCTACTGCGACGCGCCGGATTCGCCGAAGCGGCAGGCTGCGCGCACGGTGATGGACCTGGCCTTCGAGCGGCTGACCATCTGGCTGGCGCCGCTGCTGCCGTTCACCACGGAGGAGGCCTGGACCACGCGCTTCCCGGACGCCGGCTCCAACTGCCTGCGGGTGATCCCGCAGACGCCGCAGGCCTGGCGCAACGAGGCCGAGGCGGAACGCTGGGCCAAGGTCGAGGCGGTGACCTCGGTGGTCACCGGCGCGCTGGAGGTCGAGCGCCGCGACAAGCGCATCGGCGCGGCCCTGGAGGCTGCGCCGCGGGTGCACATCGCCGACCCGAGCCTGCTCGCCGCTTTCGACGGCCTCGACGCGGCCGAGGTGTTCCGCACCAGCAACGCCGAGCTGGTGGCGGGCGACGCGCCCGCCGGGGCCTTCCGCCTGGCCGAGGTTCACGGCGTGGCGGTCGAGCCGGTCCGCGCCGACGGCTGCAAGTGCGCGCGCTGCTGGCGCGTCTTGCCGGAAGTCAGCGCCCCGAAGATGCTCTGCCTGCGCTGCGATGCGGCGGTGGAGATTTGGGACACGACCCGGGGGACCGTCGCCGCATGAAGGCCGTGACCAAGCTGGGCATCTTCGCCTACCTCCTGGCGGCGCTGGTGGTCGCGCTCGACCAGGCGTCCAAGTTCTGGATCCTGCACGTCTTCCAGCTGCCGCTGAAGGTGACCGTCCCGGTCGCCGGCCCCTTCCACCTGACCATGGTCTGGAACCGGGGCGTCAGCTTCGGCCTCTTGCGCGCCGACGTCGACCTGACCCGCTGGGCGCTGGTCGCCTTCTCGATCATCGTCTCGGTGTTCCTGGCGGTCTGGGTGCGCAAGGCCGGCCGCGCGCTGACGGCCGTGGCGCTCGGCCTGGTCATGGGCGGGGCGGTCGGCAACGTCGTCGACCGGATCCGCTTTGGCGCGGTCGCCGACTTCATCGACGTCTCGCGGCTGTGGTTCCCGTGGATCTTCAACGTCGCCGACGCCGCCATCACCATCGGCATCGCGCTGCTCCTGCTCGACATGCTCATGCAGGAGAAGCAGGGCCAGCCGGTGGCGCAAAAGGATGCGATCTAATCGCGCGTGGCGCCCGCGTTACGATTGCGCTAATCAAATCCGGAATTTGGGCCGAGGGGCGGCCTTTTGGAGCTGTTTAGGTTCATGAGCGTCAACCGAGTGATCGTCGCATCCGCCCTGATCGCTGCGGCCGGCCTGGCCGGGTGCAGCTCGGCCGGCAAGGCGCTGGGCATGAGCAAGGTGACCCCCGACGAGTTCCGCGTCGTCACCAAGGCGCCGCTGGTGGTGCCGCCTGACTTTGCGCTGCGCCCGCCGGCGCCGGGCGAACCGCGCCCGCAGGAGCTGCAGCCCGAAAGCGCCGCGCGCACCGCCCTGATGGGCGCCCGTGAATCGCAGGTCCGGTCGGACGGCGAGAAGGCGCTTGTCGCCAAAGCCGGCGCCGAGAGGGCCGACCCCTTGATCCGCTACGTCGTCGACGACGAGTTCGGCGACGTCGCCCACAAGGACAAGAGCTTCGCCGACCGGGTGATGTTCTGGCATTCCGACAAGCCGGCCGCCGACCAGACCACGCCGGCGCCGGTCGACGCCGCGTCCGAGCAGAAGCGGATCACCGGCCTGATCGGCGACAAGGCGGTCGTCATCCAGCGCGACGACAACAAGCACCTGAAGCTGCCAGGGCTTTGAAGTGACCTCGCTCCTCCCCTGCGAAGCGGGAGGGACTAACTACCCGCGAACGGATAGGGCGAGATCGACTTGGTGAAGTCGTCGATGGTCAGCGTGCGGCTGATCGGCTCGGCGGCGCGCTGGGGGCAGGCGGGGCGTTCGCAGATGCGGCAGGCGGGGCCGATGGCGACGGCGTTCGGCTCCTTCAGGTCCAGGCCGCGCGAGTAGATCAGCCGCTCGGCGTACTTGAGCTCGCAGCCCATGCCGATGGCCAGCTCCGCGTCCTCGCCGGCGTAGGCGGTGGCGACGCGGGTCACGGTGCGGGCGATGGTGAAGTAGCGCTGGCCGTCGGGAGTCTCGACGATCTGAGTGACGATGCGGCCGGGCGTGCGGAAGCTGGAGTGGATGTTCCAGCGCGGACAGGCGCCGCCGAAGCGCGAGAAGGGGAAGGTCGAGCCGGCGAACCGCTTGGAAATGTTCCCGGCCGAATCCACCCGCATCATGAAGAAGGGCACGCCGCGCGCGCCGGCCCGCGACATGGTGGTGAGCCGGTGGCAGGCCTGCTCGAACGAGACGCCGAAGCGGGCGCGGATCAGGTCGATGTCGTAGGCGGTCCGCTCGGCCGCCTCGTGGAAGGCGGCGTAGGGCATCAAGAGCGCCGCGGCCAGGTAGTTGGCGAGCGAGACCTTGAGCAGGTTGCGGGTCGGCCGGTCCGGGGGATTGGCGCGGTCGGCCAGCCGGTCGAGCAGCTCGCGATGCTCCAGGATCGCCAGCTGAAAGGCCAGCGAGAAGGCGCGGCCCTCGGCGGTCAGGGCCTCGGAGAGCAAGAGACGTTTCCGGTGGTGGTCGAAGCGGCGGACGCTCTCGGGCAGCACCTCGACCGGGACCACCCGCACCTGGATCGCATGCTTCTTGGCCAGCCGCTCGCGAGCGGCCCAGGCGAACTCCTGCGGTTCGACGCCGACCTCCTCGGAGATGGCCTCGGCCGAGTCCTCCAGCTCGCCGAAGTGGTTCTTCTGCGCCTGGATGAAGTCGCGCACCCAGTCGGAGGGCATGGCGAAGGGCGCGGCCGCAGCCCCTTCTTCCGGTCGCCCCGCCGCCCCGGCCTCGGACAGGCGCCGCTGATCGAGATAGGCGCGGTAGAGACGCACCACCGCCTCGGCGACGCCCGGCGCGCTCTCGGCCACCTCGGCGATCTCGTGGCGCGGCAACCCCAAGTCGCGGAACAGCTGGTCGGTGAAGACCTCGGTCAGGCCGGTGGCGCCGGAGGAGTCCGGGTCGGCCGACAGGCTCTTCAGGTCCAGGTCGTAGGCCTCAGCCAGGCGCAGCAGCACCTGGGCGGTGACCGGACGCTGGTTGCGCTCCAGGAGGTTCAGATAGCTCGGCGAGACCCCGAGATCCTCGGCCATCCGCGTCTGGGTCAGGCCGAGATCGCGGCGCAGGCGCTTCAGGCGCGCGCCGAGGAACAGCTTCCGGTCGGTGGAGGGAGCAGCCATGGAGTATGAATTGTCACAGATTTACAGGATCGACAAGGTGTTCTTGTGACAGTTTGGCTTTTTGCGCTGCGAAAGCCGGTTTCCTTAAGGGGATTACAGGCGTTAGGAGCAGGCAACGGTTGTCAAAGCGACCTCCCCCGTCACTTCGCAGACGAGTCAAAAATGTCCTACCAAGACCACATCATCGAGATGGGCCAGCTCATCAGGAGCAAGCACGGAACCTGGGACGGGATCGGCGCCGAAGCCGTGGCCCGGATGCGCGTGCAGAACCGCTTCAAGACCGGCCTGGAGATCGCCCGCTACACCGCCGACATCATGCGCCGCGACATGGCGGCCTACGAGGCGGATCCGGCGCAGTACACCCAGTCGCTGGGCTGCTGGCACGGCTTCATCGGCCAGCAGAAGATGATCTCGATCAAGAAGCACTTCAAATCGACCAAGCGCCGTTACCTCTACCTGTCGGGTTGGATGGTCGCGGCCCTGCGCTCCGAGTTCGGCCCGCTGCCGGACCAGTCGATGCACGAGAAGACCTCGGTGCCCGCGCTGATCGAAGAGCTCTACACCTTCCTGCGCCAGGCCGACGCCCGTGAGCTCGGCATGATGTTCCGCGACCTCGACGCGGCCCGCAAGGCCGGCGACGCGGCGCGCGAGGAGCAGCTGGTCGAGGCGATCGACGCCTTCGAGACCCACGTCGTGCCGATCATCGCCGACATCGACGCGGGCTTCGGCAATGCCGAAGCCACCTACCTCTTGGCCAAGAAGATGATCGAAGCCGGCGCTTGCTGCATCCAGCTGGAGAACCAGGTCTCCGACGAGAAGCAGTGCGGCCACCAGGACGGCAAGGTCACCGTCCCGCACGAGGACTTCCTGCAGAAGATCCGCGCGGTCCGCTACGCCTTCCTCGAACTCGGCGTCGACAACGGCGTCATCGTCGCGCGCACCGACAGCCTGGGCGCGGGCCTGACCAAGCAGATCGCCGTCTCCAAGCAGCCGGGCGACCTGGGCGACAAGTACAACAGCTTCCTCGACTGCGAGGAGATCGCCCCGTCCGAGCTCAGGAACGGCGACGTGATCATCAACCGGAACGGCAAGCTGCTGCGCCCGAAGCGCCTGCCCTCGAACCTCTTCCAGTTCCGCAGCGGGACCGGCGAGGACCGCTGCGTGCTCGACTGCATCACGGCGATCGACAACGGCGCGGATCTGCTCTGGATCGAGACCGAGAAGCCGCACATCGAGCAGATCGCCGGCATGATGGACCGCGTCCGCGAGGTCCATCCGAACGCCAAGCTGGTCTACAACAACTCGCCGTCGTTCAACTGGACGCTGAACTTCCGCCAGCAGGTGTTCGACGCGTGGGCGAAGGCCGGCAAGGACGTTGCGGCCTACGACCGCGCCAAGCTGATGAGCGCCGAGTACGACGGCACGGCGCTGGCGATCGAGGCCGACGAGAAGATCCGCACCTTCCAGGCCGACGCGGCCAGGCGCGCGGGCATCTTCCATCACCTGATCACCCTGCCGACCTACCACACCGCGGCGCTCTCCACCGACAACCTGGCCAAGGAGTACTTCGGCGCCCAGGGCATGCTGGGCTACGTGCTCAAGGTCCAGCGCGAGGAGATCCGCCAGGGCATCGCCTGCGTGAAGCATCAGAACATGTCGGGCTCCGACATCGGCGACGACCACAAGGAATACTTCGCCGGCGAAGCCGCCCTGAAGGCCGGCGGCGTCCACAACACCATGAACCAGTTCGCCTGATCGAAGCGAGCGGCGGAGGGCCTGTCCCTCCGCCCGACCGAAGGAGCAAGGACCATGACCACCGAACGCTTTTGGGTCGTCGGCGGCGAGTACAGCAGCACCACCTTCCACAGCCTGAAGAACGGCCAGCCGGACGTGTTCGGCCCGTTCAAGACCCGCGAGGACGCGCGCGCGGCCTGGAAGGCGATCTCCGAAAAGACCCGCAGCTGCGCGACCGCCAAGTACGCCATCACCTCCGAGCAGCTGAACCTGCCGCGCTGAATGATGCGATTGTGGTGCTCGCTCCTTTCCCCCTCGATGGGGGAAAGGCCGGGTTAGGGGGTGCGGGCAGGGCGTCGCCAAAATAGTCGGCGCCGAACGCGGCCAATCCCGCCACGGCTGAGGCCTTTCAGTATCCTCCCCCACACACCAGCACTGCGCCCCCCAAGGACACTCCCCATGACCCAGATGATCGACAAGGCCGGCTTGCAGGTGGCCGAGCCGCTGGTGCGGTTCGTCGAGGACCGGGCCCTGCCGGGGACCGGGGTGAGCGCGGAAACGTTCTGGTCGGGGCTGGCGGGGATCTATCAGCGGTTCGCGCCGCAGAACGCCGCCCTGCTGGCCAGACGCGAGGCGATCCAGGCGCAGATCGACGCCTGGCATCAGGCCCGCGCCGGCCGGCCGATCGACCAGGGCGCCTACCAGGGCTTCCTGCGCGAGATCGGCTACCTGGTGGACGAGCCTTCGCCGTTCCAGGTCTGCCCGGCCAACGTCGACGCCGAGGTGGCGAGCCTGGCCGGGCCGCAGCTGGTGGTGCCGGTGCTCAACGCCCGCTTCCTCTTGAACGCCGCCAACGCCCGCTGGGGCAGCCTCTACGATGCGCTCTACGGCACGGACGCCCTGCCGGGCGCCCCCGCCGGCCGGGGCTACGATGCGGCCCGCGGCGCCCAGGTGATCGCCTGGGCCAAGGCCTTCCTCGACGACGCGGTTCCTCTTGCGGAGGGAACGTGGGCCGACTTCCAGGGCGGCGAGCCGGCGCTGGCCGACCCGGCCCAGCTGGTCGGCCGGAAGGGCGAGACCCTGCTCTTCCGCCACCACGGCCTGCACATCGAGCTGGTGGTCGACCGCGCCCATCCGGTGGGCAAGGCCGACCCGGCCGGGATCGCCGACGTGATCCTGGAATCGGCGCTGACCACCATCGTCGACCTGGAGGACTCCATCGCCGCGGTC
>NZ_DATELG010000357.1:0-5665 GCF_035276905.1 Phenylobacterium sp. | reverse complement strand
TGGTCACCGGGCTGATGAACTTCGTGGTGCCGATGCAGATCGGCGCGCGCGACGTCTCCTTCCCGTTCCTCAACAACTTCAGCTTCTGGATGACGGTCGGCGGCGCCGTCCTGGTGATGATGTCGCTGTTCGTCGGCGAGTTCGCCCGCACCGGCTGGCTGGCCTATCCGCCGCTGTCGGGCCTGGCCGCCAGCCCTGACGTCGGCGTCGACTACTACATCTGGGCGCTGCAGGTGGCGGGCGTCGGCACCCTGCTCTCAGGGGTCAACCTGGTCGCCACCATCGTCAAGATGCGCGCCCCCGGCATGAGCCTGATGAAGATGCCGGTGTTCACCTGGACGGCGCTCTGCACCAACGTGCTGATTGTGGCGACCTTTCCGGTGCTGACCGCCGTGCTCGCCCTGCTCTCGGCCGACCGCTATCTCGGCATGCACTTCTTCACGAACGAACTCGGGGGCGACCCGATGATGTACGTGAACCTGATCTGGATCTGGGGCCACCCCGAGGTCTACATCCTGATCCTGCCGGCCTTCGGCGTCTTCTCGGAGGTGGTCTCCACCTTCAGCGGCAAGCGGCTCTTCGGCTATACCTCGATGGTCTATGCGACCGCGGCGATCACCGTCGCCTCGTACCTGGTGTGGCTGCACCACTTCTTCACCATGGGCGCCGGCGCCGACGTGAACGCCTTCTTCGGCGTCACCACCATGATCATCTCGATCCCGACGGGCGCGAAGATCTTCAACTGGCTCTTCACCATGTACCGCGGGCGGGTGCGCTTCGAGCTGCCGATGCTCTGGACCCTCGGCTTCATGGTGACCTTCGTCATCGGCGGGATGACCGGGGTGCTGCTGGCCGTGCCGCCCGCCGACTTCGTGCTGCACAACAGCCTGTTCCTGATCGCCCACTTCCACAACGTGATCATCGGCGGGGTGGTGTTCGGCATGTTCGCTGGGATCGCCTATTGGTTCCCCAAGGCCTTCGGCTTCCGCCTCGCGCCGTTCTGGGGGAAGGTCTCGTTCTGGTGCTGGCTGGTCGGCTTCTACCTGGCCTTCATGCCGCTCTATGTGCTCGGCCTGATGGGCGTGACCCGCCGTGTCAGCCACTTCGACGACCCGTCCTTGCGCATCTGGTTCGTCATCGCCGCCATCGGCGCGGCGGTGATCCTGATGGGCATCCTCGCCCTGATCATCCAGCTGGTGGTCAGCGTCGTGCGGCGCGAGGAGCTGCGCGACCTCACGGGCGATCCATGGAACGGCCGTACGCTCGAATGGTCGACCGCCTCCCCGCCCCCGGCCTACAACTTCGCCTTCACGCCCGTGGTCTACGACCTCGACGCCTGGGCGGATATGAAGGCCCGCGGCTACGAGCGCCCGCTCGCCGGCTTCAAGCCCATCCACATGCCGAAGAACACCGGCGCGGGCGTGATCCTGGCGGCCTTAAGCGTCGCGGCCGGCTTCGGCCTGATCTGGCAGATGTGGTGGCTGGCCGCGGGCGGCCTCGTCGCGGTGATCGCCGTCGCCATCGCCCACAGCTTCAACCAGGACCGCGACTTCCACATCCCCGTGGAGGAGGTCGTGCGCGCCGAGGGCGCCCGCACCGCGACGCTGCGGCAGGTCGCCTAAAGGAGCACCCGATGAGCGCTACGTCCCAGATCCGCCTGCTCCCCGGCGGAGCCCGCCCGGCCTTCCACCTCGAGCAGGAGCCGCATCCGGAGAACAGCACCCCGCTGGGGTTCTGGATCTACCTGATGAGCGACTGTCTGATCTTCGCGGTTCTCTTCGCCTGCTACGGCGTGCTCGGCCGCAAC
Source organism: Phenylobacterium sp. (assembly GCF_035276905.1). Classification (GTDB taxonomy): domain Bacteria; phylum Pseudomonadota; class Alphaproteobacteria; order Caulobacterales; family Caulobacteraceae; genus Phenylobacterium. Next base: position 3,858 of record NZ_DATELG010000357.1, on the reverse strand, counting down.
TATGCGGGCGGCCCAACGGGAGCCGAACTGTTCGAGCTGCCGGTCGTGGCGCTGAACACCGCCTTCCTGCTGTTCTCCTCGATCACCTACGGCATGGGCATGATGGCCGCGCACGAGGGCCGCGCGAAGGCGACCCTCGGCTGGCTCGCGGTGACCGGCCTTTTCGGCTGCGCCTTCCTGACCCTGGAGCTCTCCGAGTTCGCCCATCTGATCGCCGAGGGCGCCGGGCCGCAGCGCAGCGCCTTCCTCTCAAGCTTCTTCACCCTGGTCGGTACGCACGGGTTGCACGTCACCTTCGGGGTGATCTGGCTGGTCACGCTGATGGTCCAGGTCTCGCGCTGGGGGCTGACCGAGACCAGCCTGCGGCGCCTCACCTGCCTCAGCCTGTTCTGGCACTTCCTCGACGTGATCTGGATCGGGGTCTTCTCCTTCGTCTACCTGCTCGGAGCGATCTGATGAGCGCGCAGTCCCACGCCCACGCCCCGGCGCACGGCGGAGATCACGGCCACGGCCACACCGCCGGCCACGGCTCGCGCCGGGACTATGTGACCGGCTTCCTGCTCGCCGGCGCGCTGACCGCCGCGCCGTTCTGGCTGGTGATGAGCCGTCACGGCGAGAGCCCGGCCCTGATCGCGGTCATCGTCATGGGCCTGGCCATGGTCCAGGTGGTGGTCCACATGGTCTACTTCCTGCACATGAACCGGCGCGCGGAAGGCGGCTGGACCCTGATGGCCCTGCTGTTCACCATCCTGCTGCTCGGCATCGTGCTCAGCGGCTCGCTGTGGGTGATGCACCACCTCGACGTCAACATGATGCCGATGTCCCCGCAGGACATGCGGCAAATGCCGTAGGCGGCGCCTGCCTTGCGCCGCCAGGGCAAGCATCTCGCCGCGGTCGTCGCGGCCGTGCTGGCCTTCACGGGCTTCATGGCGCTGGGCGTCTGGCAGCTCGAGCGCCTGGCCTGGAAGGAGGCGCTGATCGCCGCGGTGAACGCCCGCATCGCCGCCTCGCCGGTCGCGCCGCCCGGCCCCGCCGCCTGGCCGCAGGTCTCGGCCGCGCGCGACGCCTATCGCCATGTCCGTGTGAGCGGAACGTTCGACAATTCCCGCGAGACCCTGGTCCAGGCGGTGACTGAGGCCGGTCCCGGCTTCTGGGTGCTGACGCCGCTGCGCACCGACCAGGGCTTCACGGTCCTGGTCAACCGCGGCTTCGTCCCCGCCGAGCACGCGCCCCAGGCTGCGCGGCCCGCCGGCCTGATCGCCGGCCCCGTCACCGTGACGGGGCTCCTGCGCGCCAGCGAGCCCGGCGGCGGCTTCCTGCGCGCCAACCGGCCCGGCGCCGGCCGCTGGTACTCGCGCGACGTCGCCGCGATCACCCGAGTTCGTGGCCTTGCCCAGGCAGCGCCCTATTTCATCGACGCCGATGGCGCCCCAAATATCGGCGGCTGGCCACGCGGCGGGATGACCGTCATCCGCTTCCGCAACAGCCACCTTTCCTACGCGCTCACCTGGTTCGCCCTGGCCGGCATGACCGGGGTCTGGGGCGCCTGGCCGCTCGTGGAGGCGCTGCGTGCGCGTCGTCGCTGTTCTGGAACCGCCCTCGCCTCGCCGCATGTCCCTCTCGGCTGACCTCGCGGACTCGCACGATCCGGCGCCCGTCGCCGGCGCGACCACGCACCGGAACCTGACGCTGCTGGTGCAGCTGCGCTGGATCGCGGTGATCGGCCAGCTGATCACCATCGCCGTCGTCGAGCGGGTCATGCACGTGCGACTGCCGCTGGGCGCGATGGCTGCGGTGCTGATCGTCTTCATGGCCGGCAACATGCTGAGCGTGCTGCGCCTGAGGTGGCCGTATCCGGTCTCCAACCGCGAACTGCTGGCGACGCTGACCTTCGACATCGTCATCCTGACCGCGCTGCTTTACTTCAGCGGCGGCCCGACCAATCCCTTCACCTCGCTCTACCTGCTGCAGGTGATCCTGGGCGCGGTCCTGCTCGAAGGCTGGGCGAGCTGGGCGATGGTGGCGCTGGCGACGCTCTGCTTCCTGGGCCTCACCCTTTCGTTCCGGCCGCTCGAGCTGCCGGCGGAAGGCCCAGACCTGTTCCGGCTCTACATCCTCGGCGCCCTGATCGGCTTCGTCCTCGACGCGGTGCTGCTGGTCTTCTTCATCAGCCGGATCAGCGCCAACCTGCGTCAGCGCGACGCCCGCCTGGCGGCATTGCGCCAACACGCCGCCGAGGAGGACCACATTGTCCGCATGGGCCTGCTCGCGTCCGGCGCGGCGCACGAGCTGGGCACGCCGCTCTCGACCCTGGACGTGATCCTCGGCGACTGGCGGACGATGCCGAAGCTCGCCGGCGATCCCGAGCTCGCCCAGGAGATCGAGGACATGCGCGCCGAGGTCGCCCGCTGCAAATCGATCGTCACCGGCGTCCTGCTCTCCGCCGGCGAGGCCCGCGCCGAGACCGCCGCCGCCGCCGAGCTGAAAGCCTATCTGCGCACCCTCTTCGAAGAGTGGAAGACGCGCCGCGCGCCCGATGCGGCGAGCTACGACGACGCCCTGAAGTCGGACCCGAAGATCGTCGCCGACTCCGCCCTCAAGCAGGCGCTGTACAACCTGCTCGACAACGCCATTGAGGCCTCGCCCCAGGCCGTCGCCATGCGCGCGCGCATTGACGGCGAACAGTTGGTCATCACGATCAGCGACCGCGGCGCGGGGTTCACGCCGCAGATGCTGGCCGACCTCGGCAAGCCCTACCACTCGACCAAGGCCCGGCCCGGCGGCGGCCTCGGCCTGTTCCTGGTGGTCAACGTTGTGCGCAAGCTCGGCGGCCAGGTCGAGGCCCGCAACCGTGACGCCGGCGGGGCCGAGGTGACGGTCTGCGTGCCGCTGAGCGCACTGACCCTGGAGGCCGCCGGATGAGCGATCCCCGCCGCCTGATCCTGATCGAAGACGACGCCAAGTTCGCCGCCGCCCTCCAACGGTCCTTCGAGCGCAAGGGCTACGAGGTCCGTCACGCCGCCAGCCGCGAGCAGATGGCCGCCACGCTGGAAGATTTCCGTCCCGGTTTCGCGGCCGTCGACCTGAAGCTCGGCGTCGAATCCGGCCTCAGCTGCGTCGAGGCGCTGCACGCCCACGATCCGGCGATGCTGATCGTCGTCCTGACCGGTTTCGCAAGCATCGCCACCGCCGTCGAGGCGATCAAGCTCGGCGCCTGCCACTACCTTGCCAAACCTGCAAACAGCGACGACATCGAAGCCGCATTCGCCAAGGCGGCGGGCGACGCCTCGACGCCCATCAGCGCGCGGTCGACCTCGATCAAGACGCTCGAGTGGGAGCGGATCCACGAGATGCTTGTTGAAACGGATTTCAACATATCCGAGACGGCGCGCCGGCTCGGCATGCACCGTCGCACGCTCGCGCGGAAGCTCGAGAAGCGCCCGGTAAAGTAGGCCCCGCGATCCGAAGAAACCAGGTGACTACCGCGGGCCAGGCGCTCAGTGCTCGCCGCTTTCGGAAATCAGCACGGATACTTGCCCGCCGCGCAGCGTGCCGACGGGTTCGCCGAGAAACCGAGCTTCGTGCCCGACCAGGCACGCGCGAACCCGCAAGGGCACGCTCAGGTCCGCCAGCGCCGCCGGGACGTGCGCATGGTTGACTTGCCGCGCGATCGCCCGGATCCGCGCCCAATCCGTCTCGCTCAGCATGGCGAGCCAGCGCTTGTGCCGAGTGCTGGTTTCCGGGTCACGAACCGAGTCTCTGGGACGAAATGCAGTCGGAGTGGACACGTTCTTACGCGGAAACCCGATCCCACCGCGGCCGTGCTTCGTCGCCGCGGCCGCAGGGACTGGCGCCGCC
>NZ_DATELG010000356.1:0-11714 GCF_035276905.1 Phenylobacterium sp. | reverse complement strand
AGCAGCGCGTCTTGGCGACCTGGCCGGCGGCGGCGCGCGGCGTCCTGCCGGCGATCGTCGATTCCGAGGGCGGGGTCAGCTGTCCGCTGCTGGGCGCCTCGCCGGCGGGGGCCCACCCCCTGGTCGAAGCGCGGCTGCTTGCGGCGGCGGGGCTCGTCGTGCGGGAGGACTGAAGGCCTACGCCGTGACCGCCGCGAACCCCCGCGCATGCAGCACGTGCTCCACCCCACGCACCACCGGGTCGGCGAACTTGCCGCCGAGGATGCTGGAGTGGGTGGCGCGGGCGACGTGCTCGACGTAGCCCTGGTCGGAGGTCAGCGCCGGGATCGCCTGCAGCGCCTTCAGATGCGGCGCGCTTCGCTCGGCGCCGGCGGTGAGCACGGCCACCGGCATCTGCGGCGGAAACTCGGCCTCGGCCGCCTGGTCCGAGGTGGCCGGCCACCAGGCGACCTCCTCGGCCGCGCCGTGGGCGTGCGGACCCCAGCCGTGGATCCACCGCTTTTCGGCCGCCGCCGCGCCGCTCAGGCCGATCAGGTTGCCGGTGATGAACGACACCGGCCGCATCATGCCGTATCGCGCGCCGTGCGCCACCCAGCGCAGCGCCCGGCCATAGGCCCGCACGGCGCCGGGACCGGCGCGGGTCTTCATGATGTCGGGGGTGACCGCGTCCACCAGCACCACGCCCGCCGACTGGTCGGGATGGGTGAGCGCGAACAGCCGCACCATCAGCCCGCCCATCGAATGGCCGACCAGGACATAGGGGCCCGGCTCGTCCAACTCGCGCAGCAGCGCCGCCAGGTCGGCGATGATCGCCCGGCCGTCGCGCGGCCTGGGGCCGGGATCGGAATGGCCCAGGCCGGCCCGGTCGTAGGCCAGGCTGCGCAGGCCCTTGGCGCTCAGCCGCTCCTGCACCACCGTCCAGTCCGTGGCGCAGCCGAAGGCTCCGTGCTCGAGCACGACGGTCGGACGATCGCTGCGCGGGCCGGCGCGGACCACGCGCAGCGCGCGACCGCCGAGGTCGATTTTCTCGCCTCGATAGGGCGGACGCTGAGACGGGGACATCGGACGGAAGAACGCCTCAGCCTGAGGAACCAACCTTCAGTCCAGATAGGCGCCGCGGGCGCGGCCGTCGAGCCCCTATTCGCGCAGCCGCAGGCGAGCGTGCGGCCGGCCGTGCGCGACGCGGCCCCGCGCGACCACGGCGTTGGCGTCGACGGCGGAGTCGGCGGCGTTCGGGGAAAGGTCGGCGAGCGTCGCCGAGGCGGCGTCGGCGGCGGCGTTCGAGGCGGCCGCCTCGTCGAGCTTGGCCTGCATCTCCTCGCGCTTGGCCTTGGGGATGTTCGACACATAGGCGACCCGCACCCCGCGCGGGATCCTGGCCGCCGCCCGCAGCGGCAAGTCCTCGGCGGCGGCGAAGCTGCGGCCGATGAACAGGGCGGGATTGAGCGGCCGGCCCTGGTCGTCGCGGACCTCGAAATGCAGGTGGGCGCCGGTCGAGCTGCCGGTGGAGCCGAGCTCGCCCAGCGGCGTGCCGGCCTTCACCGCCATGCCGACGGCGACCTGCGGCTGGAAGCGGCCGAGATGGGCGTAGAGCGTCGTCAGGCCGCCGGCGTGCTTGAGCTCGACGAAGCGGCCGTAGCCGGCGTCGGCCTCCATCCGCGTCACCACGCCGTCCGCGGCGGCCAGCACCGGCAGGCCGGCCGGGGCGGCGATGTCGATTCCCGCGTGCAGCCGGCCCGAAGCCTCCCACGGCAGCTGCCTGAGGCCGAAGGGCGAGACCACAGCATAGCCGGGCTCGGGGTCCTGGAAGGCGAGGAAGGCGGCCGGCGCGGCCGGCGGCGCGAGTGCGCCCCGGACCACCTGGACCGGCCTCTGCCGCGAAAACAGCGGGCTGCCCTCGAACCGCGGCAGGGCGGCGTGGGCGGCGGTGATCAGGCAGAGCGCCGCCCCGCCGCCGAAAAGCGCGTCGATCAGCCCGCGGCGCGCACGCTCCGTGCGGGCTCTTCGATCGGCGGCGGAATGACCGTCAGCCACAGCGGCGTCGGTTGGGGGGATATCCGTCACGCGGGCGCCTCCCAGTACTGCGGTACGCTTGAAGTGGATCGCCGTGGTGACGCAAAGCCAAGCCGAGCCGCGCGCCAGGGCGAAGACGATTAACGCGGCAGTCCTGTATGCGAAAATCCGCGGAGGCGCGACTCTCTATTCTCAGGAAAGTTCACAGCTTGACCGTAGACATCCTGGCGGATGTTGGCTCTTCACTCGGCCCAACGAAGCTTCACCGGAATCTGCTGTTAGCGCTCGCCGTTGCGCACCAGCTCAAGGAATTCCTGGCGCGTCCGCGGGTCGTCGCGCACCACGCCCAGCAGGCTCGAGGTGGTCAGGCGCGAGCCCGGGGTGTTGACCCCGCGCATGGTCATGCAGCTGTGCTCGGAGACGATCACGACGCCGACTCCCTTGGGTTTCAGGATGTCCTGAATGGCGTCGGCGATCTCGGCCGTCAGCTTCTCCTGGATCTGCAGCCGGCGGGCGAAGCCGTTCACCACCCGCGCCAGCTTGGAGATGCCCACCACCCGGTCGGCCGGCAGATAGCCGACGTGGGCCTTGCCGAGGAACGGCAGCATGTGGTGTTCGCAGAAGCTGACCACCCGGATGTCGCGCAGCACGACCAGTTCGTCGTAGCCGCCCACCTCCTCGAAGGTGCGCTCCAGGTATTCGCGCGGATCGGCCTCATAGCCGGCGAACAGCTCGCGATAGGCCTTGACCACCCGCGCCGGCGTCTCCAGCAGGCCCTCGCGCGCTGGGTCGTCGCCGGCCCATTTGATCAGGGTCCGAACCGCCGCCTCGGCTTCCTCCTGCGTCGGGCGCTGGATCATGTCGTCGGACATCGAAATTCTCCCGCGGCGATCCGCCTCAACGTTCCAGCCGAAGTCAAGGTTCAAGGTGCGGATGACAGGCGGGAAAGGCGCCGCTAGGTTCCCGCGCTTTCCGACACCTAGACCTTAGCTTAGAGGCTTCGACCCATGGCCGACGACGCCGCCCCCCATGCCGACGTGCTGAACGGCACGGCCCAGACCCAGCTGAAGAGCATCATCGAGCGCGTCGAGCGGCTGGAGCAGGAGAAGGCCGAGGTCGCCGAACAGATCAAGGAAGTCTTCGCCGAGGCCAAGGGCAACGGCTTCGACGTCAAGGTGCTGCGCAAGATCGTCCGCATCCGCAAGCAGGACCGCGCCAAGCGGATGGAGGAGGAGGCGATCCTCGACCTCTATCTCTCGGCGCTCGGCGAGGTTTGAAGCGCAAGCTTCCCGATCCACGGGCGCAGGCCAAGCGTGCTGCGCTGAGTGCGCTGAAGCGCGCCCGCCGCCAGGCGGAGCGCGCCGGCGTCAAGCTTTCCGACTGGGAGGGCGAGTTCCTGGGCTCCGTCGAAGACCGGCTGAAGACCTTCGGCCGGGCCTTCGGCGACCCGGAGAAGGGCGGCCCCGGCGAGGCGCTCTCGGCCCTCCAGCGCGTCAAGCTGAAGGAGATCGCCGGCAAGGCCAAGGGCGAGACGCCCGGCTTTCGGCGCGGCCGCAAAGCTGAACCCGACGAATAAAGACCCGAAAACCAACGGCTGGGGGCCGAGCGGGGGCGCCGCCAAGTATCGCAGACACGATGCGCAAGGGCTTGTGAACTTCCGCATGCCCTGCGCAACCATGCGTCCAGGCGTAAGGCGCCCCGGCGCGCCGCCTCCTGCCGGTTCACGGAGAGCCATTCCGAGATGACCAAAGCGCAGCCCTCCGCCGCCGAGCGGGAATCGCTGAGCCACAACCTGCTCGGCCAGAGGCTCGGGCGGAAGGGCCGCGACACGCGCGACCGGATCATCGCCGCGACCGAGAAGCTGCTGGCGGAGCCGCCCGGCACGGCGATCTCGCTGAGCGCCGTGGCCCGCGAGGCCTCGCTCGGGATGACCACGCTCTACCTCTATTTCAGCGACCTGCCGGAGCTGCTCCTCGCGGTGCTGGCGCCGATCATGGAGACCGGCCAGCAGACCTATATCGCCTCGATGCGCGAGCGCTGGCCCGACGAGGAGCTGGGCGAGCGGTGCCTGCGCTTCGTTCAGGCCTATTACGCCTTCTGGGTCCGCAACTCGCGGATCCTGCACCTGCGCAACGCCTACGCCGACAACAACGACGAGCGGATGCGCCAGAGCCGGGTCGATTCCGCGCGGATGATCATCGACCTGATGGTCGAGCAGATGGACGCTCAGCCCATCCTCTCCCTGACGGAACGCTCGCCGGCTCATTCCATGGCCACGGTCCTGCTGACCGGCATCGAGCGGATGATCACCGTGGCGACGGACGCCAATTTCCGCAACTTCGCCCCCGGCGACCCCGACCCCTGGATCCGCAGCCTGATGCAGGCCGAGGCGCGGCTGCTGCAGCTGGCCATCGTCGACGGCCGGGCCATGGCCCGCATCCAGGCCAACGGCTGAGGCCCGCGCCGGGCAGATCGCAGTGGCGGTTTTCGCGGCGGCGGGGTCGGACGCACATTGTCTTGGCGAAGGCGCGCCGCGACATTCCCCCCGGCGAGAGGCGCGCAAGTCAAATGTGGGACGTCTGACGCATGGCTTCACCTAGGGCGCTTCCTCTACTCGACACCGACAACCGCGCCTTCTGGACGGGCGGGGCCGAAGGCGAGCTTCGCATCTGCCACTGCCGCGACTGCGACGGCTGGATCCATCCGCCGCAGCCGCTCTGCCGCCACTGTCTCTCCGAGAACGTGGCGCCGGAGGCGGTCCCCGGCACAGGCGTGATCGACACCTTCACGGTGAACCACCAGGCCTGGGCCCCCGGCATGGAGGCGCCCTTCGTGATCGCCCGCGTCGCCCTCGACGGCGCGCCGGGGGTCATCCTGACCACCAACATCGTGGGCTGCGCGGTGGACGAGGTGGAGTTCGGCGACCGCGTGCGCGTGGTCTTCGAACAGCACGAAGACGTCTGGATCCCGCTGTTCGAAAAGGCGGCTTGAAGACGATGGCGAGCCGCGAGGCCTACATCACCGGCGTCGGCCAGTCTCAGATCGGCCAGAAGCTGACCCGCCACCCGCTGCTGCTCACCCTCGACGCCTTCAAGGAGGCGCTGGACGAAGCGGGCCTCACCGTCGACCAGATCGACGGGGTCGCCACCTATCCGGGCCGCATGGGCGGCTATCTCGGCTTCTCGCCGGTCGGCGCCGACGACGTCGTCGAGGCCTTCGGCATCAAGGCCAGGTGGCGGCTCGGCGGGATAGAGCTCTCGGCCCAGCTGGGCGCGATCGCCGCGGCCGCCGACGCGGTCAAGGCCGGCCACGCCCGCCACGTGATGTGCTTCCGCACCGTCTACGAGGCCGCCGCCATGGCCCGGCCGGACGAGTACCCGACGCCCAAGCGCGGCCGGGTCGACGGCATGAGCCAATGGACGGCGCCGTTCAACGCCGCCTCGGCGGTCACCTGGGTGGCGCAGTACGCCATGCGCCACGTCAAGACGTACGGCCTGACCCGCGAGCAGCTGGCGCAGATCGCGCTCACCGACCGGGCGAACGCGCTTTTGAACCCGCGGGCCCTTGTGCGCGAGCCGCTGAGCATGGACCAGTACATGGCGGCGCGGATGATCTCCTCGCCGCTGTGCCTGTTCGACTGCGACCGCTTCTCCGACGCCTCGACGGTGGTGATCGTCTCCGCCGGCGAGGCGGTGGACGAGGTCAAGTGCAAGCCGATTCGCATCGCCGCCTCCGCCGGCGCGGTGGATCGCGACAGCTGGGACCAGGCCGAGTGGATGGCCAGCTACGCCACCGGCCGCGAGCTGTGGAAGCAGACCGACTACCGGCCCAAGGACGTCGACACCGTCCAATTCTACGACGGTTTCGCTTTCCTGGCGCTGAGCTGGTTCGAGGCTTTGGGCTTCTGCGAGGTGGGCGAGGGCGGCCGTTTCATCGAGGGCGGCAAGCGCATCGCTCTAGACGGCGAGCTGCCGTTCAACACCTTCGGCGGCCAGATCGGCGCCGGGCGGCTGCACGGCTTCGGCTTCGCCCACGAGGCGGTGACCCAGCTGCGCGGCAGCGCCGGCGCGCGGCAGATCGCCGGCGAGCCCAAGGTGGCCGTGGCGACCTCCGGCGGCGGCCCGCTGGCCACCGCCCTCCTGCTGGCGCGGGACTGAGGTCATGAGCGGACCGGCCCTGGCTCGAAAGCCTCCGCCGTCGACGAGAAGGCGCAGCCGCGCCAAGTAAGGAACCCACATGTCCGAAGAAGCGCCCCACCTGCTGACCGAAGAGGTCGACGGCATCCTGATCGCCACCCTCAACCGGCCGGAGAAGCTGAACGCCATCACCGCCCAGATGATGCAGCTGTTCGAGCAGGCGCTCTTGCGGTTCCGCGACACGCCGGAGCTGAAGGTGATGCTGATCCGCTCCACCGGACGCTATTTCTGCTCCGGCGCCGACCTGCGCAGCGGCAGTTCGTCGGGCGTCGGGCGGACCGCCTCGGAAATCCGCGAGACCCACCGCCTCGGCCTGAACGGCATGCAGCGGATCTATGACGAGATGGAGCATATCGAAAAGCCGATCGTCGCGGCCCACCACGCCGCCTGCGTCGGCGGCGGCCTGGAGATGTCGCTGTCGGCCGACTTCCGCTTGGCGGCCAAGAGCGCCGAATACGGCTTCCCCGAAGGGCTGTTCGGCGTGCTGCCGGCGTCCAACGGCGTCAGCCGCCTGACCCGGATCTGCGGCGCCCACTGGGCGCGCTACCTGATCATGGCTAACCTGCGCGCCGACGCCGAGAAGGCCCTCTACATGGGCCTGGTGCACGAGGTCTTTCCGGACGAGACGTTCGAAGAAGACGTGATGAGCTTCTGCCGTCACCTGGCCGAGCAGAACCCCGAGCAGATGGGCGCCGCCAAGCTGGCCATCGAGCTCGCCAGCGAGGTCGGCCGCGACCAAGGCCGGCACGTCGAGCGCCTGGCCAACAGCGCGCTGATGCTGAACCCCAGCTACCTGGAAGGCATGGCCAGGTACGTCCAGGGTGTCGGCAAGGGCGGCGATAAGGCGTAGGCGTCGGCGCCGAAACGCCCCCTCAGAGCGGCAGGCGGATCTTGTCGGCCGCCTCTACGCACTCCTGCACGGCCTTCTGCAGCATGGCGACCAGGGTCTGCGGCTCGGCGCCCTGGCCGGGCTCGTAGACCAGGCCCACGACCATCGGGCGCTCGCCGGCCTCGGTGGGCAGCAGCACCGCGCACATCTGGGCCGTGGCGCCGAAGCCGGCGGGACCGATTGCATGGCCCTGGCGGGCCGAGGTCTCGATCCGCTCGCGCAGCTCGGCGGTATTGAAGATGTTCTCCTCGGTGGCCTCGGCGCGCAGCCGGCGCAGCACGCCCTCGCGCCGCTCGACGGGCAGGGTGGAGAGCAGCAGCCAGCCGGCGGCGCTCTCGCTCAGCGGGCCCAGCACGCCGCCGGAGAGGCCGTTGGGCAGGGAGGTGGTGATCGGCTGGGCCCCCGGCATCCAGCGGAACATCTGCACCTGCAGGCCGACCATGCCCATCACCGCCGTGCCCTGGCCGGTCTGGGCCATCAGCCTGTCCATGGTCATCGACAGCCGGCCGTCGCGCACCAGGCTGGGCTGGCATTGCGAGCCCAGCATCGCCGCGCGCGGCGTCGGCGTGAAGGAGCGCGAGCTGGGGTCCTTATAGAGCAGGCCCATCTCGACCAGGATCGCCAGGAGCTCCGAGGTGCTGGATTGCGGCCGCTTGTAGCGCCGGGCGATGTCCATGACCGTCGCGTGGCGGTTCTGCTCGTCGAAGAACTCCAGCACCTCGACGACGCGACGCGCGGTTTTCGCCTTGTTGGGATCCAGGACCGTCGTCATCGCGCGCGCACCTCCCCGCTTTTGTCCGAGGGTTGCGCCAGGCTGCAGACCCTGTCAACGAAAAATGAGAGGGTCTCGTTTGCGGGGTCGCGAGAGGTCAGCTCACGAACAGCCAGCCGCTGGTGAGCGAGCTCAGCTGGGTGTTCTGAAGGATCATCTCGCCGCCGCCGACCATGTCGATGTGGACGTCCGCGCCGGCCTGGGCGACGCAGTACTGCGTGCCGTGATCGATCCGGATGCGGTCGCCTTCCGAGCGGTGGAAGTCGGTGACGATCGAGGTCCCCATGCCGGCCGCGCCGCGGAAGATGTCGGCGCCGGCGCCGCCGGTCAGAATGTCGAGGCCGATGTCGCCGGAGAGGAAGTCGTTGCCGGCGCCTCCCATGAGCACGTCATTCCCGCCGTCGCCGCGGAGGGTGTCGCCGCCCGCACTCGCCAGCAGGGTGTCGTTCCCGAGGTCGCCGAACAGGAAATTGTGGACCTTGGACTGGACGGCCGTGATCAGGTCGTTCCCCTGGCCGCCCAGCAGCTGGTCGCCGGTCAGCGAGCGGCCGATGATGGTGTCGTCGCCGGCGTCGCCGTGCAGGCTGCTGTATCCCGACCCGCCGATGATCAGGTCCGCGCCGGCCAGGCCGTGGAGGTTGTTCGACTGGCCGTCCGGAGCGATCAGGGTGTCCGCGTTCGCCGTGCCCTGGGTGGCGCCGACGGCGCCGAGCTTGATGATCAACGGGTGGTCGGCGACCGTCACCGTGATGGCGCTGGTCGCCTCGCCGGAGCTGATCGCGCTGGCCCCGATCAGCGGGTCGTAAACCGAATAGCCCACGACCGGCGCGGATAGGGTCACGGTCGCCGTCTGCGAGGAGGCCGCGATCTCCTGGCCGGCGGCGGGATCCCAGATCTTCGGCTCGGCCCACACGACTATGTCGTAGGTCCCGTCGGCGTTTTGCAGCATCGTCGTGTGGCCGTTCGCGGCGAGGCCCGAGACGTCGTAGGTCAGCGGCGTGCTCTGGGTCGCGACGGCGCCTGCGCCTGCGGCGCGCAGGATGGTCGTCAGGTTGTGGATGGCCGTGGCGGCGGGCTTCGCTGCCCCGGTGTAGTCGAACAGTCCCCAGCCATGGTCGCCCTGCGCCGACCCCGGCGCGTAGGCGTCCATCAGCTCGTAGAGATAGGTCTTCGAGATCCCCTGCGCAGCGGTGTCGAAGAGCAGGTCGAGCGTATACTTGGCCTGCACGCCAGGGCTGACCTCGGCGGTCGAATAGCCGGTCTCGGTGTAGACCGCCGGCGCGGCCGGGTTCGTGGTGTTGATCAGCGAACCGCGGGCGACCCACCACGCCGGCGGCTGGCCGCCCCGCGGGTAAGGGTGCTGGTTGTCGAAGTCCGCCAGGCCCGGGGTGCGGCTCGGGTCGGGGCCCCGGCCGGTCGCGCCCTCGCCGTAGCCGGTGAAATAGTCGACCGCCACATTGGCCAGCGTCGCATCGGAATGGACGCTGGCGTAGATCGCCGCCTGCAGGTCGAGCGCGCCTTGCAGGCCGCCGACGCCGTTGAAGATGACCGGAGCGGCGTTGACCTCGTTGGGGCCTTCGAGCGCCACGATCGCGCCCGGGACGGCGGTCTGCAGGCGGTCGTCGAGCGCCAGGGCCGCGGCCAGATCCGCCGAGGTCGCGGCCTTGGTCACCAGGGTGAAGTGGATCCCGGCCTTCGCCGCCGTCACATAGCTCGACAACGGGGCCGAACCCTTCGCGCCGTTGCTGAGGCCGTCGCGGACCTGGTCGAGGCCGAGATACTGCAGGTCGGCGATGACGTTGGCGATCTTGCCGTAGCCGCCGTCGGTGAAGGCGATGTGCGTATCGACGCCGATCCCGGCGAGAAAGGCGCCCGTCGAAAGGGCGTTCGAACTTGAACCCTGCATGCCGTTGTCTCCGTGGCGCATCGCCTGGCGAAGTTCATACGCAGGGGCCGTGATTAATATTTTGGGCAATCTCTGGTGGAAAACCGACGTCAAGGGGGCGTATAGCCAAAATATGTTCGATCAATGTAGAGTGGAATCCATCTTTGCAGGTGCACGAGTCATGCTAGGTAACGGATAAAGACAGTATAAGTGCTTCCGAATATGGGAGATATTGTCCGATTGGTGTCTATTATGCGTAATATTTCGGCGATTCCATAAGTAATGGATCGCCGCGGCGAAGCCGACCTTTGGAAGGTCCGGGAGGGGTGGGGCGCCCCTTGAGCATGCCCATTTGAACCTTGCCGCCCGCACGCGGAATTAGCGCGCACGGCTTGGGCCGTCGGCCCGCAGGGCTGGGAGGGCTCGCAACCTGACGGAGTCAGGAGGAGAACGCCATGAACCTCAACGGCATGAAGCGTATCGTCGCGCCGGCCATGCTCGGCGCGTCCTTGCTCGCAGCGCCCGGCCTGGCCTTGGCCGGCAACGTCCACCTTTCAACGGGGATGAAGGGCCAGCCCAGCCAGACGATCGGCTCCCCTCAGACCGGCAGCGTCACGCCGGGCCACGCCAGCACGGCCCCGGGTTCGGCCTTCAACCCGAGCGGGAACGCGGGAACCCACTACGCGGGCACGCAACCGCAGAACTCCAACAATCCGAAAAGCGTGTCTCAGTACGACGTGGCCGGCTTCCAGCAGTCTCACAAGTGACGAATTGCGCATAGCAGAGCCGTCGGGGGCGGCGGCTTCGGCTTCTCCGAGCGAAGGAACCGAAGCTGCGCCCCTGGCGCTTTGGTGGGGCATCGCTCCAATTCCTGGCGCGGGCTGAACGAGTGTCAGGAGCGGGCGCATGCTCATCGTGCATCCCACGGACCTCCTTGCGGTCAGCGAGGGCGCGTTCGATCATGCCCTGAAGCTGGCGCTGGCCGAGCGCGGCCGGCTGGCCCTGGTGCACGCCCACACCTACGCCGCCGAGGAAATCCCCGAACTCAGCGACTTCCCCCACGTGCGCGACACCCTGACCCGCTGGGGCCTCTTGCCGCCCGGCGCCCCGCAGAGCGACGTCGGCGAAAAGCTGGGCCTGCAGGTCAGCAAGGGGGAGATCCGCGCCGTCGATCCCGAGGCCGCCCTGGCCAAGCTGGTCAATGACCATGGCGCGGACATGATCGTGCTCGGCACCCGGGCGCTGGAGGGACTGGAGCGGCTGCGCAAGGGCTCGTTCTCGCAAGCGCTCGCCCGCGAGGCCAAGCGGCCGGCGCTGTTCGTCCCGAAGGACGCCGAGGGGTTCGTGAACGGCCAGGACGGCGCGGTGCGGCTGAAGAACGTGCTGATCCCCGTCGACGACGACCCGGAGCCTGCGGCCGCGATCGCGGTGGCGCGGGGGCTGAGCCGGACGCTCGGGCAGGAGACGCGCTTCCACCTGCTGCACGTCGGCCAGGCGATGCCGCCGCACGGGGCCAAGGAGGTGAACGAGATCGTCCGTTCGGGGCCCGTCGTCGAGACGATCGTCGAGGTCGCCGACGAGGTCCGCGCCGACCTGATCGTCATGGCCACCGCCGGTCACAAGAGCTTCCTCGACGCCATCCGCGGCAGCACCACCGAGGAGGTGCTGGTGAAGGCCAAGCGCGCCCTGCTGGCGGTGCCGGCGGTGTGAGCGGGGAGGGGTAGAGCCTCCCCTTTCGCGGTCATCCCGCCTGTCGTCGGCGTCCGCCCGACCCGTTGGGGGCCGGCGCCGGGGCGCGCTGTCCCTCCCGATCGAGGGGCAGATGAAAAAAAAGCCGCGCCCGAAGGCGCGGCAGTCATAGGGAGGAAACGCCCAGAATGGGCAGCCCCAATCTGAACAATGCTTAGACGATTTGCAAGCGGAATTTGCGCTGCGGCGCGAAATTTTTTTTGCAGTGCG
>NZ_DATELG010000355.1:0-3286 GCF_035276905.1 Phenylobacterium sp. | reverse complement strand
TCAAGAATGATGTCCTTGTTCACGAGCACTCGCAGGGGGTAGCCGGCGCGGACCTGGATGGTCGGCTGGCGATCGAGGCCCTTGTTGACGATGCGGTCTCCGACGCGGCTCGCGTCGCTGGCGGCCGTGGACGCGCCGGTGTTGATCACGGTCACGCTGCCGTCATTGCTGGCCGCGCCTTGCGCTGCGGCGCTGCCCACTGACAGGATCGCCGAGACCAGGACGCCGGCGGCCACGGTACCCCAGTGATGGTTCACCTGGTCAGTGAGGCCGCTCGCGCCGCTCGGGTCAGCGCCTTCCATTGCGCCGATGTTGATGGAGTAGCCGTTCGGGAAGACGATCCGGTTCCAGGTGATCAGCGCCCGGTTCTGACCCCAGGCGACCTGGCTGTCGTACTGCCCGATCAGTCGAGCGCCTTGCGGGATCAGCAGGAAACGGCCGGTGATGTGGTCGTAGACCGGCTGCGTCACCTGGGCGACGATTTCTCCCGGCAGGTCCGAGTTGAGCGCCGTCACCAGCGCCGCCGGAATGATGGTCCCCGCCTTCACTTCATAGGGCGAGCGCGGAGCCTCGAGGCGGCCACGGATGTAGTCGTCGGTTTGGCCTTGGCCGGCGAACGCCCGCTTCTCGTCCTGCCCGCTTCCAGTCAGCACATTGATCCCAGCCGCCGCAGGCCCGCTGTCGGACGCCGGGAGCAAGGCCGCCGCGCGAATCGGCGCGCCCGTCTGCGCCGCGCTCGAAGGCGTGTTGCCCGGAAAGAACACGCCGGCCGAGCGCGCGGCCAGCGCCCGCTGATAGGCCTCCTGTTCGGCCGCCTGCTGACGCTGCGCCAGCGCGTTCGCCTCCGGCGATCCGGCCGCCGCCACGCCTGTGGCGCCGGACGCGCCCGGCGAGGCGGCGCTGATCGCCGAGTCCGGCGTGCAGTTGGCGTAGCCCGGATACTGCGAGCACGGCATGGCGACGGTGGCCGTCCCGTCGTCGGCCTGGGCGATCACCGTGTCCTTGTAGTTCGGCGGTTTGAGGTTCGGCGGCGGCGCGACGGGCGCGCTCGCCGCGGGGTCCTTGATCTTCTGCTGGTGCGCCGCTGCGTCGGCCAACCGCGCGCCGAAGAAGATCGCCAGCACCGCCCCCGTCGAGCCGAGCGACAGCACGAGGAACTTGCGGTTGATCTTGGTCGCCGGTTGGCGCGCGCCAACCATCCGAAACGCGCCGCGTTTCGCCTCGACCGGCGGCTCCGTAGGCTCGATCGGAGGGGTTTCGATGTCGCTCATTGCATCGTGCTCCGAGGACCGGTGGAGGTGATCCGCACGATGGTCTGCGGCTTCTCGCCCAACCGCAGCTCCGCGACGCCGAAGAGGCGATCGACGACGTAGTAGCCGTTGGAGAAGCGGTAATTGACGAGCTCGGCCCCGCCGTGCTGGCCCACGAGGAAGAGAGGCGGGGCCTCGCTCGAGGCGAGGTTCGACGGGAACTGGATGTAGGTCTTGGACCCGTCGTCGAAGACGCGGACCGGCGTCCAGCGCGGCGGGCTGGCGCTGTGGAACAGGCCGCCGCCGGCGGCGCCCACCGGCCGGATGTCGTAATTGAAGTTGAGCCGGCTGACGTTGAGGTTGGTGTCGACGACGTTGGCCTGGCGCGCGAGCGTCTGCACGGTGGCGACGGCCCGGGTCAGCTGCAGCTCCCGCATCTCATCGGCCGGGTACTGCCAGCTCACCATGCTGGTGAAGACCGGCTCTTCGTGGCTCACCGCCTCGATCATGTAGACGCGCTGATCGGTCGTGAGCACGATGTTGGTGCGCTGGCCGCCCTGCAGCGGCTTCACCAACACCAGGGTCTGCGGGAGCCCGCCGCCGTTGCTGGCTCCAGCCGTCTCGCCGATCACCCAGCGGACCGTGTCGCCGGCGGCCTTGCTGATGAGCTTCTCGCCGGGCCGAAGCGCTATCACCGTCAGGAACCGCGGGCTCGCGTCGATGCGATAGATGCGGTTCGGCTCGAAGGCGTAGACCTGGTTGCCGTTCACGAAGCTGGCGGAGCCCGGGGTCGCCACGGCGCGGCGATAGGCCGAGCGAAGGACCGGTCGGTCTTGCCACCGGTGCGCGTGCACGGGCGAGTGGTAGGCGCCCGGCGCGCCGATCGTGCTGGCGGCCGGGACCGCTGAGGCCGTAGGCGCGGTCTGCCCCGCCCGGACCTTCATCGGCTGGGGCGGAGGAAGTTGAGCCTGCGCCACGCTGGTCGCGGCGGCGGCTACAGAGGCGAGGGCGAAGATGGCGGCGAAGCGCCCGGCGGCGGTCGCAACGGACATCAGGAGAGCTCCTGCGAGATTTGGACCGAGTTGATGAAGATCCCGAGAGGGTTGCGCCGGAGCGCGGCCTCGTCGTGCGGCGGCTTGACGATGGTTCCGAAGATCCCCGTCCAGTGGGTGATCTTGGGCACGTCGCCCTCGCGGTAAGCGGTCTCGGTCCAGTTCGCCTGGAAAGTGTTGGGGGAGCGCTGGATGACGGCCTGGACCTGCACCGTCACGGCCTGGTTCGGCGTGGCCTGTGCGCCGGCCTGGCTCGCCTTCTCCATCTCGTCGAGCTGGCCGCGGCCAGCGCCGTCGACGAAGTTGTAGGCCCGAAGCGCATTGGCGGCGTTGACCACGGCGTCGGTGGGCGAACGCGAGCGGATCCAGTTCACCCAGTCGGCGAGGAAGTAGGCGGTCTCAGCCTTTGTCGGCTGATATGCGCGGCCGGCGAGCTCGATCTTCCCGGGCCGGCCAGCCTGATCAACCGGTACGACGTAGGTCGCGACGTGGGTGTTGGACCGCTCGGCGATGTAGCCGGCGAGCGTGACGCCGGTGATAGCCATCGAGGCGAACGCGGCCAGCCGCCAATTCGCGGCTTGGGCTCGGGCCGAGCCGATCCGGTCGTCCCAGACCTGCTGGGCTCGCATGTAGGGAGTTTCGACGGGCGCGGACGCGCCGAAGGCGCGCGGCGTCCTTTTGAACGCGCTGGGCATCAGTCCTCTTCCTGTTCGGCGGTTTCAGCGACGCTCTCGGCGTGGCGCTGCTGGGCGTACTCGACGTAGCTGTCGAAGCTGTACTTGCTGGCGAGCCCGGGGTTGCCCGACGACCAAAGGTCATAAGACCGGCGGGCGGCGGCGAGCTGGGGCGCTGAGAGCGATGAGAGGCCGCCGGGCGTTGCGTACCAGGCCATATTGGAGCGGCCGGAAGCGGAGGCTGAGGAGGGTTGGTCTGCGGACCCCGAAGGCGTGGAAGTTGACGAGGGAGAGGGGGGCGACGGTGTCG
>NZ_DATELG010000354.1:0-4663 GCF_035276905.1 Phenylobacterium sp. | reverse complement strand
GTCGGGCGCAGGGCACGGCGCTGTCGCCAGGGGCTGCGCCCAACGACCTCTGGTGCGCCGACTTCAAGGGCGAGTTCAAGCTGGGCGACGGCCGCTACTGCTATCCGCTGACCGTCACCGACCATGCTTCGCGCTATCTGCTGCTGTGCGAGGCGCTGGAGTCCACCCGCGAGGAGTTGGCGATCACCGCCTTCGAGCAGCTGTTCCGCGAGCGCGGGCTGCCCGGCGCGATTCGCTCCGACAACGGCGTGCCCTTCGCCAGCCCCAACGGCCTCTACGGCCTTTCCAAGCTCTCGGTCTGGTGGCTGCGGCTGGGCATCGAGATCGAGCGCATCAAGCCCGGCCGGCCCCAGCAGAACGGCCGCCACGAGCGCATGCACCTGACCTTGAAGAAGGAGACCACCCGCCCGCCGGGCCGCAACAGCCTGCAGCAGCAGGGCCGTTTCGACGCCTTCGTTCGCGAGTTCAACACCGAGCGGCCGCACGAGGCGCTGCAGATGAAGCCGCCGGCCGAGGTCTACTCACCCTCGCCGAGACCCTACCTGGGCCTGCCCGAGCTCAGCTATCCGCTGCACGACCGCGACATCATGGTCACCGCCTGCGGGCGGCTCTGCATGCACCGTAAGAAGATCAACATCTCCACCGTGCTCGCCGGCCAGCGGCTCGGCATCAAGGAAGTCGACGAGGGCATTTGGCTCGTCAGCTTCATGCACTACGATCTCGGATACATCGACCTGGAGCAGAAGACCCTGCAAACCCTCGACAACCCGTTCGGCCCGAGGTTGTCACCCATCTCTTAGGTACATTCTGCAACCCATGTGTCCGGGCTGGACACGGCGGACGTTGGCGGCCCGGGAGGGACTCGAACCCCCGACCTTGGCTTTAGGAAAGCCCTGCTCTATCCGGCTGAGCTACCGGGCCGCGCGAGCGAGGTCGGCGATCTGGCGGCGCCTGGTCCTCTCTTGAGACAAGCGCGCGAGCCAGCGCCGCCGACCTGCAGGGACCGATGCCACGGCGGGCGCGTCCCCGCAAGCGCGGCGGACAAGCTGCGCCGGACGCGGGCGTCGGCGCGCACGGCTTCGGCGGGACGGCCTTCATGGTTTGGCGAGGCGGTCGCTCCGGGTTAGGTAGGGTCCGACGAAGGCAAGCTTCGCCGGAACCGAAGGCGCGGCGGTCGGGGGAAGGGCTGATGGGGCTCGGGCGTCTGTTCCGCCATCTCTATGTGCAGGTGCTGGCGGCGGTGGCGCTGGGCCTGCTGGTCGGCGCGCTCTGGCCGCATCTGGGGGCGGCGCTGAAGCCGCTCGGCGACGCCTTCGTCAAGCTGATCAAGATGGTCGTGGCGCCGGTGATCTTCTGCACCGTCGCCGGCGGGATCGCGCAGATGCGCGACATGAAGGCCTTCGGCCGCCTGGGCCTTCGGACCCTGATCTACTTCGAGGCGGTCTCGACGCTGGCGCTGGGGATCGGCCTGCTGGTCGGCCGCACGGTGCAGCCCGGCCGCGGCTTCGACATCGACCCCAAGACCCTCGACGCCTCGATCGGCGCGGGCTACGCGGCCAAGGCGGCGCACGAGCAGGGGCTCATCGACTCCCTGCTGAACCTGATCCCCGACGCCTTCTTCGGCGCCTTCGCCAAGGGCGACCTGCTGCAGGTGCTGCTGATCGCCATCCTGACCGGCTTCGCCTGCACGCGGCTGGGCGAGTTCGGCGAGCAGGCCGCCCATGTGCTCGAGAGCATCGGCAAGCTGTTCTTCGGCGTCATCGGCGTGGTGGTGCGGCTCGCGCCCATCGGCGCCTTCGGGGCGATGGCCTTCACCGTCGGCAAGTACGGGCTCTCGGCCCTGGTCAACCTGGGCGCGCTGATCGCCACCTTCTACGGGACCTCGATCCTCTTCGTTCTGGTGGTGCTGGGGACGGTGGCGGCGATCTGCGGCTTCTCGATCCTGAAGTTCCTGGCCTATATCCGCGAGGAGCTCTTGATCGTCCTCGGCGCCTCGTCGTCGGAGGCGGTGCTGCCGCAGATGATGCTGAAGCTCGAGCGCCTGGGCGCCGGCAAGGCGACGGTCGGGCTGGTGATCCCGACGGGCTACAGCTTCAACCTCGACGGCACCAACATCTATATGACCCTCGCCACGCTGTTTCTGGCGCAGGCGACGAATACGCCGCTGAGCTGGTCCCAGGAGCTGACCCTGCTGGGCGTGGCCATGCTGACCTCCAAGGGCGCGAGCGGCGTCACCGGCGCGGGCTTCATCACGCTGGCGGCCACGCTGGCGGTCATCCCCGACCTTCCGATCGCCTCGCTGGCGCTGCTGGTCGGCGTCGACCGCTTCATGAGCGAGTGCCGGGCGCTGACCAACCTCGTCGGCAACGGCGTCGCGACCCTGGCGTTGGCCCGCTGGGAGGGCGACCTCGATCGCGAGCGGCTGAAGGCGGAGCTGGAGCGCGGACCGGACGCAGCAGAATTTTCCCTCCCTTAACGGCGAGGGAGGCTCAGGCCGCGGCGGCGGCCTTCACCAGCGACTTGTTGAGCATGTTGATCGCCGCGTCGCGGTCGATGCGCTCGATGGCGGCGACCTCGCGGGCCATGCGGTCCAGCGCCGATTCGTAGAGCTGGCGCTCGGAATAGGACTGCTCCGGCTGGTTCTCGGCGCGGTGCAGGTCGCGGACCACCTCGGCGATCGAGATCAGGTCGCCGGAGTTGATCTTGGCTTCGTATTCCTGGGCCCGGCGCGACCACATGGTGCGCTTCACGCGGGCGCGGCCCTTGAGCGTGGTGAGCGCCTTGGAGACGACGTCGGTCTCGGCCAGCGGACGCAGGCCGGCGGTCTTGGCCTTGGCGGTCGGCACGCGCAACGTCATCTTCTCGTGGTCGAAGGTGATGACATAGACCTCAAGCTTCAGACCGGCGACTTCCTGGGTTTCGATCCCTTGCACCTGACCCACGCCGTGGGCCGGGTAGACGACGTGATCGCCAACCGAGAAATCATGACCGTTCTTGCTCATCGAGACACCCTCTCAAAATCCTGACCCGGCTCAAAACCGGATCCCTGGCGCGAGCGACCGTCACACGACGAGACCTTCAGCCCGCGGAACGACCCGCGGCGGCTCTTCGTTTGACGGGAAAATCGAACCTCTTAAGACATCCTCGCCAGTCCCGGGACAGCGAGTCCGGGCCAGCCGTTGCTTCTTCAGGAAGACGGGCAAGGCATAGCCTTCTCGCCACGTCGTTCGTGACGATAGCACAAAATCCTGACGAATGAAAGAGTTGGTCCTTAAGAGGCGCGCGCAGGCGCCGCGCCGAGGGCGAGGCGCGCCTTACGATCCGCGGCCGGGCTTTTCCGAGAAGTACTTCTCGAACTTGCCGGTCTCGCGCTCGTACTCCTCGCGGTCGGCCGGCGGCTCGCCCTTCACCGTGATGTTCGGCCAGACCTTGGCGTACTCGGTGTTGATGCGCAGCCACTTGCCGTCCGGCTCGTCCTCGGTGTCCGGCTTGATCGCGTCCACCGGGCACTCCGGCTCGCAGACGCCGCAGTCGATGCACTCGTCGGGATTGATCGCCAGGAAGTTCTCGCCCTCGTAGAAGCAGTCGACGGGGCACACCTCGACGCAGTCCATGAACTTACATTTGATGCAGGGATCCATCACGATGTAGGTCATGGCGCGTCCGAAACTCCAGCTCTCCCCACCGGGGGCGGCGCGGTTTTCACGGGCTGCGAGCGGCTTGTCAATGCCGCCGAGCGGGCTTGCGCCGCGGAATCGCCGAAGGCTTTTTCATCCCAGTGCGAAGCTTTCTCGCCTGCGCCCCGCGCCGGCGTCAGGCCTGGGCGCGGCGGAACATCGGTCGGGACCTGGGCGGCGGCCCGAAGCGATTGAATCCCGCGTCGC
Organism: Phenylobacterium sp.; assembly: GCF_035276905.1. GTDB lineage: Bacteria > Pseudomonadota > Alphaproteobacteria > Caulobacterales > Caulobacteraceae > Phenylobacterium. Next base: position 779 of record NZ_DATELG010000354.1, on the reverse strand, counting down.
CGGGGATGGCCCCAAACAGCGCCACCAGGCCGACGATGGCGAGGTCCAGCACCGCACGCGAGACCGCCGCGTCGGCCGGGCGCGTCAGCAGGCAGAGGACCAGCAGGGGGTACGCCGCCGCCCACCAGCCGCCGCCGCCGAAGTCGCGCGCACGACGGATCTGCAGCATCACCATCAGGATGGTGAGGGCGCCGAGGTTCGGCCGGAAGCCGAAGGCTTGCAGCGCCGCCGTCACCGCCAGGCCGGCGGCCAGCATCGCCCAGTAGGTCTGGCGGTCGAGGCGCGCAGGGCGGCGCAGCGCGCGGTCGTCGCGCCAGAGTCGGTCGGTGGCGGATCGGTGGCGGGTGAACATCTGGCTGCGAGCGGCTCCGTGGCGACTCCAGCTCTGCCGGACGGCTCCTTGCCCGAAGGTTTAGGCGGTTGGTAACTGGGAATACAGCGTGCGCGCCTCCGTCGCCGGGCCGCGCCGCTCGCCCATCGCCTCCACCGTCACCGCGACCAGCCGCCCGCCGAGCGCAAAGACCAGTTGGTCGCCGACCTTCACCGGCCGGGCGGGCTTGTCGAGCCGGCTCTCATGACCGGCGCGGGTCAGGCGCAGGCGGCCCTCCTCGACGAACTTCGCCGCCATGGAGCGGGTCTTGAAGAAGCGCGCGCGCCACAGCCAGACGTCGACGCGGCAGGCGTCGACGGTCATGGGCGCCTCTGCCTTCACGCCCTCATCGCCTTGGGCGTGCGCCGGCGTCGCGGTCGGCGGGCGGGCGGCGCGGCGACGGGGGCCT
>NZ_DATELG010000353.1:0-14102 GCF_035276905.1 Phenylobacterium sp. | reverse complement strand
AACCGCGGCGTTTCCGGCCGCAGCCGGTTCCTGTCCTTCCTCGGCGGCTATCACGGCGACACCCTGGCGACGATGGCGATCTGCGACCCGGAGGAGGGGATGCACAGCCTCTTTGCGGGGGTGATGCCGGCGCAGCACGTGACGGCGCTGCCCACCGACGAGGCCGCGGAGGCCGGCCTCGCGGCCTATCTCGCCGAGAACGCCCAGGAGATCGCGGCCATGGTCGTCGAGCCGCGCGTCCAGGGCGCCGGCGGCATGCTGTTCCACGACGACGAGACCTTGCGCCGTCTGCGGCGGCTGGCCGACGACCACGACGTGCTGCTGATCTTCGATGAGATCTTCACCGGCTTCGGCCGCACCGGCGACCTCTTCGCCTGCCAGGGCGCCGGCGTGGTCCCGGACGTGATCACGCTCTCCAAGGCGCTGACCGGCGGGACCCTGCCGCTGTCCGCGGCCGTCGCCTCGCGCCGGGTGTTCGAGGCCTTCTGGTCGGACGACCCCGGCGCGGCCCTGATGCACGGGCCGACCTACATGGGCAATCCCCTGGCCTGCGCCGCCGCCAACGCCTCGCTGGACCTCTTCGAGACCGGAAGCTGGCGCGCCGAGGTCGCGCGGATCGAGGCGGGCCTGAGCGAAGGCCTGGAGCCCTGCCGCAGGGCCGCGGGCGTGGTCGACGTTCGGGTGAAGGGCGCGATCGGCGTCGTCGAGTTCGACCGCCGCGTCGAGAGCGGGCCGCTCTCGCAGCGCTTCGTCGAAGCCGGCGTCTGGATCCGGCCGATGGGCAAGGTGGTCTACCTGACCCCGCCGTTCGTGGTGACGGACGCCGAGCTGGGGATGCTGACGGCGGCGATCAGGGGGGTGCTGGGGGTTTAGGCGAAGGCCGCAACGCCCCCTCAGTCGCTTCGCGACAGCTCCCCCGCAAGCGGTGGAGCATCTTGGCCCAGATCCTCCACCGCGAAGCGGGGGAGGTGGCTCGCGTAGCGACTGAGGGGGCGTTGCGGCGTGCGCCAGGCGCCCCAGCCCGGGCCTCAGACTTCAGCCTTCGCCATCGTCATCGGCCGCATCTTCAGGTCGGCCAGGAGGGCGGCGTCGGAGTCCTTGTCGGGGTTGGAGGTGGTCAGCAGCTTGCCGCCGACGAAGATCGAGTTGGCGCCCGCCAGGAAGCATAGCGCCTGCAGCTCCTTCGACATGTGCTCGCGGCCGGCGGAGAGCCGCACCACCGACTTCGGGCACACCAGGCGCGCGACCGCGATCATGCGGACGAACTCCAACCCGTCGACGGGGCTGGCGTCGCCGAGCGGGGTGCCGGGGATCGGCATCAGGTCGTTGACCGGCAGGCTGTCCGGATGCGCCGGCAGGCTTGCCAATTGCTGGAGCAGGCCCGCGCGGTCGCGGCGGGTCTCGCCCATGCCGACGATGCCGCCGCAGCAGGTGGAGAGGCCGGCGTCGCGCACCGCCTCCAGCGTGTCGAGCCGGTCCTGGTAGGTGCGGGTGGTGACGACCTTGCCGTAGTATTCCGGCCCGGTGTCCAGGTTGTGGTTGTAGTAGTCGAGGCCGGCGTCCTTCAGGGCCTTGGCCTGCTCGGGCTTCAGCATGCCGAGCGTGGCGCAGGTCTCCAGCCCCAGCGCCTTCACGCCGGAGATCATGGCGGCGACTTTCGGCAGGTCGCGGTCCTTCAGGTCGCGCCAGGCTGCGCCCATGCAGAAGCGCTGGGCCCCGCCGTCGCGGGCCTGCCTGGCCGCGGCGACCACCGCGTCGGCGTCCATCAGCTTGGAGGCCGGAGTGCCGGTGTCGAAATGCTGCGACTGGCTGCAGTAGCCGCAGTTCTCGGCGCAGCCGCCGGTCTTGACGGAAAGCAGCTGCGACAGCTGCACTTCGGTGGGGTCGAACCAGCGCCGGTGGACGTCGGCGGCCTGGAACACCAGCTCGGTGAACGGCAGCTCGAACAGCGCCTCCACCTCTTCCAGCGTCCAGTCGTGGCGGGGCTGGGCGGGGTCGATCACGGTCGCGGGCAGGACGGGCGCGTTCATGCCGGCTCCTCGGCTAACGGACGGAAATTCCTTTCGCACCTATACGCCAACGGCGTCGGCGGCAACCGCGCCGCATGACATCGGCGTGTGCGGGCAACCGCGCCCGTCCGGCGGAGTTCATGTCGTCGGCGCCATGGACCGAATATCGGTGTACCTTGGGGTCGGGCGGAGATTGGAACATGCCTGAGCCTCAAGAGATTGAGCTGAAGTTTGAGTGCGCGCCCGAGGACATCGGCCGCATACTGGACGCCGCGCCCGACGGAGAAGACGACACCCGCGAGCTGATCAGCGTCTATTTCGACACTCCCGACCTCGACCTGCAGAAGGCCGGGGCGGCGCTCAGGGTGCGCGAGTGCAAGGGCCAGCGGGTGCAGACCTTCAAGCGCGGCGACGGCATGGCGCGCGAGGAGCACGAGGCCCCGATCCCGAGCGACGCCCCCGACCCCCGCCTGGGCCCGTTGCCGGACCTGTTGCCCCAGGGCGCGCGCAGCGAGCTGAAGCCCGCCTTCCATGTGCGCGTCACCCGGCGCCAGCGGCTGGTCCAGTTCGACGGCGCCGAAATCGAGCTGGCGGTCGATCAGGGCGAGGTCCGTGGCGGCAAGCGCACGAGTCCGATCAGCGAGGTGGAGCTCGAGCTCAAGTCCGGCCGGCCCACCGCCCTGTTCGGCCTCGCCCGCGAACTCAGCCATGCCGCGCCGCTCTATCTTTCCTTCGCCAGCAAGGCGCAGCGCGGCCAGGCGCTCATCTCCGGGAGACCGCAGCAGGCGCATAAGGCGGCTAAGGTGGAGCTGGTCGCCGACGCCACGATCGCCGACGCCTTCCAGGCGATCGGCCGCAGCATGCTGCAGTCGATCACCGCCAACGCCGAGCTGCTGCGCCGGCAATCGGACGCCGAGGGCGTGCACCAGCTGCGGGTGGCGACCCGCACGCTTCGCAGCGGCTTGTCCAACTTCAAGTCGGTGGTGACGGACGAGAGGTTCGAGGCGGTCAAGGAAGAGCTGCGGTGGTTGTCCAAGGCCTGCGACCAGGCCCGCAACCTCGACGTCTTCGCCGAGGACGTGGTCGAGCCGGCGGCGAAGGGCCCCGCGTGGCCCACCGGCCTGGCGGCGCTCAAGTCCGAGATCGAAGCCGCGCGCGAGCGCGCAAAGAGCGACGTCGTCCAGGCCGTGGAATCCACACGTTTCCGTGACCTCATGATCGAGGTCACCAGCTGGGTGGACACCGGCGCCTGGCTCTCCCGCCCTCCGTCCGGAGAGCTTGCCAGGGACTTCGCCCACGAGGTGCTGCAGAAGCGCCGGCGCAAGGTCGTCAAGCGGGGCAAGGATCTTGCCGGGCTCGACGACGCCGGACGGCACAAGGTGCGGATCGAGGCCAAGAAGCTGCGATACGCCGCGGAAGGCTTCCAGACGCTGTACGGCCGCAAGGCGGCGGACCGCTTCATCAAGCAGCTAAAGGACCTGCAGGACGAACTGGGCGAGCTCAACGACATCGTCACCGGCGAGACCCTGTTCAAGGATCTTGGCCTGAGCGCCGACGCCGCCTTCGCCGCGGGCGAGCTGGTCGGTCGTCGGGCCGAGCACAAGCCCGACCACATCGCCGCGGGGGCCAAGGCGCTCGAAAAGCTGGCCGATACGGACCCGTTCTGGGGTTGAGCGCCGGCCGGGGGCGGGGCGAAATGATGTTGCCTGGGCGAAATTTTTAACGCCTTGTTAAAAAAGAGGCGCAGCCCTCCGCGGCGGCGTCCCAGAGCTAGAGCTTCGTACGAACGGAGCCGGTGAGGAAACGACAGCGAACGGGAGGGGCCTCATGAAAGCGGCCTTGATGATCGTGCTTGGCCTGGCGCTCGCGACCGCGAAGGCCAACGCCGCCCCCAGCCACGCCAAATGGATGGGCGAAGCGAGTTGCTCCGCCTGGCCGGTGGGGAAGGCCTACGACGACTTCGACAAGGCGCTGCTGCTCAACTGGGTCCTGGGCTGGCTTTCGCGCAGCGGCAAGGACGGCTCGGACCTGCTCGCCCGCATCGACCAGCCGACCGTCAGCCGCTGGGTCGACAGGTACTGCGCCGCCCATCCGAGCGAGACGCTGATCTCGGCCGCAGCGACGCTGGAGACCGAGCTCTCGGACAAGGCCCGCTACAGCCGGCTCTGAGGTCTTTGGCAGGTCGGGCGGATGCGCCCGGCGCGCCCCTTTGCTTGGGTCGGGCGGAACGCTGACATAAAGCTTTCTTTATATGTTTCTTGCCGCAATGATCGCCGGCCGGTATAGACCGGCGACCCGCCCGTCTCGCGCGCAAGGACAAGACATGACCGACTATGTCGTGAAGGACATCGCCCTGGCCGACTGGGGCCGCAAGGAACTCGAGATCGCCGAGACCGAGATGCCTGGCCTGATGGCCGTGCGCGCCGAGTTCGGCAAGGACCAGCCGCTGAAGGGCGCGCGGATCGCCGGCTCGCTGCACATGACCATCCAGACGGGCGTGCTGATCGAGACGCTGCAGGCGCTGGGCGCCGACGTCCGCTGGGCCTCGTGCAACATCTTCTCCACCCAGGACCACGCCGCCGCGGCCGTCGCCGCGAAGGGCACGCCGGTGTTCGCCGTGAAGGGCGAGACCCTGGTCGAGTACTGGGAGTACGCCCACCGGATCTTCGAATGGGCCGACGGCGGCTATCCGAACCTGATCCTCGACGACGGCGGCGACGCCACCCTGCTCTGCGTCCTGGGCCCGAAGGCCGAGAAGGACCCTTCGGTGCTCGACAAGCCGGGCAACGAGGAGGAAGAGGCGCTGTTCGCGGTGATGAAGCGCTACCTTAAGGAAAAGCCGGGCTTCTATTCGGCGATCCGCGAGGCGATCAAGGGCGTCTCGGAAGAGACCACCACCGGCGTCCACCGCCTCTATCAGATGGCCGAGCGCGGCGAGCTGCCGTTCCCGGCGATCAACGTCAACGACAGCGTCACCAAGTCGAAGTTCGACAATCTCTACGGCTGCCGCGAGAGCCTGGTCGACGGCATCCGCCGGGCGACCGACGTCATGCTCGCCGGCAAGGTCGCGGTGGTCTGCGGCTACGGCGACGTGGGCAAGGGCTCGGCCGCGTCGCTGCGCAGCGGCGGCGCGCGGGTGGTGGTCACCGAGATCGACCCGATCTGCGCCCTGCAGGCGGCGATGGAAGGCTATGAGGTCAACACCCTCGACGACGCCTGCGACAAGGCCGACATCTTCGTCACCGCCACCGGCAACAAGGACGTCATCACCGTCGACCACATGCGGCGGATGAAGAACAACGCCATCGTCTGCAACATCGGCCACTTCGACTCGGAAATACAGATCGCCGGGCTGAGAAACTACAAGTGGGACAAGATCAAGGATCAGGTCCACCACGTGGAGTTCCCGGACGGCAAGAAGATCATCGTCCTGTCCGAAGGCCGCCTGGTGAACCTCGGCAACGCCACGGGCCACCCGTCCTTCGTGATGAGCGCCTCCTTCACCAACCAGACGCTGGCCCAGATCGAGCTCTGGCAGCGCGGGGCGAAGTACGAGACCAAGGTCTACACCCTGCCCAAGCACCTCGACGAAAAGGTCGCGATGCTGCACCTCGAAAAGCTCGGGGCGAAGCTGACGCGCATGAGCGATGACCAGGCGGCCTACATCGGCGTCTCGCAGCAGGGTCCGTTCAAGCCGGACCACTATCGCTACTAAGGCTTGGGTTGTAGGGGTGGCGCCATGCCCGTGGCGCTTATCCTTTCCTCCTTCGTCGCCGCCTCCCGCATCGGCGGGGGCGCGCAACAGTATGTGCTGGCGGCGCACAGGATCGACCCGGTCCTGGCGCCGACGGTGCTGTTCGGCCGCAGCCCGGCGATGGGGGCGGCCGGCGACGTGACCTCGCCGGAAGTCCTGCGCCGGATGCTGGCCGACATCGAGGCCGACGCCATCTTCGGCGAGGTGGACCTGGTGATCACCGGCCACTTCTCCCTGCCCGAACAGGTGGAGATCGCCGCCGGCCTCCTGGAGCGGGTGCGCGCCGCCGCCAGCCGCCCGCCCAAGGTGGTGGTCGATCCGATCATGGGCGACGCGCCGAAGGGGCTCTACGTCAAGCCGCAGGTCGCCGACGCGGTGGCGGCCCGACTGACGCCGCTGGCCGACTGGATCACGCCCAACCTGTGGGAGCTGGAGCGTCTTTCCGGCGCCAGGGTGGCGGACGCCGCCGAAGCGGTCGGCGCCTGCCGCAAGCTGGGCCGGGCGGCGCTGGTCACCTCGGTCCCGAGCGGCAAGGGCGAAATCGGCCTGCTCTACTGCGACGCCGAGACGGCGCTGTTGTTCAGTCACCACCGTCTGGGCCATGCGCCGAACGGCGCCGGCGACCTCGTCACCGCCAGCTTCGCCGCCGGCCTGATCGAGGGCATGCGCCCGGCGGCGGCGGCCGAGCGCGCCGCCCGGGTCGCGGCCGAGGCGGTGCAGACCGCGATCGCTTGGGGAACCCCCGACCTGCCGATCGTGGCGCTGGCCGAACGGCTGGTCAGCCCGACCGCCGAGATCCGGATCGAGACGTTGCAGGGACTTGCATAGCGGCCGCCCCGGGCGCATCCCGCCGCGATGAGCCGCCTCGCCGCCACCCTCCGCATCGAAGGCCGCGTCCAGGGCGTGGGCTATCGCTGGTGGGCCATGGGCGAGGCTCACCGGCTCGGCCTCTCGGGCTGGGCCCGCAATCGCGCCGACGGCTCGGTGGAGATCCTGGCGATCGGCGAGCCCGCGGCGATCGCCGCGCTCGAAGAAGCTTGCGCCGAGGGGCCGCCTGCGGCCCGGGTCGACGTGGTGCGCCGCGGCGCGGCCGACGACGACGGCTCGCGCGGCTTCCGCCAGCGGTCGACCCTCTGAGCCGATTGCCCGCGCGGCGGGACCGGGGTAGGGGGGCTCGCATGGTCGAGATCGCCGGCTTTGCACAGCCCCGCTTCGCCGTCGTCAAGGACGCCTTCGCCGCCAATTTCGCGGAGGGGCTGGAGCTCGGCGCCCGCTTCACCGTCGTGCAGGCCGGCGAGGTCGTCGTCGACCTTTGGGCCGGCCACGCCGACCGCACCCGCGAGAAGCCGTTCGACGAGCGGACCCTCACCCCGATCTTCTCCACCACCAAGGCGATCGCCGCCGTGCTGATGGCCCGCGCGGTGGACCAGGGCCGGCTCGCCTACGACCAGCCGGTCGCCGATCTCTGGCCGGAGTTCGCCGCCGCCGGCAAGGACGCGGTCACCGTCGAGCAGGCGCTGTCGCACCAGGCGGGCCTCAGCGGCTTCCCCGCGCAGATGGACCCGGGCCTGTGGTTCGACTGGGACGCGATCTGCGCCCGGCTCGCCGCCATGGCGCCGCTCTGGCCGCCGGGGACCGCCAGCGGCTACCACCCGATCACCTTCGGCTACATCGCCGGCGAGCTGTTCCGCCGCGCCGAGGGCCGCACCATGGGGACGGCGCTGCGCGAGGACCTGGGGCTGCCCTTCGGCCTCGACCTGTGGATCGGCCTGCCGGACAGCGAGTTCGACCGGGTCGCCGACCTGCAGCGGCCGAACGGCCTGCCGCAGTTCGGCGAGCACAACGCGGCCACTCGCGCCGCCTTCCTGACGCCCTGGTCCGCGCCGGCTGGCCGCGGGCAGGCGGAGTGGCGGCGCATCGAGCTGCCGTCCGCCAACGGCCACGCCACCGCCGAGGCGCTGGCCAGGCTGATGGGCGCGCTGGCCAACGACGGCTGGCTCGACGGGAGCGAGATCCTGCGGCCGGCGCTCGTCGGCGAGCTGGCGCGCGAGCGGATCCGCGGCCAGGACCTCGTCCTGCCCTTCGTCATGAGCTGGGGCGCCGGCGTCATGCGCAACGAGACCGAGAGGCCCTGGGGTCCGGCGATGCAGAGCTTCGGCCACTCCGGCTGGGGCGGCTCCTGCGCCGTCGCCGATCCCGAGGCGAAGCTCGGCATGGCCTATGTCATGAACAAGCAGGGCACGGACCTGATGGGCGACGCCCGGCCGAAGCGGCTGATCGAGGCGGTCTACGCCTCGCTCTGACGCCTCACTCCGCCGCCGCCTTCACGGCCGCGACGATCGCCGGCTCCGGCCGGCCCCGGCGCAGGGCCGCCAGGGCGAACACCGCAACCCCGGCCCAGATCAGGGCGAACGAGGCTCCGCGCAGCGCGCTGAACGGCTCGCCCTGCATGACGCCGATGGCGAAGGTCATGGTGGGGGCGATGAACTGCAGGAAGCCCATGGCGGAGAGCGGCAGGCGCCGCGCCGCCCAGGCGAACAGCATCAGGGGCACGGCCGTGATCGGACCGCAGGCGACCAGCACGGCGGTGAGCGCCGGGGCGCGGCCGAAATGGCCCAGGCCGCGGGCCTCCAGCCAGGCGACGAAGACCGCGCTCGGCACGGCGAGCAGGGCGCATTCGACCAGCAGCCCGGTGTGCGCCGGCACGCTGACCCGCTTCTTGACGACGGCGTAGGCGCCGAAGCTCACCGCCAGCGCCAGCGAGACTACCGGCAGGCGGCCGAGCGCAAAGGTCTGCAGGGCGACGCCCGCCGCGGCGAGGCCGATCGCGATCCACGCCGCGCGGTCCAGGCGCTCGCGGAAGAGCGCCCAGCCAGTGGCCATGTTGATCAAGGGCAGGACGTAGTAGCCGAGGCTGGTTTCCAGCACCCGGCCGGAGTTGACCGCCCAGATGAAGACGCTCCAGTTGACCCCGATCAGCGCCGCGGCGAGCGCCAGCCAGGCCAGGGTGCGCCGCTCGCGCAGCACCGCCAACGCCTGGCGGCCGCCGCTCGCGGCGAGCACGAAGGCCAGAGCCGCCGGCGCGCCCCAGAGCGAGCGATGCGCCAGGATTTCCCACGGGCTCGCGCCCAGGCGGCCGGCGAGCTGGAAGCAGAGGGGCGCCAGGCCCCAGATCGAATAACAGGAGATCCCCGCCGCCGCCGCCAGCCGAGACCCGCCCGACGCCGACGACGGGGTCATCGGGCCGTCAGGCGAGCGCGGCCTGGCGGATCAGCCCGCGCTCGTGGAGCAGCTGGGCGATCTGCACGGCGTTGAGCGCGGCGCCCTTGCGCAGGTTGTCGGCGACCACCCACAGCGACAGGCCGTTCTCGACGGTCGGGTCCTTGCGGATCCGGCTGACGAAGACCGGGAACTCGCCCTGGGCTTCCTTCGGCGTGATGTAGCCGGTGGGATCGCGCTTATCGACGACGATCAGCCCCGGGGCCTCGCGCAGGACCTCGCGAGCTTCGTCCTCGTCGATCGGGTCGTGGAACTCGATGTTCACCGCCTCGGAGTGGCCGACCATCACCGGCACGCGCACGCAGGTGACCGTGAGCTTGATCTCCGGATCGATCATCTTGTGCGTCTCGTTCCACATCTTGGCTTCCTCGTCGGTGTAGCCGTCGTCGAGGAAGGAGCCGATGTAGGGGATGACGTTGAAGGCGATCTGCTTGGGGAACTTCTTCGGCGGGGTCGCGCCCAGGACGAAGACGTTCTTCGTCTGGTCGAACAGCTCGTCCATGCCTTCCTTGCCGGCGCCGGACACCGACTGATAGGTCGCCACCACCACGCGCTTGATGCGCGCGCGGTCATGCAGCGGCTTCAGCGCCACCACCAGCTGGGCGGTCGAGCAGTTCGGGTTGGCGATGATGTTCTTGCGGTTCGCCCACTCGACGTCGTCCGGATTCACCTCCGGCACGATCAGCGGCACGTCCGGGTCCATCCGCCAGGCGGAGGAGTTGTCGATGACGATCGGGCCGGCGGCGCCGATCTTCGGCGACCATTCCTTGGAAAAGGAGCCGGAGACGCTCATCAGCACGAGGTCGACCTTGGAGAAGTCGAACTGCTCGATGTCCTCGCAGGCGATGTTGTTCTCGCCGAACGACACCTGCACGCCGATGGATTTGCGTGACGCGAGCGCGTGAATCTTGTCCACGGGGAATTCGACTTCCTCGAGGATGTTCAGCATCTCGCGGCCCACATTGCCCGTGGCGCCGACGACGGCCACCCGGTAGCCCATCGCAAACTCTCCAAAATCTTTTGGGGGAGCGCTCCGTTACGCGTTTCGGCCCCGCGACGCAAGAACCGGGAGATGGCTAGGCCTGGACCATGCCGCAAGCCTCGCCGCCGAACTTCCCTTCAATTCGGACGGACTCAGCTCTCGGCGGGCGCGCTGTACTTCGCGCTGACCCGGTTCAGCCCGCCCAGCACGGCCTGGGCGCCCGCGGGCGGGATCTCGGTGCTGATGAGCAGGCGCCAGGCCTGCAGGTGCACGCTGACGGCCTCGGCGTCGTAGCGCTGATGGGTGCGGAAGTGGTCGAGCAGGTCGCAGAGGCTGTGCAGGGCGACATCGACGCTGCCGGCGCCGCAGACGTCGCCCAGGCCGATGCCCTTCACCGCGGTTTCATAAAGCGTGGTGACGCCGGCCTCGTCATAGCCCGAGAGGCCCGCGAACGTCTTCTCGGCGGCTTCCAGAAGGGTGTGCAGCTCGCCCATGCAAAGCGGCTTGAGCGAGGACAGGTTGGCCTGGGCGGCGGCCACCGCCTCCTGGACGGGCAGGCCGCCCGGCGCCTTCAGGAGCTGCGTCAGGTTGAGCTTGGGAACGGTGAAACGCGCGGTCGACATCTAGTCCCCACTCAGCTCCGGTCCGCCCTCGATGTCGGCGGAGGCGTCCTCGTCGGCCGTCGCCTGGCCCTGGGGCAGCGGCGTGGCGGTAAAATCCTCTCGCCGCCGACCCTTCTCGCCCTTCGGCGGGCCGACATTGCGAAAGCGCCGGTCCGGGCCGACGTAGGTGTCGGAGAACAGGAACTTGCGGCCCTCCTTCGAGGACCAGATGATGCGTTCCAGCACGGTGATCGGCGGGAACGGCTTCTTGATGATGATGTTGGCGCCGCAGTCGCGGGCCCGCGAGATCTGGCTGCGCGGAGTGTGCGACGTGGTCATCAGCACCGGCGTGTAGCAGTTGGGCTCGCCCGCGTCGCGGCGCAGCCATTCGACGAAGTCGTAGCCCTGGCCGGTCGCGGCGAGGCTGTCGACGATGGCCAGGTCGATCTGGTTGTTCTCGACTGCCGAGCGGGCGCTTTCGATGTCGCCGCAGCGGTGCAGGTTCTTGGCGCCGAGGCCGGTGACGATCTGCACCAGGATGGTCATCCCCAGCTGGGTCTCGTCCAGCAGCAGGACCGAGGCGTCCTTCAAATTGAAGCGCGCGCGCGAATTGGGATCCAGCCCCATCTCAGTCGGCCCGGCGGTCTTCGACCGGCCTTCCGCTTGTCCTCGTGTTCGCCTGCCGCGACACCTTCATCCCCCGGAACATCCGTCCCCGCGCATCGAAGCCAGATTGCGGTTAACAGCGGCTTTCCGAGGGCGAGGTTCGGGGAACCGGCCGGCCCTTCAGAGCGCGGCGATCACCGCATCGCCCATCTGGGCGGTGGTCAGCTGGCCGCCGATGTCGGGGGTGCGCGCGCCGCCCTCCAGGGCCCGGGTCACCGCGGCGAACAGCCGGTCGGCGAGCTCGCCGCGGCCCAGCGACCAGCGCAGCGCCATCTCGAAGGAGAGGATCGCCGCCAGCGGGTTGGCGATCCCCTTGCCGGCGATGTCGGGCGCCGAGCCGTGGATCGGCTCGTAGAGGCCGGGCGCGCCGGGGACCCCGAGGGCGGCCGAGGGCAAGAGGCCCAGGCCGCCGGTCGCCTGCGAGGCCTCGTCGGAGAGAATGTCGCCGAACAGGTTGTCGGTGACGATGACGTCGAACTGCTTGGGCGCGCGCACCAGCTGCATGGCGGCGTTGTCGGCCAGCATGTGCTCCAGCTCGACGTCGGCGAACTCGCGCTTGTGCAGGTCGGTCACCACCTCGCGCCAGAGCAGGCCGCTATCCATCACGTTGGACTTCTCGCAGCTGGTCACCTTGTTGCGCCGGCCGCGGGCGAGCTCGAAGGCGACGCGGGCGACCCGCTCGATCTCGGCGGTGGTGTAGACCTGGGTGTCGACGGCGCGCTTGCCGCCCTCGGGCAGCGCCTCGATGAAGCGCGGGCTGCCGAAGTAGACGCCGCCGACCAGTTCGCGCACGATCATCAGGTCGAGGCCCTCGACCAGCTCGCGCTTGAGGCTCGAGGCGTCGGCGAGCGGCGCGAAGCACAGCGCCGGGCGCAGGTTGGCGAACACGTTCATCCCGGCGCGCAAACCCAGCAGGCCGGCTTCAGGGCGCTTGTCGCGCGCCACGCCCGACCACTTCGGCCCGCCGACGGCGCCCATCAGCACCGCCTTGGACGCCTTGGCCGCGGCCAGCGTCTCGTCGGTCAGGGGGCTGCCGAACTGGTCGTAGCTGCAACCGCCGAAGGCGCGCTCCTCGATGACGAGGTCGGGCGTCAGCGCGGCGGCCACCTTGCGCACCTCGCCGATCACCTCCGGGCCGATGCCGTCGCCGGGCAGGAGAAGCAGGTCGGTCATGGGAAACGCCCCCGTCGTTGCAGTGCGCGGACGTCCTAGGGGAACCATAAACGAGTGTCATCCCGGAAAGCGCGAAGCGGTTGTCCAGGATGACATGAAGAGGTGCGGGGCGTTACGCCCCTTCCAGCCAGGGCTGGTCGAGCGCGCGCTTCATCTCGTAGACGTCGATCGACTTGGCCGCCTGCAGCGTTTCGCCGATGGCGTCGAGGCCCTTGAGCATCTTCTCCTTGCGCTTCGGGTCGATCTCGAAATGGAAGATCCGGCCCGACGGCGCGGTGACGGTCTGGCTCTCCAGGTCCACGCTCATCACGTGGTTGCCGCCTTTCGCCTCGTCGATCAGCGCCTGGACCTCGTCGGCCTTCAGCACCACCGGCAGGAGGCCGTTCTGGAAGCAGTTGTTGTAGAAGATGTCGGCGAAACTGGTGGCGATCACCGAGCGGATGCCGAAGTCCATCAGCGCCCAGGGCGCATGCTCGCGGCTGGAGCCGCAGCCGAAGTTGTCGCCTGTCACCAGGATTCCGGCGCCCTTGTACTCCGGCCTGTTGAGCACGAAGTCCGGCCGCTCGGCGCCCTGCTCGTCGAAACGGTAGTCGTAGAGCAGCCCCTTGCCCAGCCCCTCGCGCTCCACGGTCTTGAGGAACTGCTTGGGGATGATCTGGTCGGTGTCGATGTTGGCCAGCGGCAGCGGGGCGGCCTTGGCGTCGAGGCGGGTGAAGGCTTGCATCAGAGATAATCCCGGACGTCGGCGATGTGGCCGGCGATCGCCGCGGCGGCGGCCATCGGCGGGCTCATCAGGTGGGTGCGTCCGCCGCGGCCCTGGCGGCCCTCGAAGTTGCGGTTGGAGGTCGACGCGCTGCGCTGGCCCGGCGAGAGCCGGTCGGGGTTCATCCCCAAGCACATCGAGCAGCCGGGCTCGCGCCATTCGAAGCCGGCGGCCTTGAAGATGGCGTCCAGCCCCTCTTCCTCCGCCTGGACCTTCACCAGGCCGGAGCCCGGGACCACCATGGCGCGGACGTGGGGCGCCACGGTCCGACCCTCCACGACCTTGGCCGCGGCGCGCAGGTCCTCGATGCGGCTGTTGGTGCACGAGCCGATGAACACCACGTCGATCTTCGCGCTAGTGATCGGCTGGCCGGCTTCGAGCCCCATGTACTCCAGCGCCCGCTCGGCCGAGGCGCGCTTGTCCGGCGTGGCGAACGAGGCGGGGTCGGGCGTGCGGTCGGTCACCGCCACCACGTCCTCCGGCGAGGTGCCCCAGGTGACCAGCGGCGCGATCGAGGCGGCGTCGATCTTCACCTCGCGGTCGAAGACGGCGCCGGGATCGGAGAAGAAGCTTTTCCAATAGGCGAGCGCCATCTCCCAGGCCCCGCCCTTCGGCGCGGCCGGACGGCCCTTGATGTACTCGAAGGTGGTCTCGTCGGGCGCAACCAGCCCTGCACGCGCGCCGGCCTCGATGGTCAGGTTGCACAGCGTCATGCGCCCTTCCATCGTGAGGCCGCGGACCGTCGAGCCGGCGTATTCGATGACGTAGCCGGTGCCGCCGGCGGTGCCGATCTCGCGGATGACGGCGAGCGCGACGTCCTTGGCGCCGACGCCGGGAGCCAGCTCGCCCTCGACCGTGACCCGCAGGTTCTTGG
>NZ_DATELG010000352.1:0-3150 GCF_035276905.1 Phenylobacterium sp. | reverse complement strand
TCCAAGGACCCGCTCGACATCCTGGCCTACCAGTACGACATCGTCTGCAACGGCTACGAGCTGTGCTCGGGCGCGATCCGGAACCACCGGCCGGACGTGATGCTGAAGGCCTTCGAGACCGCCGGCTACGGCGCCGAGGTGGTCGAGGCCGAGTTCGGCGGCATGCTGAGCGCCTTCCGCCACGGCGCCCCGCCGCACGGCGGCCTCGCGCCCGGCATCGACCGGATCGTCATGCTGCTGGCCGGCGAAACCGCCATCCGCGAGGTCATCGCCTTCCCGCTGAACCAGCAGGGCCAGGACCTGCTGATGAACGCGCCTTCGGAAGTGGCCGACAAGCAGCTCAAGGAGCTGCACATCCGCCTCGCCCCGCCGCTGAAAGGGTAGGGGAAGACAAGATCCTCCCCCTTCGGGGGAGCTGTCAGCGAAGCTGACTGAGGGGGCTTCGCGCCACCTCCCCCAGAGGGGGAGGATCTTTTACGGTCCGCCCAGGAAGAACCTCGGCACCGGCGGCGCCGGCGGCAGGGGCGGGGGCGTGTGCACCAGGAGCCGGCCGGCGCAGAGCTTCGCCGTGAGGCCGGGCGGGACGCGCGTGCGGCCGTCGGCGCAGGCCTCGTCGAGCTGTTCCTGGCGCAGGCCCTCGGCGTGGGACAGGTCGGCCCCGGCGAGGATAACGTGGTCGAGGCTCGCCCCCTGGAAATCGGCGCCGTCGAAGGCGCCGCCGGCGAGGATCGCGCCGTCCAGCGCCGTCCCGCGGAACGAGGCCTTGTCGAACTTGCCGCCGCTCAGCACCGCGCCGCGCATCTCCGCGCCGCGGAAGTCGGCGCCGCGAGCGTCGACGTGGCGCATGATGGCGGCGATCAGCTCGGCCGCCTGCAGGTTCGCGTGCTGCAGGCCGGCGCCGGAGAAGTCCGCGCCGGGCGCCTGGACCTCGCGCAGGTCGGCGCCGGCGAGGTTGGCGCCCGCGAAGCTTACGCCGTGGGCCTCGGCCGCACGCAGCCTGGCGGCGGTAAGGTTGGCGCCGGTGAAGTTGGCCCCCAGGAAGCCGGCGCCCGAGAGATCGGCGCGCGACAGGTCGGCGCCGACGAAGATCGAGCCCATGAACTGCGCGCCGCGCAGGTCCGACCCCACCAGGGCCGCGCCGGCGAAATTGGCCCCCATGAAGTAGGCGCCGGCGAGCTTGCGGCCGGACAGCTCGCAGCGAGCACAGGCGCCGCCGAAGGCGTCGCGGCGGGCGACCACGGCCCTGTCGCCGGCCATGGCGGTCTGGGAAGCGGCGACCGTCGCAAGCACGAAAGCCCAGACCGCGAAAAGAAGCTTCAAATGGGAAATCCTGTTGCCGGCCCTCCATCTGAGGGCGCCGGCGGCCCCACGCCACTTAAATCGCGGTAAGGCCGAACCTTAGCCGGCCTGATCCTCGCTGTGTCGCGCCGCGCGCACGCCGCAAGTCTGGCAGATCAGCGCCTGGCCCTTGCGGACGACGGCGATGTCGCCGCAGGCGGCGCAGACCTCGGCGGTCTCGAAGGAGCCGGCGCGGCCCGCCACCGGCAGGAAGACCAGGTTGTCGGGCGCGTTCCCGCGCGAGAAGCCGCGGGAGATGAACCGGCTGGCCGGCTGCGGCTCGTCCATCGCCGCCTCGCCCGCGCCGCGCCCCAGGCCGTCGGCGTTGAGCTCGCCGGGGTCGGAGTTGGCAAGGTCGTCGCGGCCCAGGTAGGAGATGCCCAGCTCGCGGAAGATGTAGTCGAGGATCGAGGTCGCCGACTTCACCGAGTCGTTGCCGGTGACCTCGCCGGCCGGCTCGAAGCGCGTGAAGACGAAGGCGTCGACGAACTCCTCCAGCGGCACGCCGTACTGCAGACCGATCGAGACGGCGATGGCGAAGTTGTTCATCAGCGAGCGGAAGGCCGCGCCTTCCTTGTGCATGTCGATGAAGATCTCGCCCAGCTCGCCGTCGTCGTACTCGCCGGTGTGCAGATAGACCTTGTGGCCGCCGACGCCGGCCTTCTGGATGTAGCCCTTGCGCCGGTCGGGCAGCTTGCGGCGGATGCGCTCGCGCTCGACGATCCGCTCGATCACGCGCTCCTGCGGCTCGGGCGGGGGCGTCTCGCGCGGGGGATTCTCGCGCAACTGGGGCCTCGGCGTCTCGGCGAGCGCCGGCAGGTCCAGATCGAGGTCCGCAGGCGCGGCGAGGCGGCGCACGCGCACCGGCAGGGGGCAGGCCAGCGCCTCGCCGATCGCCGCCAGGCTCGCGTCCCACGGCGGCGCGCGCTCGACCAGGGCGGGCGAGGCCAGCGCCGGCGCCAGCATCTGCAGCATCGCCAGCCGCGGGGGCTCGCCCATCTCCCCCTGCGTCCGGAAGACCCGGGCCTGGTCCGGCGGCAGGCCCCGGGCGTCCGAGAGCGCGCCGCAGCCCAGCGTCCAGGCCTCGGCCGCGGCGACCTCGGCGGCGTCGAAGCCGGCGAGCGCCAGCACGTCCAGGGTCGGGTCGGCCAACTGGTCGGCGCGCGCGCCCAGGACGTCGCGGACGAAGCCTTCGCCGATCACCTCGGGCGCGAAGGCGTCCGCCAGCCGGCCGACCAACGGCAGCACGGTCTCGGCCGCGGCGATCTCGTGGTCGGTGAAGCCGCGGGCGGCCAGCGCGCGGTGGTCGATCGCAGGCGCCTCGCGCAGGTCGCCGCGGCCGAGCAGCTGCGCGCGCAGCTCAGCTGTGTCGAGGCCCAGGGCGGCGACGCCACGAAGCGCGGCGTCCGACAGCACCCGCACCGTCGCGCCGTCGGCGGTCTGGGCGAAGGTGACGGCGCCGGCGAAGGGACCGGCCGCGAGGTCGCCGCCGCCCAGCCGCAGCGACAGCTCCGGATCGGCGAAGACCGCCATGCCCCCCTTGAGCTGCGCGCCCGATCCGCGCACCGCCGCAGCGGCGGCCAGGTAGAGCTCTCGGGCGGTCTCGCGGCCGGCCTCGCTGTCGTAGTCGAGCCCGTGCGCCGCCAGCCAGTCGCCGAGGCCGGCGAGGCCCAGGAGGGCCGGGCCGCCGCTGGCCGCCGCCAGCGCCTGGGCGAGCAGGGCGACCGCCGCCTCGAAGCGGGCGATGTCGAAGCCCTCGGGCGACCAGAAGCTCATCAGGTCGACGCCGCCGCGCACCGCGCGGGCGGCCTC
>NZ_DATELG010000351.1:0-19636 GCF_035276905.1 Phenylobacterium sp. | reverse complement strand
CGGCCGCAGACCTCGGCTTCCGTCTCGGCGCGACGAGCTTCAAGGGCCGTCCGACCGGGTTTTCCGGCGAGGCGCGCTGGTCGCCGAAGCCCGCCAACGACGTGCAGGCGGAGCTCGCCCTCGTTCGACGGCCGGTCATGGACAGCCTGCTCGCCTACGCCGGCACGGAAGACCCGCGCGCGGGCGTCTCCTGGGGACAGGTGAGCCGCAGCGGCGCGCAGGGCGGCCTGACGCTCACCCGCGGCGACCTGGGCGCCTACGCCGTGCTTGCCGGCTACGCCTACGACGGCCGCCGCGTACGCTCCAACGCCAGCGCGCAGCTCGACGTCGGCGGCTATGCCCAGCTCTACCGCCGCGGCTCGACGGTGCTGAAGGGCGGACTGAACCTGGACCTGCAGGCCTACCGGCGAAACGAGAACGCCTTCACCTTCGGCCACGGCGGCTATTTCAGCCCGCAACAATTCGTCAGCCTGACGGTCCCGCTGCGCTTCAGCCGCAAGACCGGCGCCTGGCGGATCGAGGCTCAGGTCTCGCCGGGGTGGGAGCACTACCGCGAGGGCGACGCGCCGGTCTTCCCGACCGCGCCGGCCTGGCAGGCGCAACTGCCGGCCGGCCAGTCGACGATCACGGGCTCGCGTAAGCAGGGCCTCGGCGTCTCCGGCGAGGCGCGGGCGGAGTATTCGCTCGGCCCCAGGTTGCTCGTGGGCGCCGAGGTCGGCGGCGACACCTTCGGCGCCTATCGCGAGACCCACGCGGCCCTGCGCCTGCGTCTGCGTTTCGCCGGGCGATGAACCGGCGCGAGCTTCTGCTCGGCATGGGCGGCGCGGCGTGGGCGCCGGCGGCGGCCGATCCGTGGCCGGCCTTCAAGGCCCGCTACCTGGCGCCGGCGGGGCGCATCGTCGACACCGGCAACGGCGGGATCAGCCACAGCGAAGGGCAGGGCTACGGCCTGCTCCTGGCCGAGGCGGCGGGCGATCGGGAGAGCTTCGACCAGCTCTGGCGGTGGACCGGCGCGACCCTGGCGCGGTCGGAGGACGGCATCTTCAGCTGGCGCTTCGATCCCGCCGCCGCCACGCCCGTCTCCGATCCGAACAACGCCACCGACGGCGACCTCCTGATCGCCTGGGCGCTGATTCGCGCCGGCCGGCGGTGGCGCGCGCCCGACTATGACGCCGCCGCACGGCGGATCCTCTCCGTGGTCGCCGCCAAGCTGGTTGTCGAGACGCCGCTCGGGCTGGTCCTGCTGCCCGGCCTGGACGGCTTCCGGAACGGCGGGACGATCACGCTCAATCCCTCATACTGGGTCTGGCCGGCGTTGCAGGCTTTCGCGCGCGTCGATCGCGACGGCCCCTGGATGGCGGTGTCGGCCGCTGGCGCCAAGCTGCTCGACCAGGCCGCCTTCGGTCCGGCGCGTCTGCCGAGCGACTGGGTCGACCTGGATGGGGCCGGCGCGCTCGCGCCCGCGGCCGGGCGGCCGCCGCGGTTCGGCTTCGATGCGGTGCGGGTTCCGCTCTATCTGGCCTGGGCGGGCGAGCGCGCGCGCCTGGCCGCGTTCCAGGCGTTCTGGCGGCCGTACCTGCTGCAGGGCAACCGCCCGCCCGCCTGGATCGACGTCGTTACCGGCGAGACCGCGCCCTACGCCGCCTCGGCAGGCGTGCGCGCGGTGGCCGGTTGGGTCTGCGGGATCGACGTCGCCCCCGGCGAAGCGGCCGGCGACTACTACGGCGATGCGCTGGGCGCGCTCGCGGCGCTGGCGCGGCGGGAGCGCGCCGCTGTTTAGCCCGTGGCCTGCAGCGTGACCTTCGAAGCCCGTTCGATGTCGCGCGCCAGCCGGCGGACCCGGGCCAGCAGCTCGGCCGGACTGAACGGCTTGGTCAGGTAGTCGGCCGCGCCCATGTCGAGGGCCCGGGCGATGTCCTGCGAGGTCCCCGCCGCGGTCAGCATCACCACCGGGATGTGCCGCAGTTCCGGCGTCTCCTTGATCCGCTGCAGGACCTCGAAGCCGTTTGACTCCGGCATGTTGACGTCGATCATCATCAGGGCGGGGCGGAACGTCGCCGCACCTTCCAGCGCCGCCTTGCCGTCGGCGACGGCGTAGACCTCGAAGCCGATGGCCTGCAGCGTGTGGACGACCAGGGTGCGGGCCACTTCGTGGTCGTCGGCGACAAGAACCCGGATCGTCATTTCGTCTGCGCTTTCGGTCGTTGGAGCGGGGGAGGCTCAGTGCGCGGACCATAGGCCGGATGGAGATAATGCCGTGTAAAGGGATATGCGCGCGAAGGGGCCGGAACGGGAAAACGGCCGCGGACCTGGGGACCGCGGCCGCTCCTGTCAGTGACGGCGGGCGTCGCCGTCCTTGGCGCGGTCCTCGGCCTTCTCGTCGTGGGGACGGGTGTCGCCGTCGGAGGCCGCCTGGACCGGGCCCGGCTCCTTGCCGAACTCCGGCGCAGGCTCGCCGCCCGAGCCCTGGTGCAGCGGGCCTGCGTAGCCGCCTCGCTGGCTCAGCGCCGGGTCGGTGGAGAGGTGGCCGGACGGGTCGAGATAGCCGCTCGGCTTGTCGACGCTGCTTGGCGAGCTCCGCGCGGTCGTGTCGCCGTAGCCGCTGACGCCGGCGGCCACGCCCGTGTCCGCCACGCCGCCGACGGCGCTGCGCTGCGAGCGCCACTCGTGGAAGGCCTCGCCGAAGTGGCGCTGGCGCTCCTGGCGGAACTGCCGGTACTGCTCGTCGTAGCGCCGGTGCTGTTCGCGCCGCCAGAGCTCGTAGTCGCGGTCGTGGCCGCGCAGTTGCTCCTCGCGCCAGCGCAGATAGTCCGGGTCGAAGTCGTGCTCTGAATGCGAACGGGTCTCGGCGGCGTAGCCGGCCTGGCTCTGGCCGACGCCGGGATCGTCGAAGTCGAAGTTCCGCCGCCGTTCGGCGTCGCGGTCGAAGCCTCCCCACGCCGGGCCCCGGGTCGTGCGCGCGCCATAGCCTTCGACGCCGTATTCCTGGCCGCCGTAGGCGTAGGGTTCGCCGCCGTGCGAAAGGCTGCTGCCGCCGCGCTGACGGTCGCCCGGGTGGGGGGCGTAGCCGGCGCTTCCGGCGTCCTCGAAGCGCCGGCCGAAGGACGATTCTTCACGCGGGTAGCGCGGCGGATAGCGCTCGCCCAACGCCCGACGCTCGAAGCCGGGGCCGGTCCTGTCGCGCAGCGGGTCGCGGCGCCAACGGTCGCGCTCCCAGCGTTCCCGTTCGGGGTCGTGACGGGGGCCCCGGGGATCGTCCCAGTAGGGCATGTTCGCCTCCATGCAAGCTTGCCTGTCACGCCGCCCAACGGCCCTGGGGCCGACCTGTTCCGCAGTGTCGCAGCAGCCGTTCGACGCTTGCGATCGACGGCTCCATGGCGCAAAGGCGCGCGAAATCCCGCGTGCGTTTCGGAAGGGGATCATGGCCCGCAAGCCTGTGAAGAGGGACGACGTCCAGGCGCTCGACGTCGCCCTGCGCAGCCTGTTCCGCAACCTGGAGGCCCGGGCGCTGCCGGACAGCCTGCGGGCGGACCATCCCTCGAACCTGCTGGATCAGCTGTGCTTCGTGCGGCCGTTGACGCGGCTGCGCGGGACGTAGGCGAGCACTCAGGCGCGGCCGGCGATCGACATCGTCTCCAGGGCCATGACGTCGGTGGCGTCCTCGGCGTCCATGATCTTCAAAAGCCGGGCGCGGGCGCGGTTGACGCGGCTCTTGATGGTGCCCAGCGCGCAGCCGCAGATGTCGGCCGCCTCCTCGTAGGAGAGCCCCGCCGCCCCGACCAGGATCAGGGCCTCGCGGTGCTCGTCAGGGAGCTGCTGCAGGGCCGCCTGAAGGGAGCGCATCGCCACGCTCCAGTCCTGGGTCGGCGCCGCCTTCAACGTCCCGGCGTACTCCCCCTGTTCGTCGCGGACCTCCCGCCGCCGGCGCAGCACGTTCGTGTAGTAGGTGTTGCGCAGGATCGTGAACAGCCAGGCGCGCAGGTTGGTCCCGGGCTCGAACTTCTCGCGGTTGGTCCAGGCCTTGATCAGGGTGTCCTGCACGAGGTCGTCGGCGTCGGACCCGTTGTGGCTCAAGGACCAGGCGAAGGCGCGCAATGCGGGGATCAGTGCGACGACTTCGTCCCGCCAACTCGACGTCGCGGTCATGGCGCCCTCGTTCTGCCCGCTGACGGGCCCCATTGCACCCCCCTCAACGCAGGCCTCCTGCATACGTTCCGGCTCGCCTTGGACGCCCAGCCGCGGAATTTCCGGAACCTCGAACCTCCGTGTACGTTCGTCCCCACCAGCCTCGCCTTGAGAGAGGCTTGCGAGCACCTATGTTCGGCGGGCGGCGAGGAGCATCCGAAATGGCGCACCCCCATGACACCGCCCCGAGCGGCGCGGTCGCCAAGGCAGTCTCGACGCTGGCGAGCCTGGCCGTTCGCTACCGCGCGGTGCGCCAGGCGAGCGAAGCCCTGACCCGAAGCCTCACGGCCGAGGACCAGCAGGCCCAGTCGATGCCCGACGCCAGCCCGAGCAAATGGCACCTGGCGCATACGAGCTGGTTCTTCGAGACCTTTCTGCTGACGCCCAGGCTGGCCGGCTACCGGGTGTTCGACCCGCGGTTCGGCTTCCTGTTCAACTCCTATTACGAGGCGCTGGGCGCGCGGCAGCCGCGGCCGGCGCGCGGGCTGATTACCCGGCCTTCGATCGACGACGTGTTGGCCTACCGCGCTCACGTCGACGCCGGGATGGCGCGGCTTCTGGAGCGCGAGGTTCCGGAGCTGGCGCCGCTGGTGGAGCTGGGCCTGGCCCACGAGCAGCAGCATCAGGAGCTGATCCTGATGGACATCCTGCACCTCTTCGCCAGCTCGCCCCTGAAGCCGGCCTACGCGCCGCCGCGCGGGACGCCGGACCCGACCCCGCCGGGGCCGCTGCGGTTCGTCCCCGTCGACGGCGGCCTGGTGGAGATCGGCCATGACGGCCAGGGCTTCGCCTTCGACAACGAGACGCCCCGGCACCGGGTCTGGCTCGAGCCCTACCGCCTGGCCGACCGGCTGACGACCAACGCCGAGTGGCTGGCCTTCATGGCCGACGGCGGCTACCGCCGGCCGGAGCTGTGGCTGTCGGACGGCTGGGCGCGGGTGCGCGAGGAAGGCTGGCGCGCGCCGCTCTATTGGGAGGAGGTCGACGGCCGCTGGATGGTGATGACGCTCCATGGCCTCAGGCCGCTCGAGCCGGCCGCCCCGGTGAGCCACGTCAGCTACTACGAGGCCGACGCCTACGCCGCCTGGGCCGGGGCGCGCCTGCCGACCGAGGCCGAATGGGAGCACGCCGCCCTGCAGGCCGAGCCCGGCGGCCGGTTTCTGGGCGCCGGCCGGATCGACGCCGCGGCCGCGCTGGAGGGTTCGGGCCTGCGCCAGATGCTGGGCGACCTCTGGGAGTGGACCCGCAGCGCCTATTCGCCCTACCCGGGATTCCGTCCCGCC
This sequence comes from Phenylobacterium sp., assembly GCF_035276905.1. GTDB lineage: Bacteria > Pseudomonadota > Alphaproteobacteria > Caulobacterales > Caulobacteraceae > Phenylobacterium. Next base: position 14,168 of record NZ_DATELG010000351.1, on the reverse strand, counting down.
GAGGGCGCGGTCGGCGAGTACAACGGCAAGTTCATGTGCGGCCAGTTCGTCCTGCGCGGCGGCGCCTGCATCACCCCGCCAGGCCACGTGCGGCCGAGCTATCGCAACTTCTTCTACCCGCACCAGCGCTGGATGTTCTCAGGCGTGCGGCTGGCCAAGGACGGGGCGGGCGATCAGGCGCAGGCGTTCCTCGACGACGTGGTCGCGGGCCTCTCGCTGGCAAAGAAGTCGATCTCGCCCAAATACTTCTACGACGCCGAGGGCTCGCGGCTGTTCGAGGCCATCACCGAGTTGCCGGAATACTATCCGACGCGGACCGAGACAGCCCTGTTGCGGGACGCCGCGCACGAGATCGCCGCCAGCTTCCCGCCAGGCGCGACCCTGGTGGAGTTCGGCAGCGGGGCCAGCGTGAAGACCCGCATCCTGCTCGACGCCGCCCCGCAACTTAGCGCCTATGTCCCGATCGACATCAGCCACGGGGCCCTGGAGGAGGCGGCCCGGGCGATCCGCGCCGACTATCCCAAGCTGCTGGTCGCCCCGCTGGCGGAGGACTTCACCACGGCGCTCAGCCTGCCGGCCGCGGTCGCCGGGCGGCCGGTGGTGGGCTTCTTCCCGGGCTCGACCATCGGCAACTTCACCCGCGAGGAGGCGCACGACTTCCTGGTGCGGGCGAGCCGTTTGCTGGGCGCGGGCGCGCAGTTCGTGATCGGCCTCGACATGGTCAAGCCGGAACCTGTGCTGGTGGCGGCCTATGACGACGCCGCTGGCGTGACCGCGGCCTTCAACAAGAACCTGCTGGTGCGGATGAACCGGGAGCTGGGCGCCGATTTCGACCTCGATGGATTTGCGCACGTCGCGCGCTGGAACGCCCGCGAGAGCCGTATCGAAATGCACCTGGAAAGCCTGCGGGATCAGCGGGTGGATGTCGGCGGGCGGCGGTTCCGGTTCGCGGCGGGGGAGACCCTGCACACCGAGAACTCCCACAAGTTCACCCTGGAGGGCGTGGACCGCCTGGCGCAATCGGCGGGCTGGCGCCTCGAAGGTCGATGGCTGAGCGCCGATCCCGCTTTCGCGGTGGTTTTGCTGCGGGCCTAGCGTGCTGGATCGGTGATCCAGAAAGTTCAGGGCCATTTCCGATCAGGCTGGTCAAACCCGATCGGAAACGGATGGCCATGGGGAAGGGGCCGTGTTTGGTCTAGAGGCCCTGGGTCAGGGTTCGCGGCCGCGCGAGCGGCCACCGCCACGGCTCGCCTCGCCGCCCTTGCGGCCGGCGGACGCGGCCAGGTCGCGGTCCTTGGCGAAGCTGCGCTTTTCGCCCGGCACAGAGGCGCCGCCCTTGCGGGCGATCTCGCGACGGCGTTCGGGGTTCATGGCCGCAAAGCCCCTGCGGGCGCGCGGCTTGCCGGAATCTACTGTGGTGGCCATGGATCTACTCTCCTAATCGGGCGACGGTGTGGGCAGGTCGAGCAAGGCGCAGGCCCGCGACCCGTCGACGACGGGCGGGCCTGGGCTTGGAGCCGAGGCTGGGGAACGGGGGAGGTTCACCGGTCCGGTCATGGCGTCTCGCTTGGGGTTGCGGTCAGGCTAACCATCGAAACGCAGCAGAGGTTGCGTGCGACGTGCTCGCATTTCTCTGCTAAAAGCTTGGCTGGATTAGGACTAGGGTTCGAATTTTCGTGTTTGTGTCCGACGGCGGATGATCTCGCCGCCGAGCGGCAAGCTCGGCTGCAAATCGCAATTTCATTTGAACGGATGCGATCCGGCGCCAGCGGCCGGCGCTGGCCGGTCGCGTCAGAGCGGCAGCTGGACCCGAGCCGTCAGACCGCCGCCGGCGCGGTTGAGCAGGATGACATCGCCGCCATGGCCGCGGGCGATGGAGCGGACCACCGCCAGGCCCAGGCCGATGCCGCCGGTCTGGCGGCTGCGCGAAGGCTCGCGGCGATAGAAGGGCTCGAACACGCGCTCGATGTCGCTCGCCGGGATTCCGGGGCCGTCGTCGGCGATCTCCACCACCGCATAGGCCTCGTCGTGGAACACGCGCGCGCGGGCGCGGCTGCCGAACTTCACGGCGTTTTCGAGCAGATTGGTGAAGAGCCTGCGCAGCGCCATCGGATCGCCCTCGATCACCACCTTGTCGCCGCGCGCGACGATGTCGGTGTCGGCGCCGGTCTCGGCCATCTCGTCGCACAGGCTCTCCAAGAGCGAGCTGAGCTCCAGCCGCGTGCGCTCGGCCGGCCGGCTGGCGTCGCGCACGAAGGCCAGGGTGGCGGAGATCATCTGCTCCATCTGCTCGATGTCGGCCGCCATCTTGGCGCGCTGCTCCTCCGGCGCCGCCTCGATGCGGAACCGAAGCCGCGTCAGCGGCGTGCGCAAGTCGTGGGCCACGGCGCCGACCATGGCGGTGCGGTCGTCGACGTAGCGGCGCAGCTTGGCCTGCATGTCGTTGAAGGCGGCCGCGGCGACCGCGATCTCCGAGGAGCCGTTGACCTCCAGCGGTGCGGCCTGCGGGTCGCGCCCCAGGCGCTCGGCCGCCCGCGCCAGCAGCCGCGTCGGCGCTGACAGCCTCCGGGCGAAGACGTAGGCGATCGGCGCGATCGCCAGCGTCGACAGGCCCAGCCAGAGCAGCACCGCCTGTTCCCAGGCGTTCAGGCCAAAGTTGGGCTGCGGCTCCACGACCGTCCAGGACCCGTCGGCGCGGCGTACGCCGATCTGAAAGGGCGCGATCAGGAACTGCTCCTCCGACATGCCCTCCTCGGCCGCGTGGTTTCTGAGCGTGCGGAACACCCGGCGGTCCGCCAGCGGCCCGTAGTCGCCGGCGATCACCACGTGCGCCAGCGGCACGTTGAGATCCCTGGCCACGCGCGCGCGGATCATCGGGGCGGTTCGGCTGTCCAGCGTGGGTCCGGGGGCATCGCTCTGGACCCGCGACTGCAGGGGACGGCGCTCGACGATCGCTGCCCCTTTGCCGCGCAGCACCTGCTCGACCTCGGTCAGCCGGTAGAAGTCCGGCATCGGCGGCGGGAGCTTGAAGAGCATCACCAGGCTCATGGCCTGGGCCGCCAGCAATGTCGCGGCGGCGAACACCAGGAGCCGGACGAACAGCGAAGCTGTGGGTCGTCCGCGCCCGATCGGGCTCACAGGCGCTTCACCTTGGCGGTGAACATGTAGCCTTCGTTGCGGACGGTGCGGATCAGGTCCTGGCCGCCGCCGTCGTCGAGCTTGCGCCGCAGCCGGCTGATCTGCACGTCGATGGCGCGGTCGAACGCCTCGGACTCCGGCCCGCGCGCCAGTTCCAGCAGCTGGTCGCGCGTCAGCACGCGCTGCGGATGCTCGACCAGGGCGCGCAGCAGGCCGAACTCGCCCGACGACAGGTTGACGACCACGCCCTGCGACGAGCGCAGCTCGCGCCTGACGAGATCCAGGCGCCAGCCGGCGAACTCGCAGCCGGCGACGGTGACCGTGTCGCCCGGCCGCTGGTCGGTGCGCCGCAGGACCGCGCGCACCCGCGCCAGCAGTTCGCGCGGGTTGCAGGGCTTGGAGACGTAGTCGTCGGCGCCGACCTCGAGGCCGACGATCCGGTCGGTGTCCTCGCCCATGGCCGACAGCATGATGATCGGCGGGCCGTCCTCGGCCCCCGCCAGCCGACGGCAGATGGCCAGGCCGTCCTCGCCGGGCAGCATGACGTCGAGGACGATGAGGTCGACGGGGCCGCGCTCCAGGGCCTCGTCCATTTCGCGCCCGTCGGCGGCGGTCTCGACGTTGTAGCCGTGGCGGCCGAGAAAGTCGGAGACGACGTCGCGGATGCCCGGATCGTCGTCGACCATCAGGATGCGCGCGGTGGCGGCGGTCATTTCAGCATCAAGCTCCATGCCGCCCATCTAACGAAGCCAGGGTAACATGCAGATTTCGGGGCTGAAATCACAGCGGCGCCTTGAGCGTTCAGGCCCTGGCCTTCAGCACGTCGTCGGCTACGAAGGGGTTGGTCCGGCGCTCGTCGCCGAAGGTCGACATCGGTCCGTGGCCCGGCACGAAGGCGACGTCGTCGCCCAGCGGCCAGAGCTTGGTGGTGATCGCCTCGATCAGTTGGGCGTGGTTCCCGCGCGGGAAGTCGGTGCGGCCGATCGAGCCCTGGAACAAGACGTCGCCCACCTGCGCCAGGCGCGCCTCGCGGTGGAAGAAGACCACGTGGCCGGGCGTGTGGCCCGGACAGTGGAAAACCTCGAACTCGGTCTCGCCCAGCGAGACCGTATCGCCGTCCTCGAGCCAGCGGTCGGGGATGAACGACCGGGCGTCCGGCATGCCGTACATCTGGCCGGAGGCCTCGATCTGGTCGATCCAGAAGGCGTCCTCGCGGTGCGGGCCCTCGATCGGCGCGCCCGTGGCCTTCTTCAGGGCCGCGGTTCCGCCGGCGTGGTCGAGGTGGCCATGGGTGATCCAGATCTTCTCCAGCGTCAGGCCGTGCTGCTTCAGGGCCGCCAGCAGGCGCGGAACCTCGCCGCCGGGATCGATGACCGCCGCCTTCAGCGTCCTGGCGCACCAGACGATGGTGCAGTTCTGCTGCAGCGGCGTGACCGGCGCGATCATGGCGCGGATGGGCGCGGGGGCGGGAGCGTTCATGGCGCCCTTTTTAGCCCTCTCCCCACCGCGTGGGGAGAGGGCCAAGTCTCACCCCCGCTCGGCGGCCTCGCCGGGCGCGGGCGCGCCGGGCATGGGCGGGATGTGGATGTGCGGCGCGTCGGCCGACAACTCCGGCGTCTCGACCACGCCGCGCGCGACGTTGCTCTTGCGGTAGCCGTAGAGGAAGTAGACCAACAGGCCCACCGCCGCCCAGCCGAAGAACAGGATCTGGGTCTCCTTCGACAGGCTGAAGAACAGGTAGACGCAGCCGGCCGCCGCGAGGGGCGCCACCACCATCACCGCCGGCGTGCGGAACGGCCGCGCGCGGCCGGGATCGGTGCGGCGCAGCACCATCACGGCGATCGCCACCATGGCGAAGGCGAAGAGGGTGCCGGAGTTCGACACGTCCGCCAGCACGCCGACCGGGAAGAAGGCCGAGAACAGCGCCACGAAGACGCCGGTGATCATGGTGATCACGTGCGGGGTGTGGAACTTCGGATGGACCTTGGACAGGCCCTCCGGCAGCAGACCGTCGCGGCTCATGACGAAGAAGATCCGCGTCTGGCCGTACATCATCATCAGGACGACCGAGGGCAGGGCGAGGCCGGCCGCGAGCCCGATCAGGTTGCCGATCTTGGCGAAGCCGATCGTCCGCAGCGTCCAGGCCAGCGCCTCCTTCGAGCAGACCACCTTGGCGTCGCCGATCGCCTGGCAGGCGGCCGAGAGCTCGGGGCTGCCGGGGCGCATGCCCTGGCCGTCGGCGCCCATCACCGGCTGCGCACCGACCGAGCCGATCACGCCGGCCGCGACCAGCAGGTAGAAGATGGTGCAGATGGCCAGCGAGCCGATCAGGCCGATCGGCATGTTGCGCTGCGGATTCTTGGTCTCCTCCGCCGCGGTCGAGACGGCGTCGAAGCCGACGTAGGCGAAGAAGATCGAGGCCGCCGCCGCCGAGATGCCCTTGAAGCCCAGGGGCGCGAAGGGGGTGAACTGCTCCATGTGCATGACCGGCAGGGCCAGGACGATGAACAGCGTCAGCGCCGTGACCTTCACCGCCACCAGGACGGCGTTGACCGTCGCCGATTCCTTGGTGCCGATCACCAAAAGGGCGGTGACGACCAGGGCGATGAACGCCGCGGGCAGGTTCACCAGGCCGCCGTCCAGCGGACCCCGTACGAGGGTCAGCGGGATGTGGACGTGGAAGGCGTTCTGGATCAGGCCGACCACATAGCCGGACCAGCCGACCGAGACCGCGCCGGCGGCGATGGCGTATTCCAGGATCAGCGCCCAGCCGACCATCCAGGCCAGGAGTTCGCCCATCACGGCGTAGCTGTAGGTGTAGGCCGAGCCGGAGACCGGCACCATGGCCGCCATCTCGGCGTAGCAGAGCGCGGCGACCGCGCAGACGAAGCCGGCGATGACGAACGCCGCCATCATGCCGGGGCCGGCCTTCTGCGCCGCCTCGGCGGTCAGCACGAAGATCCCGGTGCCGATGATCGCCCCGATGCCCAGCATGGTCAGCTGGAAGGGACCTAATGACCGATGAAGCGACTTCTTCTCGGCGGTCGCAAGAATCGCGTCGAGCGGCTTAACGCGCCACATGTTTCCTCCAAGCGGCGGCCCCCGAGCCGCTCCTGATAATGAGGCGACCGTGGCGCGCGCGATACGTCCGGGTCAAGCGGCAAGCCTTGGCGCGGCAGCGTGGCGCAGTTAGAGGGCGCCGATGCTTCCCGTTCACGAGGCCCTGCCCGAACTGAAGGCGGCGCTGGCGGCGAACGCCGCCGCCGTGCTGGTCGCCCCGCCGGGCGCAGGCAAGACCACGGTCGTGCCGTTGGAGCTTTTGAACGAGCCTTGGATAGGGGGCGGCAAGATCATCGTCCTGGAGCCGCGGCGCCTGGCGGCGCGCGCCGCCGCCGAGCGGATGGCCAAGACCCTCGGCGAGAAGCCCGGCGAGACCGTCGGCTTCCGCGTGCGGATGCAGTCCAAGGTCTCCGCCCGTACGCGGATCGAGGTGGTCACCGAAGGCGTCTTCACGCGAATGATTCTCGACGACCCGGAGCTCGCCGGGGTGGGCTGCGTGATCTTCGACGAGTTCCACGAGCGCAGCCTCGACGCCGACCTGGGCCTGGCGCTGGCGCGCGACGCCCAGGGCGTGCTGCGCGAGGATCTGCGGCTCCTGGTGATGTCGGCGACGCTCGACGGCGCGGCGGTCGCGCGGCTGCTGGGCGCGGCGCCGGTGGTCGAGAGCCAGGGCCGGGCCTATCCGGTCGCCACCCGCTACCTCGGCCGCGACGACCGGCTGCGGCTGGAGGACCAGGCGACGCGGGCGGTGGAGCGCGCGCTGGCGGAGGAGAGCGGCAGCCTGCTGGTCTTCCTGCCGGGGCAGGGCGAGATCCTGCGCACCGCCGAGCGACTCGCCGAGCGCGTCCGCCGGCCCGACGTCGACATCGACCCGCTCTACGGCGCGCTGACGCCGGCCGAGCAGGACCGCGCCATCAGCCCGGCTCCTGCCGGCCGGCGCAAGGTCGTGCTCGCCACCTCCATCGCCGAGACCAGCCTGACCATCGAGGGCGTGCGGGTGGTGATCGACGCCGGCCAGGCGCGCGTGCCGAGGTTCGATCCCGCCAGCGGGCTGACGCGGCTCGCCACCGTCCGCGTCAGCCGCGCCGCCGCCGACCAGCGCCGCGGCCGCGCCGGCCGCACCGAGCCCGGGATCTGTTACCGCCTCTGGGACGAGGCCGAGACCCGGGCGCTGCCCGCCTTCGCCGATCCGGAGATCCTGGAGGCGGACCTCTCGGGCCTGGCGCTCGACCTCGCCCGCTGGGGCGCGGCCGACCCGGCGGCGCTCGCCTTCCTCGACCCGCCGCCGGCGACCGCCTTCAAGGAGGCGCGCGCCCTGCTGGCGCGGCTGGAGGCGCTGGACGACAAGGGCGTGCTGACCGCCCACGGCCGGGCGCTGGCCGACATGCCGCTGCCGCCGAGGCTTGCGCACATGGTGCTGAAGGCCGCCGCCTCCGGCCAGGCCGGACGCGCCGCGCGAATCGCCGCCCTGGTCACCGAGCGCGGGCTGGGCGGCCGCGACGTCGACCTGCGGCATCGGCTGGAGGGGTTGGACCGCGACCGCTCGCCGAGGGCCCGCGACGCCCGCGCTCTGGCCGAGCGTTGGGCCAGCCTGGCGGGCAAGGCCGGCGCGGAGGAGGCGCTGTCGGACGGCCTCTTGCTGGCCTTCGCCTATCCGGAGCGGATCGCCCGGGCGCGCGGGCCGCTGGGCGAGTTCCAGCTGGTCGGCGGCCGCGGGGCGTTCCTCGAGCCCACCGACGCGTTAGCCCGCGAGACCTGGCTGGCGGTGGCCGAGCTGGGCGGCGGCGAGCGGCGCGACCGCATCCTGCTGGCCGCGCCGCTGGACGAGGCGGAGCTGGCGGCGGCCTTCGCCGGCCAGCTGGAGACCGAGGAACGGCTGGAGGAGAGCGGCAACGGCAAGCTGCGGGTGAAGCGGATCACGCGGCTCGGCCGGCTGTCGCTGCGCGAACAGGTCGACGACAGTCCCGACCCGGCGCTGCTCACGGCCGCCCTCGCCGAACGGGCGCGCCGCCAGGGCGTCGGCGTCCTGCCCTGGGGCGAGGCGGCCCAGGCCTTGCGCGAGCGCACGGCGTTCCTGCGGCGGCACGACGACAGCTGGCCGGATCTGTCGGACACTGCCTTGGCCGAGCGCCTGGAGGAGTGGCTGACACCCTTGCTGGCGGGCGTGCGCTCGCTGGCGGCCCTGAAGCCGGAGGTGCTGGACGGGGCGCTGCGCACCCTGATCCCCTGGGAACGCCAACGCGAGCTCGACCAGGCCGCGCCCGCCCGCTGGACCGCGCCTACCGGCAACAGCTTCGCCATCGACTACGCCGCCGACGGCGGGCCCAGGGTGGAGGTGCGCGTGCAGGAGGTATTCGGCCTCGCCGAGCACCCGGCGGTGGCGGGCGGCCGCGTCCCGCTGACGCTGGCGCTGCTGTCGCCCGCGCACCGGCCGATCCAGACCACCAAGGACCTGCCCGGCTTCTGGAAGGGCTCGTGGAAGGACGTCCGCTCGGACATGCGCGGGCGCTATCCGAAGCACGTCTGGCCCGAGGATCCCGCGACGGCGGCCGCGACGACGCGGGCGAAGCCCAGGGGGAGGTGACGCGAGCGCCTACACCGCCGCCGGCCGGTCGTGCGGGTGGTGGCTGCGGAAGCCGATGGCGATGCGGTTCCAGGCGTTGATGGTGGCGATCAGCAGCGTGAGGTCGACGATCTCCTCGGGCGAGAAGTGGTCCTTCAGGCCGTCGTAGTCTTCGTCCGGCGCGGCGGTCTCGGCGACGAGGGTCAGGGCCTCGGTCCAGGCGAGCGCGGCGCGCTCCTTCGGCGTGTACATCCGCGACTCCCGCCAGGCGTCGAGCAGGAAAAGGCGCTCCGGCCGCTCGCCTTCCTTCAGGGCGTCCGAAGTGTGCATGTGCAGGCAGTAGGCGCAGCCGTTGATCTGCGAGGCGCGGGTCTTCACCAGCTCGATCAGGCTGTGCGGCAGCGGCCCGTTCTTGAACCGCTCCTCGAGCGCCAAGAGCGGATTCGCCGCCTCGGGGGCCACCTGCCAGTAGTTCAACCGCTCGGTCATCGTCGGATCTCCTGTTCTGACACGCCGCGAGGGCGCATCGGCCGCAAGTGACATGCTCTCAAGACAAAGGCGTCAGCCTGTGGCGGCGTAGATCATGATCCCGGTGGCGACGGAGAGGTTCAGGCTGTCGGCGCGCCCGCGCATCGGGATCTTGACCGCCACGTCGCAAAGCCCCGCCATCTCCGGCGGCAGCCCCTGCTGCTCGTTGCCCATCAGCACCATCGCCGGCTTGCGGTAGCCGGCGGCGCGGTGGTCGACCGTGGCGGTGAGCAGGGCGCCGACCACCGAGCCCGGCCAGCGCCGGCGCCAGGCGGCGAACTCCGCCTCGCTGGCCCGGGTCAGCGGTACGGCGAAGATCGAGCCCATGGTCGCGCGCACCGCCTCCACCGAATAGGGGTCGCAGCACTCGCCGACCAGAATCACCCCGCCGCAGCCCGCGGCGTCGGCGGTGCGGACGATGGTCCCGAGGTTGCCGGGGTCGCGCACGCGGTGCAGGGCGACGACGCAGGCCGCCGAGCCCGGCTTGACCTCGACGAGGGGGCGGAAGGTCTGGGCGAAGACGCCGACCACGGCCTGCGGATTGTCCCGGCGCGAGACCTTGGCGAGGATGTCGTGGGTGACCTCGATCACTTCGCCGCGAGCAGCGAGCGTGGCGGCGATCGCCTTCTTCAGCAGCGGATGGTCGGTGTCGCGGCCGTACAGCAGGATGCGCGGCGCGTGGCCCAGCTCGACGCCCTCGGTGACGTTCTTCAGCCCCTCGGCGACGAACAGGCCGGTCTCGTCGCGCTCCTTGCGCAGGTGCAGGGCGCGGACCGCCTTGACCGTCGGGTTGGCCAGCGAGGTGACGGTGCGCGCGCTCATGGCGCCCACCGCGCGTAGAAGCTCATGCCGATCTGCCGGTCGCCGGCGTCCTCGACCAGGGCCAGCTCGCCCCATTCGATGGTCCCGCCGCGGCCCTTCAGTTTCTCCGCCAGAAGGCCGGAGAGCGCCGCCCCGGAGATCCGCTCGGCGTAGGCGTTCAGGACCAGGAAGCTCGCGTCCTCGCCGAGCAATTCGGCGCAGAGCCCGGCGAGCTCCGGCAGGTCCTCGAACAGTCGCCAGACCTCGCCGCCTGGTCCGCGGCCGTACTTCGGCGGATCGAGGATGATCCCGTCGTAACGCGAGCCGCGGCGCACTTCGCGCTGGGCGTATTTGCGGGCGTCCTCGGTGATCCAGCGGATCGGCCGGTCGGCCAGGCCCGAGAGCTCGGCGTTCTCCCGCGCCCAGGCCACCGCCTTCTTCGAGGCGTCGACGTGGGTGACGGCCGCGCCGGCGGCGGCCATCACCAGGCTGGCCACGCCGGTGTAGCCGAACAGGTTGAGCACCTTCGGCTGGCCGCCGCGCGCCCGGATGCGCTGGTCCAGCCAGCTCCAGTTGGCCGCCTGCTCGGGAAAAAAGGCCAGGTGGCGGAAGGCGGTGAAGCGGCCGTGGAACCTGGCCTCGCCCCAGGCGAGCGGCCAGGACTCCACCGGCTTGCCGCCGAAGCGCCAGCGCCCGGCGTCCTCTTCGTCGGTAGGGTCGAAGACCGCGTCCGCCGCCTCCCAGGCCTCGGCGGGCAGGCGAGGCGCCCACAGGCACTGCGGCTCGGGCCGCACCACGGTGTAGCGCCCGTAGCGCTCCAGCTTGCGGCCGCCGCCGCTGTCCAGCAAGGCGTAGTCGGCCCAGCCCCGCGTGCGCATCACGCCGGGCGTCTCGGCCACATCAGGGTCGCGCGCGCTCATCCCCGGCGGCTTACGCGGTCGGCGGCGTCGCCGTCCAGCCTCCCTCTCGTGCTGACCATGTACCAGGCTTGTAACGCGTAGCCATTTTGGTACATCTTCTGCTCAAGGTTGATGGAACGTTCCTTGGATCTCGAGCCAGATCCCGCCCCGCGCCGATCCGCCCGCAAGGCCCGCGGCCACGGCCATTCGCGGCGCGGCGAGATCCTGGACGCCGCCGAGCAGCTGTTCATCGCCGAGGGTTACGCAGGGGTGACGGTCCGCAAGATCGCCGATGCGGTGGGCGTCTCCGCCGCGGCCCTCTACCTGCACTTCCCCGACAAGGCCTGCATCCTGCGGGAGATCAGCAAGCGCACGCTGGAGCTCCTGCGGGCGCGCAACCAGGAGATCGCCGCCCGCGCGCTGGACCCGGCGGTGCGCGTGCGCGAGATGCTGGAGGCCTATATGCGCTGGGGCCTGGAGCACCCGAACGCCTACCAGCTTGTCTATTCGGCGCCGCGTCCGCTATCCGCTGGCTTCCTGCCGGAAGACTCCGCCGACCTGAGCGTCCAATGTTTCGAGATCTTCGCCGACGTGGTGCGCGAGATCGCCGCCGAGGGCCGGCTGCGTCCGGCTTCCGCCGACTGCGCGGCCCAGGCCTTCTGGATGGGCTGCCACGGCGTGGTCGCCCTGCTCTGCGCGCGGCCGGCCTTCGCCTGGGCGGACCCCGAGGAGCTGATCAGGACGACGCTGGACGCCCTGCTTCTCGGCGTCATCGCCGACTGAAAGCCGCGGGCCTCGCGCTCTGCTTCTGCCTGGGGACGTCGGTCGCCGCCGCGCCGCGCGTGCTGTCGCTGGACCAGTGCGCCGATGAGTACGTCCTGGCGCTCAGCCCGCGCGAAGCCATCGTCGGCCTCTCCACCCGCGCCGACGACGCCGATTCCCTGCTGGCGGCGAGGGCGCGCGGGCTGCCGCTGCGCCGGGTCGACCTGGAGACGGCGCTCTCCACCCGGCCGCAGCTGGTGGTGCGGACCTATGGCGGCGACGCGCGGCTGGTGCGCGCGCTGGAAAGCCGCGGGGTGCGGGTGCTGACCCTCGAGGACGCGGCGGACTTCGCCGGCATCCGCGACAACCTGCGCAGCGTGGGGGCTGCGGTGGGCGCTGAGGCCGGCGCGGCGGCGATGGTCGCCGACATGGACGCCCGCCTGGCCAGGTCCGCTGGCGCCTGGAAAGGACGCTCGGCCATCTACCTGACCCCCGCCGGCTTCAGCGCGGGGCCGGGCACGCTGGCGGACGCGATCTTGCGGGCGGCGGGCCTGGTCAACGCCGAGCGGCGGCGCGGCTTCGTCGAAGCGCCCCTGGAGCGCCTGGTGCTCGATCCGCCGAAGGCGGTGGTGACGGCCTTCTTCGACACCGAGGTCGCCAACGGCGGCAGCTGGACGCCGGGACGTCACGCCCTCATGCGCCGGGTGGTGCGCGAGCATGCGATCGCGAATCTGCCGGGCGCCTTGATCGCCTGTCCCAACTGGGGCGCGGCCGAGGCGGCGGAGCTGCTTGCCGGGAAGGCGCCGCGATGAGCGACCTGCGGCTGAACGGCGTCCTGCTGCTGGCGGTGCTGGCGCTGATCGCGGCGGGCCTCTGGCTCGGCGAGGTTCCGCTCAGCGCGGCCCAGTTCGCCCAGGCCTTCACCGATCCAGGCTCGGCCGCGGGCGAGGTGCTCTGGCGGATCCGCTGCCCGCGCAGCGTCGCCGCCGCCGTGGTCGGGGCCGCGCTCGGCCTCGCCGGCGCGGTCATGCAGGGCCTGCTGCGCAACCCGTTGGCCGACCCGGGGGTCCTCGGGGTCTCCGGCGGCGCGGGCCTGGGCGCGGCGATCGCCATCGCCGCGGGCCTGGGCGCCGTCAGCGGGGCGATCGAGGGCGCGGCCCTGGTCGCGGCGCTGGTGATGGGCCTGGCGCTGACCGCGCTGGCCGCGCGCTTCCGCGAGCCGGAGACCCTGATCCTGTTCGGCGTGGCGATCTCGTCGTTCTCCGGGGCGCTGACCTCGCTGGTGTTCAACCTGGCGCCCTCGCCGGTGACCTTGGCGGAGGTCTTCTCCTGGCTGCTGGGCTCCGTCGCCAACCGCGACTGGGGCGACATCGGCCGCGAGCTGGCGCCCATGACGGTTGGCGCCTCCCTCTGCGCCTATTCCGCCCGCGGGCTGGTCATGCTGAGCCTGGGCGAGGAGAGCGCGGCGATGTCCGGCCTGCCGATGGCGCGGCTGCGCGGCGCGGCGGTGGCGGGCGCCTCGCTGCTCACCGGGGCGGCGGTGGCGCTGGCGGGGATCGTCGGCTTCGTCGGCCTGGCCGCGCCGCACCTGGTCCGGACCCGCGCCGGCGCCGATCCCGGCCGGGTGCTCTTGCCCTCGGCCCTGACCGGGGCGGTGTTGCTGATCGGCGCGGACTTGGCGGTGCGGCTGATCCCGACCGACCTGGAGCTGAAGCTGGGGGTGGTCACCGCCCTGCTGGGCGCGCCGCTGTTCGCCCTGATCGCCTGGCGCGCGGCGCGGAGCTGGCGCGGATGAGCCCGGCGTTGGCCCTCGAACAGGCCGCCGTGCGGCGCGGCCACGCCCTGGTGCTTCAGGACGCCAGCGCCGAGGCTCTGCCGCGCGAGGTGCTGGGTGTGATCGGCGCCAACGGCGCGGGCAAGACGACCCTGCTGCGGGCGGCGCTCGGGCTCGTGCGGCTGGAGCGCGGCCGTGCAAGCCTCGGCGGACGCGACGTGGCCGGCCTCAGCGATCCCCAGCGGGCGGCGCTCGCGGCCTACCTGCCGCAGGAACGGCGCGTCGGCTGGAACCTGCCGGCCTGGCGGGTGGCGAGCCTGGGGGCCGCACACCTTCCGCCGCGGGCTGCGCGCGAGCGGGCGCACGAAGCCCTGGCGCGCGTCGGGCTCCTGGGCCTCGCCGACCGCGCAGGGCCAGAACCCCGCCCGGCAGGCCGCGATCGCCGCCGGCGTGCCGAAGGAGGTCCCCGCCTGGGGCCTCAACCAGGTCTGCGGCTCCGGCCTGCGGGCGGTGGCTGTCGGCGCCCAGTCGATCCTGTCCGGGGACGCGCAGGTCGTCGTCGCCGGCGGACAGGAAAGCATGAGCCTGTCGGCCCATGCCGCGCACATGCGCCTGGGCACCCGGTCGACCCCTCTCCGCGTCG
>NZ_DATELG010000350.1:0-16991 GCF_035276905.1 Phenylobacterium sp. | reverse complement strand
CGGATGAGCGACACGGTGGAGGTCGGCGGCTTCAGCGAATGGCGCACGCCGATCGGCATCGCCGAGGCGCGGCTGCGCCATGCGGTGAACGGCTACGACGGCTGGTCGGGCGACATCACCTTCGACACCGGCGGGAGGGTGGCTCCGAAGCTGCTGCTGGGGGGCGAAGCGCGGCTCTCCTGGGCGGATTCCAACTTCACCCAGGAATACTTCGGCCTGCAGCCGCATGCGGCGAGGCGCTTCGGCTTCCCGCGCTTTCAGGACGAGGACTTCCTCACCGTCGGCGCGGAACTCGACGCGGCGCGCGACATCACCTCCCGCTCGCGCGTGGTCCTGGAGCTCGGCGCCGACCACATCGTCAGCGAGCTGCGCACCAGCCCGCTCTTCTCCACCCGCAACATTTTCACCGCCACGCTCGGCCTGACCTACCGCTGGTCGGCCAGATCCACAGGACGTCATCCATGAAAGTCACCGAAGCCCAGCTGCTCGACATGATCGCCGAAGAGGCGATCATCGACCGCGCGACCCTCAAGCGCGAAGCCACGCTTGGGGACCTCGGCATCTCCTCGCTCGACGTCATCACCCTGCTGTTCGAGCTGGAGGAGAAGTTCGGCGTGGTCATTGAGGAAGGCGACATGCCCGCCATGACCACCCTGGGCGAGATGGTCGACTACCTCATGGGCCGCATCAACGCGGAAGCCGCCTGATGTCGCGCCGCATCGCCGTCACCGGGCTGGGCGCCGTCTCCGCGCTGGGCGCCACGGCCGCCGCCAACTGGCAGGCCGTCCGCGAGGGGCGTTGCGGCATCACCCTACACCGCTTCGACGGCGGCCCGTACGCGCCCGAGCCGGTGATCATCCCCGCCGCGCTCGCGCCCGAGGGCTTTTCCGCCGCCGCCGAAGCTCGCCTCGGGCGCAAGATCCTGGGCTCGGTCGATCGCTTCGCCCAGCTGGCGGTCTGCGCCGCCTACGAGGCGCTGGAAAGCGCGGGCCTGGTCGACCATGAGGCGCTCGCGGAACGCACCGGCGTCGTGCTCGGTCACGGCCAGGGCGGGCAGGAAACGCTGGAGAAGAGCTACGAGCGCTACTTCGGACTGCGGTCGCAGCGGATGCATCCGGCGACGGTGCCGAAGATCATGGTCTCCGGCGCCGTCAGCGCCGTGGCCATGCAATTCGGGATCCACGGGCCGGTGTTCGCCACCTCCAGCGCCTGCGCCTCGTCCGCCCACGCCATCATCCAGGGCGCGGGCCTGATCCACACCGGTCTCGCCGACGTCGCCGTGGTCGGCGGCTCGGAGGCCATCGCCACTCCGGGCTGCATGAGCGGCTGGCAGGCGGTCCAGGCGCTGGCGGCGCAGACCTGCCGGCCGTTCTCCAAGGACCGCGACGGCATGGCCATGGCCGAGGGCGGGGCGGTGCTGGTCCTCGAGGACTACGCCCACGCCGAGGCGCGCGGCGCCGAGATCCTGGGCGAGTTCCTGGGCGGCGGCATGTCCTCCGACGCCGGGCACATCACCCAGCCGTCGCTCGCCGGAACCAGCGCGGCCATGGCCCGGGCGGCGCGGGCCGCGGGCCTGCTCGACGACGAGCAGGTCCTGATCTCCGCCCACGGCACCGGAACCCCGCTCAACGACCGCAACGAGGCCGCCTCGATCCACGCCGTGTTCGGCGAGCGGGCGCGCAGCCATCCGGTGATCGCCACGAAGAGCGCCCACGGCCATCTGATCGGCGGCTCGGCCGCGCTGCAGGCGGTGATCGCCCTCCACGCCCTGCGCGAGGGCGCAGCGCCTCCGGTGCTGAACTTCAACGCGCCGGACCCCGAATGCGACATCGATCTCGTCGTGGGCCAGCTGCGCCCGATCACCGCGCGGCGCGCCCTGGTGAACGCCTTCGCCTTCGGCGGCCTGAACGCCTCCCTGGCGTTCGCCGCCTGAGGCCGGCGAGGACGTGTCTCCGCTATCGATACTGGTCTGGTTGCTGAACGTCCTGGTCGACACGGTCGGCCACATGGCGTTCAAGGCCGCCGCGGTCACGCAGCATGCTTCGGAAGCCGAGCGCTGGCGGGCGATGCTCTCCAACTTCAAGCTCTGGCTCGGGATAGCGTGCTTTATCCTGGAGTTCGTTCTCTGGCTCGTCCTGCTTTCCATTCTGCCGCTGTCGCTGGGCGTGTTGCTCGGCGCCATCAACATGGTCGCGATCGTCGTCGCCGGCAGGCTCCTGTTCAATGAGAAGCTGGATCCGATGCGCAGCGTGGGCTTGATCCTCATCACCTTCGGCGTGGCGCTGGTGGGCGTCTACGCATGACCATGCTCCGCTTCTACCTGATGGGGTTCGGCGTCCTTGCGCTGTTCGACACCTCGACGCAGATCTTCTTCAAGCTGGCGTCGGTGCACGCCGGCGCCTTCGCGCCGAACCTTCAGTGGGTGTTGCTCATCGCCCATAGCCCGTGGATCTATGGCGCGGCGCTCGGATACCTGGGCTCGTTCGTCGCCTGGATGACCTTGCTGAAGCACGCCCCGGTGGGGCCGGCCTTCGCCGGATCGCACATCTCCGTAATCTTCGTGCTGCTGATTTCCGTGCTCTGGCTGGGCGACCGCCTGTCGACGGGTCAGATCGCGGGCGCGCTTTCCATCATGCTGGGCGTGGGCTTCCTGAGCCTGAGCAAGGCCGGGACAGCCCATGCCTAAAGGCCGCCGCGAGGTCCCGCCGACCGCCGGCCTCGCCCTCGTCCCCCGCGACTTCGTCGCCGCCGGCGCGTCCCTCGAGCGGGGCGTTGCGGCGTTCGTCGAGCAGACGTGGGCGCAGGTCGAATGCTCCGGCACGGCGGCGCTGGTGGTCGCGCTCGCGACCCTCAAGCGCCTGAGCGGCCGCAGATCGGTGGTCGTACCGGCCTACACCTGCCCGCTGGTCGCGCTGGCGGTGATCCGCTGCGGCCTGAGGCCCGTGCTTTGCGACACGCGGCCGGGCCACTTCGACCTGTGCCCTCGGGCGCTGGCCGCGGCCTGCGGCGAGGACACCCTTGCGGTCCTGGTCACCCATCTCGGCGGTCGGGTCGCCGACTTCACGATGGCGAGCGCCATCGCGCGAGACGCCGGCGCCGCCGTCATCGAGGACGCCGCGCAGTCGCTGGGCGCGCGCTGGCGCGGCCGTCCCGTGGGCGGTCTGGGCGACATCGGCGTCTACAGCCTGGGCGTCGGCAAGGGGCTCACGGTCTACAGCGGCGGCGTGCTGGTCGCCCAGGACGCGGCGCTGCGGCCGGAGCTGCGCAAGACGGCCGCGGAGATGGCGCCCTATCGGCTGGACTGGGAGCTGCGGCGGATGGTCGAGCTGGCGGGCTACGGCCTGCTCTACCGGCCGCGCGGCCTCTGGCTGGCCTACGGCCTGCCGCTTCGCCGCAAACTGAGGGCCGGCAAGCTGATCGAGGCGGCGGGCGACGACTGCTGCGCCGAGATCCCGCTGCATCGGGTCGGCGCCTGGCGGAAGCGGATCGGCGCCAACGCCCTGAAGCGGCTGCCCGGGTTCCTGGCGGCCGGGTCGGCCCGCGCGGCGCCGAGACGATCCAGGCTCGAGGCCATCGACGGCGTCAGCGTGCTGGGCGACACAGAAGGCGACGCGGGGGTCTGGCCGTTCCTCCAGGTGCTGCTGCCGACGCAGCAGGCGCGGGACGAAGCGCTGCGCAGGCTGTGGCCCGCGGGCCTGGGAGTCGGGCGCCTCTTCATCCATGCCCTGGCCGACTACGCCTATCTTGAGCCCCACCTCGACGGATCCGGGATCCCCAACGCCCGCGACTTCGCCGCCCGGATGCTCACCGTCACGAACAGCGAGTGGCTGGACGAGGACGATTTCGAACAGGTCTGCCGCGCCCTCGAAGAAAGCATCCATTGAGATGACGTCCGGCGCCGGACCATACGCGGTCACCTGGATCCGTTCGGCCAGGGAGGTCCCGGACGACCTCTGGCGCTGCCTCCCGCCCGGCGTGGAGGGCCGCTGGTGGTACGAGGCGCTCGAAGACTGCGGGCTCGAGGACCAGTTCGAGTTCTTCTACGGCCTGATCATCGCCGGCCATCGCCCCGTCGGCGTCGCGCCGGCCTTTGTCATGGACGTGCCGATCCGGCTCGTGGCGCCGGAGGAGCTTCTCCCGGTCCTCAACCTGCTGGGGCGGATGTTCCCGCGGGTTCTGCACCAGCGCACCCTGTTCGTCGGCTCGCCCTGCAGCGATGAGGGCGCGGTGGGCCTGGCGCCGGATATCGACCGGCGACAGGCCTATCGCGAGATCAATCGGGCGGTCCAGACGCTCGCCGATCGGCTCAAGGCGCCCATGCGCGTGTGGAAGGACGTTCCCCAGGGCGCGCGGAGCGATCTCGCGCCCCTGGTCACGGACCACAGCCTCTTCCCCATGGTGAGTTTCCCGGGGACGATCGTGAAATTCCCGGAGCCCGCCAAGGCGTCCTACTTCGACACGCTCAAGTCGTCCCGAAGGAACAAGCTGAAAAAGAAGCTGAAATCGAGTTCCGAAGCCCCGCTCGATGTGACGATCGTCGAGGCGCCGACCGCGGCGGAAATCGACGAGATAGTCGACCTGTTCATGAAGACCTACCACAAGGGCAAGACGAAATTCGAGCGCCTGAACAGGACGTTTTTCGAGCTGATCGCAAAAATTCCGGAGTCTTCATTCATCGTGATCCGGCAGCGCGCGGGGGCCGGGATGGTCGCCTTCATGCTCTGCTTCACCGTCAAAGACCGCATCATCAATAAATTCATCGGCATAGACTACGATACGCCGAAAGACTGGTTCCTCTATTTCCGCCTATGGGACGCGGTCGTCGATCTCGCGGTGGGGAAGGGCGTCACCACCGTCCAGAGCGGGCAGACAGGATATTCGGCCAAGATCGAGACCGGCCACGCGCTGGAGCCGATGACCAACTACGTGCGGCATAGAAATCCGCTGGTTCACTGGATCTACAAGGCCGTCGCGAAGAGCATCAATTGGGAGACCCTCGACGAGGACCTGGAGGTATTCCTGAAAGCCTATCCTGACCACCGCCCCAAGCTCGGCGAATGAGGTGTTTGCGCCCGCGCGGCGTCGAACCGACATGCGGATCGGATTCCTCTTCAACCACGACCAAGTGCACCAGGTCGCGCACAGCCTGCCGATCGCGCTGGCGCTCGCCCGCGCCCGGACCGGCGCCGAGATCGTCGTCGCCACCACCAATCCGCGGCTGAGCGCCGAGGTCAGGCGGCTGGGCCGCGACCAGATCGGCGGGTCGGTCTCGCTCGTCGAGCTTGGGCTCGCCCGCCGGACCACCCGCGCGGCCAAGGCGTTGCTCGAAGCCGCGGTTCCGGCCACCAAGCTCCTGGTCTATCGGGACAATCTCGACTTCTTCCGTGGCCTGGACATCCTGGTCGTCGCCGAGAAGACGTCGCTGATCCTGAAGAGCCGCTACGGCCTGAAGAACCTGAAGATCATCCACACACGCCATGGGGCAGGGGACCGCGCCATCGGCTTCGACCCGGCGAGCGCGGCCTTCGACCACGTGCTGGTGTCCGGGCGGAAGATTCGCGACCGGCTGATCGCCGAGGCCCATGTCGCCCCCCAGTCGATCTCGATCGTGGGCTACCCGAAGTTCGACCTGTCGGCCACGCCGCGGCTGCATCCCCTGATCGATGACGGGCGGCCGATCGTCCTCTACAATCCGCATGTGTCGCCGCATCTCTCCTCGTGGTATTCGATCGGCCGGCAGGTGCTCGACTGGTTCGTCGAGCATGAGGATCACCATCTGATCTTCGCGCCCCATGTGATGCTCTTCGAGCGGCCCTTCGTGCTCACCATCGACAAGCTGCGGGTGGACAGGCCGGGCCGGATCGCCGAGCGCTACCTGCGGGCGCCGAACATTCACATCGACCTGGGGAGCCGGGCGTCGACGACCATGGCCTACACCCAGCGCGCGGACATCTACCTCGGCGACGCCAGCAGTCAGGTCTACGAGTTCCTGCTGCGGCCGCGCCCCTGCGTCTTCCTCAATCCGCACAAGCTGGCCTGGCAGGGCGATCCCAACTTCGCCCACTGGCGAACGGGACCGGTGATCGAGGGGGCCGCAGGGCTCGGCCCGGCGCTCGACGCCGCGCGGAGCGAGCACGGATCGCGCTACGCCCCAATCCAGCGGGAGCTCTTCGATTACAGCTTCGACCTGACCGACGAGCCATCGTCGGTGCGGGCGGCGCGCGCCGTGGCTCGTTTCGCCGGACTGCCCGACGTCCCGCGCGTCCGCGCGCCGGAGCCCGCGCTCACTGCGCACGCCTGAGACGGGAATGGTCCGCCGCATCTTCGGCAACCTGGCGCGTCTGCTGACCGGCAAGGCCGCGGCGGGCGTGCTGAGCCTGGGCTACATGGCGCTCGCCACGCGGGCTCTGGGACCGGCCGACTACGGCGTCCTGATCCTCGTCCACACCTACGCCATGACCGTCGGCGGCGTCATCGAATTTCCCGGCTGGCACGCAATCGTCCGCTACGGGGCCCAGGCCGTGGCGGAGAACGACCAGCGCCGGCTCGGCCGGCTGATCGCCTTTGCGGCCTGCGTCGAGATGACCGGCGGCGCCCTGGCCGTGCTTGTCGCCGCGGCGCTGGCGCCGTTCCTTGGCCCGCGGCTCGGCTGGTCGCCGACGGCGGTCGCCTTCGCCTTGCCCTACAGCCTGGCGGTGCTGGCCTCGATCCGCTCGACGCCGGCCGGCTACCTGCAGCTGATCGGCCGCTTCGACCTGCTCGGCTGGCACAATATCGTGGCGCCGCTGGTGCGGCTGGCCGGCGCGGCCGTGGTCCTCGCCGTTCACGCCGGCCTGAAGGGCTTCCTGATCGCCTGGCTCGTGGCCGCCCTCGCCGAATGGGCGGCGATGTGGGCGCTGGGCGCGTTCGCCGCCCGGGGCAGGCTTTCGCGCGCCGACCTGCTGGGCGGTCTCGCGGGCGTGACGCGCGAGAACCCGGGGCTCTGGCGGTTCATGATCGGGGCCAACGCCGACGTCACGGTGACCGAGCTGGTGGCGCGGATTCCACCGCTGGCGCTGGGCTGGATGCTGGGCCCCGGAGCCGCGGGCCTCTATGCGCTGGCCCAGCGGATCACCTCGGTGCTCTCCCAGCCGGCGCTGATCTTCGGCCAGGCGGCCTATGTCGAGCTCGCCCGCATCGCCGTGCACGGCGAGCGCCGGAAGCTCCGCTCGACCCTGCAGCGCGCAATCCTGGTGGCGCTGGCGGCGGCGGCGCCGATCTGCCTGCTCGTGGCGCTGTTCGGCCACCGGATCGCCGAGATCGCCGCCGGCCCCGGCTTCGAGCGCGCGGCGGAGCTGATGGTCTGGCTGGCGCTCGCCCGAACCCTGATGCTGGCCGCCCCGCCGTCGAGCGCCGCGCTGACGGCGCTGGGGCGTCCCGGCCTGTCGGTCGCCTCGAACCTGGTCGGCGGCGCCGGCCTGCTGTTGCTGCTGCCCGCCATGCTCTCCTGGCTGGGGCTGACCGGCGCCGGCGCCCACGCCCTGCTGCAGGCGGGGGTGACGGTGGCGCTGCTCGCCGCCTGCGTCGCCTGGCAGACCGAAGCGCAGCCGGCGCTGCAGCGCGTCGAGACGTGATGCGCATCGCCTACGTCATCAATTCCGTCGAGGGCGGGGGCGCCGCCCTGCCGGTGCCCGCGATCACCGGCGTCCTGCGCGCGCATGGCGCAGAGGTGGAGGTGTTCGCCCTGACCCGCCGCGACGGCCGCGCCGTTCCGGCGATGGAAGAGAGCGGATTGGAGGTGCACGTCCGCCCGGGCGCGGAGAAGGACCATCTGGCCGCCTTCCGCTGGCTCAGCCGGGAGATGCGCCGGTGGCGGCCCGACTTCATCTGGACCTCGCTGACGCGCGCGACCCTGCTCGGGCAGATCGTCGGCCAACGGATGGGGGTGCCCGTGGTCAGCTGGCAGCATGCCGCCTACCTCAAGCCTGCCAACCGTGTCCTGCTGCAGGCGCGCCAGGCGAGCTCGGCGCTCTGGGTGGCGGACTCCTACAGCGTGATGGCGCTGACCGCCAAGCGGCTGGGAGTCGGCTCGGACAGGCTGTCGCTATGGCCGCTGTTCGCGGCCGATCCGAACGCGCCGCTCGCGAAGCCCTGGCGCCCCGGCGAGCCGGTGCGGCTGGGAAGCCTGGGACGGCTGCATCCCGTCAAGGGCTACGACGTGCTGATCACCGCCCTGGCGCGGCTGCGCGCCGATGGGTTCGGCCCGCTGCCGCCGTTCGAGGTCGCGATCGCCGGCGAAGGCGACGAACGCCAGCGCCTCCAGGCCATGATCGACGCCGCGGGCCTGACCAAGGTCGCCCTCGTCGGCTTCACGCCCGAGCCGCGCGAGTTCCTGGCCGGCCTGCACCTCTACCTCCAGCCGTCGCGCTCCGAGGGTCTTTGCATCGCCGCACACGAGGCCATGCAGGCGGGACTGCCCACCCTGGTCTCGGCGGTAGGGGAGCTGCCGCACAGCGTGGTCGATGGCGAGACGGGCCTGGTGACGCCGCCTGGCGATCCCGAGGCGCTCGCCGCCGCCCTGGTGAAGCTGCTCAGCAACCCAGGCCGGCTGGAGGGCATGGGCCGCGCGGCTCGGGGCCGCGTGCTCGATCGTTTCGGCGCGGCCGCCTTCGAGGAGGCAGGCGCCGCGATACTTGAGCGTCTCTGAAGTTCAACGGGGCCGCAGCCGACGCTGCAGGTCGATCAGCAGCCCGGCCGCAGACCGCTCGATGCGCTTGACGTCGATCAGGGTCAGCGGGCCGCAGGCCGAGAGCGTGTGCAAGCCGTCGCGGTAGGCGCCGGCCTGCGGCGGCGGCTCGATCCGCCCTTTCGCCTCGGCTTCGAACCTGTCCGGCGTCAACTGCTCGACATGCAGCAGCCGCACGGCGCCGCCATAGGTCCGGGTGCAGTCCTGCGTCGGCAGGACCAGCTGGCCGCCGGCGAGGAACGGCGTCCCGCCCGGCCGGCTGCTGGCGAGGTCGATCCGCACCGGATTGCCGGGATGGATCCGCCAGGGCCCAACGAGCCGCTCGGCCCAGGCCAGATGCAGCCGGCCCTGCTTGAAGCTCTGCGGGCCGGCCGGAGAGTAGGCGATCCACCAGAGGCCGGCATGGCGGAAGACCGTCGCGTCGATCGCCGGCGTGTCGAGCTCCAGCCGCACGGCAGGCTCCCAGACGTCCGGGAACGGTGCGGCGCGATAAAGGGTAAGCGCGCCCGAGCGATGCGCCTCCGGCGCCATCCAGACCTCGCCGTCGGCCTCGAACACCTGCGGATAGGAGAGGTGCCAGGGCTCGCGCAGGATGGTGCGGCGACTTGCCGGCGCAAGATCCGGCGAAAGTTCGATCAGGTCGATGACGCCGTGGCGCGTCCGGTAGTCGTAGGCCTCGGCGAACAGGTGCAGCCGGCCGTCGCGCCAGAGGCCGAAGGGATCGGCGAGGAAGGTGAAGGCGGGCTCCTCCGGCAGCCAGCGCACTTGCGCGTCCGGCGCGATCCCATTCGCGCCGACGGTTTCGATCGGGGCCTCGACGAGGCCGATTCGCCAGATGTCCGAGCGCCTGGGCATGGCTCTGGCTTAGCCGCCCGGCGCCGACGACCGCAATCCTCAGGTCCTCGCCCGATTGAGGCGATCCATTCGCGGCGACGTCAGTTGAGCAGGGGCGCAAGCGGACGTCGGCGGCGATTGTCGCCCGCCGCCAGACGTTGAAGAGGTCGGATGAACACGTTCAACCGCCGGACGGCCTTGCAGAGCGGTGCGGCGTGCTGGCTCGCTGCGGGACTCCCGGCGCTGGCGCAGGAGCGCCGGCCGCTGTCGTTCCTGGCGATCGGCGACTGGGGCCGCCAGGGCGCGCGCGAGCAGAGGCAGGTGGCCTGCGCCATGGCGGCGACCGCGGCAGAGGTCCAGAGCCGCTTCGTGCTCTCGGTCGGGGACAACTTCTATCCGGGGGGCGTGCAGTCGGTGACCGATGCGAACTGGAAGCAGTCGTTCGAGGACGTCTACACCGCCGCCTCGCTGCAGACGCCGTGGTTCGCGGCGCTGGGCAACCACGATTACCGGGGCAAGCCCAAGGCCCAGATCGCCTACAGCGCCGTCAGCCGCCGCTGGAACATGCCCAGCCGCTACTACAAGGTGCAGGATCCGGCGCTGGCGCCGAACCTCGACGTGTTCGTGCTCGACACCACCCCGATGACCGAGGACTTCGGCGAGGCGGTGATGCGACTGTCGTGGGGCCGCATCTCGATGCCCGGTCCGAATCAGCAACTCGCCTGGCTCAACGCCCAGCTGGCGCAGTCGACCGCGCCGTGGAAGGTGGTGGTCGGCCACCACCCGATCCGCTCCGGCGGCCGGCACGGCGGCTCGCCGGCGCTCGCCAAGGCGCTCGAGCCGATTCTCGAACGCCACCGCGTGCAGGTCTACATCTGCGGCCACGACCACGTCCTGCAGCACGTCGAGGTCGGCCCGACACACCACATCTGCAGCGGGGCAGGGGCCTCGGCTGGCCCTGTGGCCGCAATCCAGGGCTCCCAGTTCGCCGCCTCCAAGCCGGGCTTCGCCGTCTTCACCCTGGAGGGCGGGATCATGCGGATGGGCTTCCGCGGGGCGGACGGTAAGAGCCTCTACGAAGCCTCGCTCGCCCGGCAGACGACCTGAGCGCCGCTCACGCTCGCGCCATCCGTCGCGGCGGGGTGAAGTAGGCGCGGCGCTCGCCCTCGGACTGGGTGACGCTGGCCCGCACCGCGAGCAGGTCCTTGCGCGTGACGAGGCCGACCAGCCGGCCGGTCGCCGGATCGGTCACCGGCAGTCGGCCCTGGTCGTTCTGCAACATCAGGTCGACCGCGCGGGTGACGACGTCTTGCGGATGGACGACGCCCAGGCCCGCATCCGAGATCAGGTCCGCGATCTGTTCGCCCTTGTGACCGCCCTCGATCCGCCACTGCAGCGCGTCGGCCCGCGAGACGAGGCCGACAGGCCGGCCCTGCCGGTCGATCACCGGATAGATCCGGTGGCGTCCAGCCTCCAGCACGGCGACCGCTTCGGCGATCGACCCGTCGGCGGGAAGGGTGTCGACTTGCCTGACCATCACGTCCTGCACGCGGGTCAGCTCGTAGGGATCGATGCCGTACTCGCGGGTGATGTGCTGGCCACGGCGCGCGATCTTCTCCGTGAGGATCGAGCGTTTGAGCAGCAGCACCGTGACCGCGTAGGCCGCCGCCGTCGCCGCCAGGAGCGGCGTCAGCAGGTGCAGGTCGCCGGTCAGCTCCACCGCGAACACCGCCCCGGTGAGCGGCGCGCGCATGGTCCCGCCGAGCATGGCGGCCATTCCGAGCAGCGCCCAGACGCCATGCGGGCCGGGGAGGACCAGGCCGACCAGCCAGCCCATGGCGCCGCCGAGGATCAGGAGCGGCGCCAGCACCCCGCCCGACGTGCCTGACGACAGCGCGCCCAACCAGATCACCGCCTTGACCAGCAGGATGGCTGCGACCGCGGTCGCCAACAGATGGCCGCCGAGCAGGTCGCCGATCACGTCGTAGCCGACGCCCAGCGCGCGCGGCTCGACCAGGCCGCCCAGGCCGACGACCAGACCGCCGAGCGCCGGCCACCACATCCAGTGCACCGGCAGCTGCTCGAATGCGTCCTCCAGCCTGTAGAGCAGCTTCGTCAGGATCGCCGACTGCAGGCCCGCGACCACGCCCACGCCCGCGCAGACCAGCAGGCCCCACCAGGGCAGGGAAAGATCGGCGGCGAACGGAAACAGCGGCTCCTGGCCGAACAGCGCCGGCCGCCAGCAGGTCGAGACCACCGCGGCCGCGGTCACCGGGATGAAGCTGCGCGGCCGCCATTCGAACAGCAGGAGCTCGACGGCCAGCAGCACGGCGGCGACGGGGGAGCCGAAGATCGCCGTCATGCCCGCCGCCGCGCCGGCCACCAGCAGGGTCTTCCGCTCCGCGGCGCTTAAGTGGAAGCACTGGGCGAACAGCGAGCCGATCGCGCCGCCGGTCATGATGATCGGGCCCTCCGCGCCGAACGGACCGCCGGTTCCGATCGAGATGGCCGAGGAGACCGGCTTGAGCACCGCCACCTTCGGCGACATGCGGCTGCCGCCGATGAGGATCGCCTCGATCGCCTCGGGAATGCCGTGGCCGCGGATCTTCTCCGAGCCGAAGCGCGCCATCAGGCCGATCGCCAGCCCGCCGAGCACCGGCGCGGCCACCATCCAGGGCGTGCGGGCGGCGTGCGCGAGCGAGGCGGCGCCGGCGTCCAGCCGCCCGAACCAGACGAGGTTGGTGACCAGGTTGATCAGCTTGATCAGCATCCAGGCCGCTCCGGCGCCGCCGGTTCCGACCACCACGGCCATGGCCGCCAGCATCAGGAGCCGGCGGTCGGCCCTGAAGTCCCCGAGGGGGCGGGCGGATGAGGGCGCATGGGCAGCGCTCACGGTCATGCGGGATCGGCCTTCACGATTGTGCAATGCGCCGCCTTATACATCGTATCGCGATGTTTACCAGCGGCGGGGCCCTAAAGTGCAGCCGCACGCGCGCTCCCCAGCGATCCGGCTTCGCGAAGTTGCGTTACGCCAGTTTCACTACATCGTGATCCGATTGACTTGAGGTTCAGTTCAACGCCCGACGTCGCTAAAAAGCGCCGAAGAAGAACCGGCCACGGAACAGAGGGATGTCCAAGCCGAAGATGCCGCGTTACCGGCTCTACTTCATCAATCCGACGCCACGGCACATCCGCGACATTGTCGACTTCGATGCAGAAGATGATGCATCGGCCATGCGGCGGACCGCGGAGCTGGCCGACGGCCGCGCCCTCGAGCTGTGGCGCGGCGACCGGCTCGTCCAGGCACGAGGCCCGCTGGATCAGTAGGCTCGATTGACGCCGATCAAATCCTGAGGAAGCGCGCAAGGCGAAGGTCGCCGGCGAATCCTGAGGCGGGGCGAATGTCGGCGGGCGATCGCGACTTCGGAAGGCTGAGACGCGAGCCGGGCGGCCGGAACTCAACCGCCGCCTTGCTTGTTGCGTCGCCGAACGGCCGGGGTCGCGGGCGCGTGCGCGCGATTCGACGGCGGAGGATGCCCGACATGAAACGCGTGCCTGGCGTCTCGGCCGCCTTGGCGTTGGGTCTCGCCGGCTGTTCGGGCGGGGTGCTGGATCCCGTGGGGCCGGTCGGCCACGACAACGCCGTGATCCTGCTGGACGCCCTGATCATCATGCTGGCGATCGTCATTCCGACGATCCTCCTCGCGTTCTACATGGCCTGGCGCTACCGCGCCTCGAACAGCAAGGCCGAGTACTTGCCGTACTGGTCCTACTCGGGCCGCATCGAGGCCGTGGTCTGGTCGATCCCGATCCTGACCATCATGTTCATCGGCGGGGTGATCTGGATCGGCTCCTACAAGCTCGATCCGTTCCGGCCGCTGCCGTCGAAGGTCCCACCGCTCGAGGTGCAGGTCGTCTCGCTCGATTGGAAGTGGCTCTTCATCTATCCACAGCAGGGGATCGCGACGGTCAACCAGCTGGTGGTCCCCGCGGGCGTGCCGGTGCGGTTCTCGATCACCTCGGCCAGCGTGTTCAACGTCTTCTTCGTGCCCCGCATGGGTTCGATGATCTACGCCATGCCGGGCATGGTCTCGCAGGTGAACCTGAAGGCGGACCGGCCCGCGGTGCTGCTCGGCCAGTCGTCCCACTTCAGCGGCGACGGGTTCTCGGACATGCAGTTCCAGGTCCGGAGCGTGGCGCCGGCCGAATTCGCCGCCTGGGCGCAAGGCGTCCGCAGCGGCGGGCGAAAGCTCGACCCCGCGGCCTACGCCGACCTCTCGCGGCAGAGCCAGCGGGTGGCGGCGTACAGCTACGGCGGCGTGGACCCGCATCTTTTTCACGCCATCGCCACCCAAAGGGTCGCGCCGGGGCCGGGCCCGCAGTCGGCCAAGAGCGGGCGCGAAGTGACGCAAGGGGGAGGGGGCTGAATATGCTCGGCAAGCTGAGCTGGTCGGCGGTCCCGATCGACCAGCCGATCCCGCTGATCACCTCGATCGTACTGATCCTGGGGATCCTGGGCGTCCTGGGCCTGGTCACCGCAAAGGGCTGGTGGCCATACCTGTGGCGCGAGTGGATCACCTCGGTCGACCACAAGCGCATCGGCATCATGTACTGCCTGCTGGGCGTGGTGATGCTGATCCGCGGCTTCGCCGACGCGATCATGATGCGCACGCAGCAGGCGGTCGCCATCAACGCCCCCGGTTACCTGCCGCCGGAGCACTACAATCAGATCTTCTCGGCCCACGGGACGATCATGATCTTCTTCGCGGCCATGCCGCTGGTCATCGGCTTCATGAACTTCGTGACGCCGCTGCAGCTCGGCGTGCGCGACGTCGCCTTCCCGACGCTGAATTCCGTCAGCTTCTGGCTGACGGCCACCGGCGCCCTGCTGGTCGACGTCTCCCTCTTCATCGGCGAATTCGCCCGCACCGGCTGGCTGCCCTATCCGCCGCTCAGCGAGACCGCCTACTCCCCGGGGGTGGGCGTCGACTACTACCTGTGGGCGGTGCAGATATCGGGCATCGGGACATTGATGACGGGGATAAACTTCGTCACCACCGTGCTGAAGATGCGCTGCCCCGGCATGACCTATCTGCGCATGCCGATGTTCTGCTGGACCGCGCTGGCCTCCAGCCTGCTGATCGTCGCGGTCTTCCCGATCCTGACCGCGACGCTGGCGATGCTGAGCCTGGACCGGTTCTTCGGCTGGCACTACTTCACCAGCACGGCCGGCGGCAACCCGATGATGTTCATGAACCTCATCTGGGCCTGGGGGCATCCGGAGGTCTACATCCTCGTCCTGCCGGCTTTCGGCATCTTCTCGGAGATCTTCTCGACCTTCTCCGGCAAGCCACTGTTCGGCTACCGCTCCATGGTCGCCGCCACGCTGTTCATCTGCATCGTGGCGATGATGACCTGGCTGCACCACTTCTTCACCATGGGCTCGGGCCCGGCGGTCAACACCGCCTTCGGCATCTCCACCAGCATCATCGCGGTCGGCACCGGGGTGAAGATCTACAACTGGATCTTCACCATGTACGGCGGCCGCGTGCGCTTCACGGTGCCGATGCTCTGGTCGCTCGGGTTCATCTTCACCTTCGTCATCGGCGGCCTGACCGGCGTCCTGCTCGCCGTCCCGCCGGCCGACTTCATGCTCCACAACTCGATGTTCCTGGTGGCGCACTTCCACAACGTCATCGTCGGCGGGGTGGTGTTCGCGCTGTTCGCCGGGCTCGACTACTGGTTCCCGAAGGCCTTCGGCTTTCGCCTGCACGAGGGCTGGGGCAAGGCGGCGTTCTGGTTCGCCTTCTTCGGCTTCTGGATCACCTTCACGCCGCTCTACATCCTGGGCATGCAGGGCATGACACGGCGGCTGCAGCACGTGAACGTGCCCGAGTGGGGGCCGATGCTGTACCTGTCCCTGTTCGGCGTCGCCGTGCTGGCGGTGGGCGTCGTCTGCCAGGTGATCATGCTGGTGGTGAGCATCCTCAGGCGCGAGGAGCTGCGCGACGCCACGGGCGATCCTTGGGACGGCCGCTCCCTGGAGTGGGCGACGCCGTCGCCGGCGCCGTTCTTCAACTACGCGGTCATGCCCAACGTCGAGGGCGAGGAGGCCTACTGGGGCATCAAGCTCCGGGCCATCGAGACCCAGCAGCTGTCGCCGGAACCGCGGTACGAGCCGATCGAGATGCCGCTGAACAGTCCGGTCGGCTTCTACACGGCCGTCTTCGCCACCGTGACCGGCTTCTCGCTGATCTGGCAGATCTGGTGGCTGGCGGCGCTGGGACTGGCGGCGGCGTTCGCCGGCTTCGTCGTCTTCGCCTGGCGTGACGTCCACGAGTTCCACGTGCCCGTCGAGGAGGTGGCCCGCGTCGACCGCGCCCGCCGCGCGGCCCGCGAGGCGATCCTGGCGCGGTTCGCCGAACAGGGAGCACGGCCATGAGCGACCTGGGCTTCCCCGCCACCGTCGAGGCGTACCGGCGCATCCAGGAGGATCCCCACCGCCTGGGCCATCGCGGCCACCCCGAAGGGGCGCCGGTCGCAGGCGCCGGCCATGGCGGAACCGGACCGGCGAGCAAGCGGATCATCGTCGGCTACGGCTTCTGGATCTTCCTGCTCAGCGACATCGTCATGTTCTCCTGCTTTTTCGCGGCCTTCGCCGTGCAGCGGGACGCGACCGTCGGCGGGCCTGGTCCGAGGGATGTCGTGGAGTTGCCGCGCGTGGCGCTGGAAACCGCGGCGCTCCTCCTGTCGAGCTACACCTGCGGGCTGTCGTTCGCCGCCACCAACGCCAAGAACCGGCTCTGGACCCAGATCTTCCTGGCCGCCACGGCGCTGCTTGGCCTGTCCTTCGTGCTGATGGAGCTGCAGGAGTTCGTCAGCCTGGCGCAGAGAGGCGTCACGCCCCAGCGCAGCGGGTTCCTCAGCGCCTTCTTCGGCCTGGTCGGCCTGCATGGCCTGCACGTCACCGTGGGCGGCCTGTGGCTGGCCACCATGATGGCCCAGGTTCAGGTGAAGGGATTCCGCCGCGAGATCGTCCACCGGCTGATCTGCTTCAACCTCTTCTGGCATGCCCTGGACATCGTCTGGATCGGCATCTTCACCATCGTCTACCTGATGGGGACCGTCGCATGAGCGAGCTCGAGCACGACCCGCACCGCTACGAGGACCATGCGCCTGGCGACGAGCCCGAGGAGAGCGCCGGCCATTGGGTGCACAACTCCAACCTGGGCCTCGGCTTCTCCGTCGTGCTGACGGTGGCGGCCTTCCTGGTCGCGGGCTCCCACATCGTCTACGGCCCGGCCATCCCGGTCGCCCTGGTGGTGCTGGCCATCGCCCAGATGGGCGTGCACCTGGTCTTCTTCCTCCACGTCACCACGGGCCCGGACAACACCAACAACGTGCTGGCGCTGGCGTTCGGCGTCTTCGTGGT
>NZ_DATELG010000349.1:0-7326 GCF_035276905.1 Phenylobacterium sp. | reverse complement strand
GACCTTGGCCAACGGACGCGCCGTCCTCGCATGATATTCCGCTGGACAAACCGCGCCGCAGGACGCGCGTTCCCGAAAGATACATCGGAACCCGATGCGTGTGGGGCCATTGAGCTGGCTCCAGGCCACACATCGTGGACGAACTTGCACCTGAGCCGACGTGATCCAAGTGGATGCCCAATGTGTGCTACGTGCCGGCGCCTTAAACGGCGAATGCCCGCGATGGAGATCCGGGGAGCGCCGCCTCTACTGGGTCGACATGCGCGCGCCCGCGTTGAATTGGCTGGACCCAGAGACCGCAGAGCAACAGGTCTGGCCGATGCCGGACTGGATCGGCTGCTATGCTTTCACGGACGACGGCGGCGTGCTCGTGGCGCTCCGCGGCGGGCTTTATCAGTTTGATCCGCGAAGCGGGGCGCTTCGATGGCTGGCCAATCCGCCGTACGATTCGCAGCGGTTCTGCTTCAACGATGGCGGTTGCGATCCCGCCGGCCATTTCCTTGTCGGGCCGCTTTACGCGCCCAAGGCGGCTCGGGCCTGCGGCGTCGACCGGGCTGCGCCCGTCTGGCGCTATGATCACGGCGCCTGGAGAGCGGTCACGCCGCCCGTGCAGATCGCCAACGGCCTTGCGTGGAGTCCGGATGGACGTCTGCTCTATCACGCGGACACCGCGAAGAAGACCATTTGGGCCGTGGACTATGACCCGGCCTCTGGCGAGACGGGGGAGCGTCGGGTGTTCGCGACCGTCGAGGGCGGGGGCGACATCGGCGGTCCCGACGGCGCCGTCGTCGACCGCGACGGATTCTATATCTGCGCGCTGTTCGGCGAGGGTTGCCTGCTGCGTTTCGATCCCGCTGGACGACTTGAGCGGCGCCTCACGGTTCCACCGCGCTACCCGACCATGCCGGCCTTCGGCGGTGACGATCTTGATATGCTGTTCGTGACCTCGGCGTCCTTTCCGATCCCCGAGGCGGAACGCCCAGCACATCCTGACGACGGCGCATTGTTCGCCTTGGAGGCACCGGCCCCTGGAGCTGCGCCCAATGTCTTCCACTCCGAGCCAACTAAGCTTTCGCCATGAGCGAGACCGTTGGCGGTTTCCTGGTCAAGCGCCCGCCATGTCATAGGCTCTGGCACCGCCCGAATCTGGCAAGTTGAGCCGCTCAAAAACAAGGAGAATCTCATCAGCATGACAACTACGGGCCACGTCGCTCCCGATAATCAGGCCGAACTTGGCGATGCCGAATACAAGGCGATCGGCGATTTTCGGCGCGCCCTGCGTGAATTTCTGGAATTCAGCGACAACGCGGCGCGTCAGGCTGGCGTGACTCCACAACAGCATCAGGCTCTCCTGGCGATCCGCAGTTATAGTGGATACGAGGCGATGAGCATCGGCGAGCTGGCTGACTGTCTAATGATCCGCAATCATAGCGCGGTGGGCCTCGTCGCTCGATTGGTCGAGCGCGGTCTGATTATGCGCGAGGAGTCGCAAGAGGACCGTCGTCGCGTGCTTCTGAAGCTTCAACCCAGAGGGGCTGCGCTGCTGCACGAAATATCTATGATGAATATCGGCGAATATGGCAGGACCGCAGACCGTCTATCGCAGGTTCTTCGGCG
This sequence comes from Phenylobacterium sp., assembly GCF_035276905.1. Lineage (GTDB taxonomy): Bacteria > Pseudomonadota > Alphaproteobacteria > Caulobacterales > Caulobacteraceae > Phenylobacterium. The sequence continues at coordinate 5,709 of NZ_DATELG010000349.1, read as the reverse complement.
TGTACGCGCATTGAATCCGGCGCCATCGCCCCAAAAACGGAGCCCGCAAGACCGCTCTTAAGTCCGGTCGAGGCGACGGAGAGCCGGGATGCGGTACACTGTGTCCGCCCGGGGCCCATTTCGCCCAGCGCTACAACCATCCAACCGAAGGAATGCTTCGCAAGATAAGCTGGTGCTGAAATGACAAGGAATATATACGTCACAATATACATTGTGTCGATGGTATCCGTTATCATTGGCGTAGACTTGCTGTTCTTTAAGGGACACATCATGGAGCGTTTGCTGGAGAATGTCGGCATTGTCTTGGTGTTCGCAGCATTCTATTTGAGGCTCATGAAGAGCCCGTAAGTTCCTTGCCTAAGAGAAGGGCCTCGCCACAAGGCTCGTGCTCCGGCGCATGCTCAGAAGAACAGTTCAAGCACGCTCCATATCAGATCTCTCGAACAACGGGCGGGGTCGTGGTTGAGCCATCTGCCGCGCCGACTGGCTCAGCTGGTCGGCGCGCCGCCGTCAGCAGCATGATGAGCGGCCCGGTAAAACTCTGTTCGCGCAGCTGCCGGCTCGGCCGTCTTCTGCGCGCGGGCTTCGTGACTTTTGATGCTACGACAGAGGCGAGGCGATCCGGGTAGCCGACGCAAAGGCGCCCGTCGTGGCCTACTGCATGTAGCGGCCGCCGTTGATGGACAGCGTGGCGCCAGTGATGAAGCCGGCCTCGTCGCTGGTCAAAAAGGCGACGCCGCGAGCGATCTCGGGTGGTTGGGCGAGCCGTCCGACCGGCGCGGCCGCGAGAATCTCCTTCAGTATGTCGGGAGGCACGGCTGCAACTAACGCGGTATCGGTATAGCCTGGCGCAATGGCGTTCACAGTGATCCCTCGCGCCGCCCCCTCGAGCGCCAGGGCCTTGGTGAAACCGACGATTCCCGCCTTTGCCGCAGCATAGTTCGTCTGGCCGAACTGTCCGGCGAGTCCATTGACGGAGCTGACGTTCACAATCCGTCCGAAACGACGCTCGCGCATGGCCTCGATCACCGCGCGGCACATGTTGAAGCAACCGCCCAGATCGACCTCGATGACGGATCGCCACTGCTCCTTGGTCATCTTATGCAGCGTCGCGTCGCGCGTGACGCCCGCATTGTTGACGAGGATGTCGATCGGCCCGACCGCGCGCGTGACCTCGGCGACGCCCCGATGGCAGGCGTCGAAGTCGGCGACGTCCCACTGAAAGACGGGCGTGCCGGTGCGCGCGCTGAAGGCGTTCGCCTCGTCCTCTCCTCCAAAATAGTTCGCCACGACGCGGCGCCCAGCGTTCGTCAGAGCCGCGCATGTGGCGGCGCCGATGCCCGTAACACCGCCGGTGACCAGTGCGACACGGTCCATGGGCTTTCCTCCTTATCGGTTGCACCGGCGGCAGGCGCTCAATCCTCTGCGGAGGAAGAAACCCCGTTGTCGCGAGGCAGGGTCCAATCGGGAGGCAGCGAACCGCAGGAATCCGTCGGCTCTTAGTGGGCTCGCTCCATCGGTCGAGCAACGGCGGCGGTGAGGTCATGCACCGCCAACTCTTCCAGCCCCGCCACCGCCTTGACGATGGCTTCGCAGCTGTTGCTTGAGATCAGCGGCGAAGCGAGGGCGTTGAATTTCTCGACCGCGTGCTCCCATGAGGCGGCGCGGGTGTGGAAGCCGGGATAGTCCCGCGCCTCCATGGCCACGCGGGCCCCGTCCTTCAGCCAGATCGCGACACGGCACGGCATCTCGTCAGGGAAGCGCGCCGAGAACGCTTGGTCCGGCCTGACGGTTACACGTCGCAGCAGGTCCTGGACATCGTCGCGGGCGATGCGTTCCGGCGCATATTGGGCGGGCATGAGCACACCGTCGCAGAGGGCCGCGGCGACCATGTAGGGCAAGCTGTGGTCGGCCTGCTCCTTGGTCGCGACCAGCGTCTTGTCGCCCTCAGCGCCGCCGCCGATGATGTGGTAGGCGACCTCGAAGATCTCGACCTCGACACGCGCGACATCGGCCGCTGTGAAGCCGTGGCGCGCACGCAGCGCCAGGGCGGCGTGCACCGCCGATTGGGCGTGGACCTCGGCGTCGTATTTCTTGACGATGGTCCGGCAGACCCGCTCCAGGTCCTCCGCGGCCCAGTCAATCGAGAACGGGCCGCTGACGCTCTCCTTGAACCCCTTGACCCCTTCGAACACCTCCAGCGGTCCGGTGACGCCGCGCATCGCCAGAAAGGCCGCGTGGACGCCCATGAAGGCCGTGTTCGGGAACGCGAGGCCCTTCCAATGGGAGAGGTCGCCGGTGCGCGTCACCCGCAAGGCGACGTTGCCAACCGCGGCCAGCGCGATCGCGTGCGCCATCTGCTCCGCGTCCAACCCGAGCGCCTTGGCGACGCCTGCACCGACGGCGAATGCGCCCTGGGTCGTGTGGTCGAAGCCGCGGTCGCGCACCGGCGCCTCGTCGCTGAGCCGGGCCTGGACCTGATAGGCCACGGCGAGCGCGGTCATCAGGCCGGCGCCGTCCGCGTCGGCGTATTCTGCCGCCGCCAGCACCGGGGCCAGATTGTCGCTCGGATGGCAGGTCTCGCCGCGCGCGAGATAGGCGTCCATGAAATCGAGATGGCGGACCAAGGCTCCGTTCATGAACGCCGCCCGGTCGGGCGCGGTCCTGCCTCCGCCAATGAGGCTACAGAGCGGCGACCCGCCGAACTCCACGACCTGGCGACGTACGACCGACATGAGGTCCGCGCCGAGCGCGCCGATGGCGCATCCCAGGCTGTCCAGCACGCGGATCTTCAGCGCTTCGCGCGCCGCCGTGGAGAGGTCGCCGTAGGAGGCCCGCTGGACGAATTGCGCGAGGCGCTCCACTTCGGAGGTCCGACCACTCGCTCTCAGCTTTGGCGCGGTCTCGGGCATGGCGGCTCACCGCTCGAAAACATAGCTCCCCGGCGCGGGTTCCAGCGCGGGAAAGCCCTTGTCGCCGGCGGCAGCCTTGGGAGGAGGCCGATCCTGCGGACCGGAGCGGGCGCGCAGCCATTCGATCCACGCCGGCCACCAGGAGCCGTCGTGCTGTTCGGCGGCCGCGTACCAGTCGTCAGGGCCCAGATAGGAGCCGTCCTTCTTGCGGGCGAGCAGGCGGTAGCTGCGGTGCGGATGGCCAGGCTCGCTGATTATCCCGGCGTTGTGGCCGCCGGTCGTGAGCACGAAGGTGATCTCGCCCTCGTTCTGCAGATGGATCTTGTGCACCGAACGCCAGGGGGCAACGTGATCCGTCTCGGTCGAGACGACGAAGAAGGGCGCGCGGATGTCGCCGACGGAAACGGGTCGGCCCTCCACCTCGAAGCGGCCCTCGGCGAGGTCGTTGCGCAGATAGAGGCGGCGCAGATAGTCCGAGTGCATGCGGTAAGGCAGCCGCGTGGCGTCCTCGTTCCACGTCATCAGGTCGTTGGGCTGGTCACGCTCGCCAATCAGATAGGTCTTGACCAGCCGCGACCAGATCAGGTCGCGAGAGCGCAGCAGCTGGAAGGCGCCGCCCATCTGCCGGCCGTCAAGAAAGCCCTGGGCGGCCATCACGTCTTCCAGAAAGGCGACCTGGTCCTGAGTCGTGAACAGGCGAAGCTCGCCGGCCTCCGTGAAGTCCGTTTCGGCGGCGAATAGGGTGAGGCTCGCCAGCCGCCCGTCGCCATCGCGGGCGAGCGCGGCGGCGGCGATCGCCAGCAGGGTGCCGCCGAGGCAATAGCCGCAGGCGTGGACCGCCACGTCAGGCTGGATGGCCTCCACCACATCGAGCGCCGCAAGCAGGCCTTCCGCGCGATAGGCGTCGAATGGAGCGTCACGCAGTTCGGCGCCAGGATTCTTCCAGGAAAGACAGAAGACCGTGAATCCGTGCTCCACCAGATGACGGATCAGCGAGTTATGCGGCGAAAGGTCGAGAATGTAGTATTTCATGATCCACGCGGGAATGATCAGGATCGGTTCGGGCCTGACGAATTCGGTCTGCGGTGAATACTGGATGACCTCGCAAAGATGATTTCGGAAGACCACTTGGCCCGGCGTGATCGCCAGATCGCGGCCGACTTCTAGACCGTCCTGCCGCGGGAAGGTCGCGCCCATGAGGCTGGCTAGATCCTCTAAAAAATTCTGCGCGCCGCGGAGGAGATTTGCGCCCGACTGGGCGAAAGCTGCGTCGATGACCTCCGGATTCGCCCACGGCAGGTTCGAGGGGGAGAAGGCGTCCAGCCACTGCCGGGCGGCGAAGTTGACGAGCCGTGTGCTGTCGAGATTGACGCCGGGCAGCCCCGTCGTGGCCCCATCGAGCCACTCTTCGGCCAGCAGAAACATCTGCTTCGGGACGGCGAACGGCAGCTCTTGCCAACGCGGATCGGCGAAGCGGTGATCGCCGACGCACGGTTCGACCGCCTCGCCGAAAAGAACCGCCATACAGAGCCGCTGCCAGACGGCCCATGCCTCGCTCACAAGCTCGCACCTGCGGAATGGCGAATTGGCCAGGTGGACGGCCCAGTCGAGGGCGGCCAGGGAAAGGACGAGGGGCGACAAACCGAACGTCAGCCGGCCTTCCATGGCGTGCAGGAGCCCGTCGGCTTGGCCCCAGAGGCCCTTTGGCGCGCGACGCTCAGGCGGCAGCTGCAGGCGGCGGGTCCGATCGACCGTCGTGCGCGGTAGCGTCGACGGCGAACCATTGCGGTGTTCACTCGAAGAAGTCTTGTCGTTCATGCCAGACCAAAGGCAGGTCCCCCAGGTCTGACAAACGAGCGGGGCGGGCGATAGCTCCGCCTAAAGGACCCCTCCTCCCAGCGGCGAGAGAAACTAACTGTCAGAGCAGGTTGGCAATCCGGCCCCAGGTGCTCTTCGTGCCCCAGATACCAGCGCGCAGGGCTTCCAGCTGCACGATCTGGCTGTGATCGACGAATAGGTTCACCTCGTTGCCGAAGGTCTTGACGTACCACTCGAACACCGCCGGATCGGCCGCCTCGAACATGACGTGATCGAGGCCAAGTTCGGCGGCGATGGCGGCGGGGACGTCGGTGCGCCAGGCGGTCACGTTCTCGGTGACGCCTTCGCTTTCGATCATCAGCATCTCGGCGCCTGCCTCCAGGCATCTGCGGGCTTGCGTAACCAGCCAGGAGGTTGGTTTGACGCCTTCGGCCGCGAGTTCCTCGGATTGGGTGCTTCCGCCGGCGCCGAACTGAACGCCAAGCTCCGGTTTGGGCTTGAGACCGGCTTGGCGCACGCGTTCGATAAGCCGCAGCATGGCTTCGGCGGGCAGGCTGAGGAAGCCGGCGCTGATCTCTACGACATCGAAGTCGAGCGACTTGGCCTCAGCTAGATAGCGGTCCACCATCTCCGGGCCGAATTTCAGGACGGTTTCGATCCAGCCCCCCGTCGAAACATAGGCGTCGTGGTCGTGAACGATCTGGTTCATCTCCGCGACGATGGCCTTCGGCATCAGGGCGAAGGAACCGCCGGCGTATTTTACGCCGTCGACATAGGCCCCCATGGTCTGCATGACGTCGGCGAGATGACGCGGACCGTAGGCGGCATAATAGGGCCCGCGGATCTCCGTAAGTCCCGTGCGGCGCGGCTTAGCGGATCGCGCTGCCCGCGGAATGAACGACATGGCGGTTTCGTCCATTGGCGCCTCCTTCCGGATCGGCTGACGGCGGGCTCGCGCTGCCGCGGGCCGCAAGCCGAG
>NZ_DATELG010000348.1:0-3144 GCF_035276905.1 Phenylobacterium sp. | reverse complement strand
GGACGCGGAGGCGTCCCGCGCCGGAGCCCCGAGGCTGACGAGGTCGCCGATGACCTCCTCCAGCGCCTTGTGGTCGGGCGCGATCTCCTCGGCCAGGGTCGCTTCCAGCGCCAGCACGGCGAAGTGGGTCAGCGACAGCCACTGCAGGCCGTCGCTCCTGGCGCGCAGCGACATCTCCGCGGCGGCCGCCCGCGCGCCCTTCAGGCGGCGCAGGTGCCACTCCAGGTGTTCGCGCATGGGCTCGGTAGCCATGGACCGCCTCTCGACCGCTTGAGGGGGCAGCATGCCCCAAGCCGGCGACGAGGTCGCGACGGGAAGGCCCCGCAGCGGTGATCCGTCGCGCCCCGATCGGCCTCAGGTCTCCTGGATGGCCGAAAGCTTCCAGGGGCCGCCGTCGCGGCGCACGAAGGTCCAGATTTCGGTGGTGACCGTCGCGACGTTGGGGTCGCCCTGCAGCACCTGGCCGGTCTGGCGGTCGCGCATCACGTCGGCGCTCTCGTAGTTGAGGGCCACGGTGGCGTAGTCGTCCAGGCCTTCGCTCCAGGCCTCGGCCACCTCGGAGCGCAGGAGGCGCGTGCCCGTGACCTCGTTGCGCCGGCCATGGGTGGCGTTCTGGCCAAGCTCCTCGGAAAGATAGGACATGATCTCCGGCGTGGTGCGCTCGCGCAGCGCGCCGTAGTCCTCGCGGCCGAAGGCGTCCTGCACCTCGATCAGCAGGCGCTCGAAGGCCTGCTCGTCCGCCCGCGTGACCGCGATCTCCGGCTGGGCCGGGTCGGGCGTGTAGCCGACGGGCTGGGCGCCCCAGGGCGAGGCCGGCGGCGGCGCATAGCCATAGGCCGGGCCGGGATCGTAGCCGCTGGCGTAGCCGCCCGCGGCCGCCGGTGCGTTGCGCCTGCGGAAGAAGCGGACCGCCAGCCAGATCAGGAGCGCCAGGACGCCGAGCTGGAAGAGGCTGGAGATCAGCCCCAGGCCCATCCCGCCGCCCATCCCGCCCCATCCGCCGCCCCAGCCGCCGCCGAAGCCGTGGCCCATCAGGGCGCCCAGGAGGCCGCCGGTGGCGAGGCCGGCCAGGAGGCCGCCGCCGAAGCCTGGGCGGGGGAAGTTGTAGCGCGGCTGCTGGTAGCCGCCGCCGTAGTTGTAAGGCGATTGCGCGGGCGAGGGCGCATAGGCGCGGCCGGGCGTGTAGCCGGCGGGCGGCGCGGTCATCGAACGCTGCACCGGGCCGGCGTAGCCCGGCGTGATCGAGGTCTGGCGGGGCGCGGAATAGGTGCGCGCCCCGCGGCTTCCGAAGCTGCCGCCACGCCGGGCCTCGGCGGGCGCGCCGATCGCCAGGGTGAGGGCCATCGCGCCGGCCAGCACCGCGGCGAGCCGGGATCGCGAAGAAATCATGGGTCTTGATCCTCAGTGACGCGCCGCGACTCGCGGCGACGGTGCAAGAGATGGGAGGTCGCGCCGGCTTCGTCCAGCCGAAGCGCTCGATCCCCAAGGCGCGGCGGCATTGGGAAATCTCAATGTCGGGCGGGGTAGTCGCGCGACGCGGGGCCGGCTATCGGCGAGGCGGCCCGGCCGCCACGGGCCGGCGCCGCCCAGCCCGACAGGAATGCTCATGCACGACCTGAAGTCCGACGCCCTGAGCAAGGTCCCGCAGCTCACCCTGGCCTTCTGGGTGATCAAGATCCTCGCCACCACCCTGGGCGAGACCGGCGGGGACGCCCTGTCGATGCAGCTGAACCTCGGCTACCTGGTCTCGACCCTGATCTTCCTGGGGTTCTTCGCGGCGACCGTGAGCGCCCAGGTCGCCTCCAAGCGCTTCCATCCGCTGTTCTACTGGGCCTGCGTGGTGGCGACGACGACGGTCGGGACCACGACCTCCGACTATTTCGACCGCAGCCTGGGGCTGGGCTATGTGAAGTCCTCGGCCATTTTGCTGGCCGGCGTGATCGTGGTGCTGGCGGTCTGGCGGCGCACCACCGGGACCATCGCCGCCGACCGCATCACCAGCCGCGGCAACGAGGTGTTCTACTGGATCACCATCCTGGTCTCGAACACCTTGGGCACGGCGCTGGGCGACTTCACCGCCGACGACCTGGGGCTGGGGTTCCAGGGCGGGGCGGTGCTGTTCGCAGGGCTGATCGCCCTGGTGGCGGCGCTCCACCTCCTCACCCGCACGCCGAAGGCGATCCTGTTCTGGGCGGCCTATGTGCTGACCCGGCCGCTGGGCGCGACCTTGGGCGACACGCTCACCAAGCCCCTCGCCAAGGGCGGCTTCGACCTCAGCCGGATCAACTCCTCGCTGGTGATCGCCCTGATCATGGTCGCCGCGGTCTGGATCACCGAGCGAGGCCAGGTGCGCGCCCAGGCCCGGGCGTCGGCGTGAGGCGGCTGGTCCTGGCCGGCGGGGCGGCCCTTGCGGTCAGTGCTCACGCCTGGGCGGGCCCGCCCTATGTCACCGACGACCCCGAGCCGACCGAGCGCGGCCGCTGGGAGATCTACAATTTCGCGGGCGGCCTCCATGTGCGGGACGAGACAACCGGGGAGGCGGGCCTCGACCTCAACTACGGCGCCGCCCAGGACCTGCAGCTGACCATGGTCGTGCCGGCCGCCTATGACCGCTCCGCCGTCGGCATGGGCGTGGTCGAGCTGGCCGCCAAGTATCAGATCATGCACGAGCGGGACGGGAGCTGGCGGCCGAGCGTCGCAATCTTCCCGCGCATCTTCGCGCCCACCGCCAAGGCGCGCTTCGCCTCGACCCACCCCAACCTTCTCCTGCCTGTGTGGGTCGGCAAGGGCTTCGGCGGCTGGACGCTGTTCGGCGGCGGCGGCTACCAGCTCAATCCAGGCGCGGGGAACCGCGACTTCTGGACGGGCGGCCTGGCGCTGACCCGGTCGCTCGGCGAGCGCCTCTCGCTCGGCGGCGAGGTCTATCACCACGCCCGCGACGCAGATGACGCGGCGGCCTTCACCGGCGTCAACCTTGGCGTGACCTACAGGCTCGGCCAGAATTGGTCGCTGCTGGGCGCGGGCGGCCCGGGCGTGCAGAACGCCGGCCGCGAAGGCCGCTACGCCTTCTATGTGGCGTTGAAGGCCGACTACTGAGCTTCGCCGCCCAATTGCGCCCCTACTCCAGCGACAGGGCGAATTCCT
>NZ_DATELG010000347.1:0-7719 GCF_035276905.1 Phenylobacterium sp. | reverse complement strand
ACATGGTACGCCGGGCCCGACAATATCCTCGCTCAACGTTCGTATGGCCTGCTGGACGGAGGCGCCACCTACACGCTCCCTGGCGGACGCGTGAGCCTGGGTGTCTGGGCGCGCAACATAACGGACGAGCAGTATTACGTGAGCTTGGCCGCTCAGGCCAACCCTGGGGGCGGAGAGCAGGGCGCCGTCGGGGCTCCGCGCACCTACGGTTTGAAAGTCGGATATAAGTTCTAGGGGCTGTTAGGAACGGCAGGGGCGGCGACAGCTGCGTCAACGCCTCGGCCGAGACGCTCGACGGTCTCTCTACATGGCCTAGATGGTCCACCGACATCCGCCGGCCGACGTCGAGGAGCGCTGCTACGCCGGCCTCGACGCCGCCGGCATGGCGCTTGACCCTGCCTTGGGCGGCGTGACGCGCGGACCGGCCTGATCGCGCGCCTTGAAATCGGCGACCTGCGGTTCCAGGGCGGAAGCGAAAAGCTGAGATAAGTGATGTTTCTCGATGGCTCCCCGGGCAGGACTCGAACCTGCGACCCGGCGGTTAACAGCCGCCTGCTCTACCAACTGAGCTACCGAGGACCAGAGCCGTCGAGGGCCGGGGCTATACGCCACGACCGGTGGGCATGCAAGCCGCAGACCGGGGACTTTTTCCCACCCATCTGATGCATCTGTGGACAAGACAAAAAAAGGCCCGGCGCGAGCGCCGGGCTGGAAAAAAGTCGGTGATGGTGGGTGTCTTCAAGGAAGACAGGCCAAAGTTCCGCCGCGTCGGTAAATGCATGGTTAACGCCCGCGCCCGACGCCAACTTTCGATTCACCGAACCCGCAAGCGCCTCCTCGCGCCTAGAGGAAGAAGGCGATCGCCAGCCACAGGGCCAGGACGCCCGCCAGCAGCATGGCGCCCCCGACCTTGAGCGCGAACATCTCTTCGGGATTGTAGCTGGCCCAGAACCGGGCATAGCGGATCCACTCGGCCAGGACCGCCGTGGCGTCGTTCCTATCGATGCGCGATTCGGCGTCGAACTCCGACGGCAGGAGGTCCAGTCGGTCGGCGAGCCGGTGGACGGCGAGCACCAGCCTGCCGGTCATCCATCGGAGCGGGCCGCGCCGGAGCGGCCGTCGCTGGCCCTGTTCAGGGGCCGACGGTCCAGGATGTGGCATGCGCCGTCGGCGCGCGTGATGCGCCGCTCCCAACCTCGAGCCTCCCAGCTAAGCTTGAACCCCCCGCAGCGACGCTTGTTCCATCGCCGGGGGACTCGCATACCATCGTTCAGCCGACGTTCAGGCGCGCAGGCGGATTCCGGATCGGGCCTGTCCGACGGCCTATGTTGGTCGCGTAGACCGCCAGGTCGCGCGCCCGCTCCGTGCGGGGCGGGCGCGCGTGACCGCCGCGAGATGGTTGCGGCGGCCCGGCGCGGGGGACAGACTGGCGCCATGCCGCCGCCAGAGCGCCCCCGCGAGCGCCCCCCTGTCACCGACGCCGAATACCGCGTGGTCCGCGGACCCTGGCCGCGCTGGGCGATGCATCTCAGCCTGATCAAGCTGATGGCGTGGGGGGCGAGCGTAGTCGGGGTGACCATCCTGATCGGCCTGGCGCTGCTGGCCGCCCTGGGGCTCTTCCGGAACTTCTAGGGCCGCGCCGTGAAGACCTGGAAGCCCGCCGTCTCGGCGATCGCCAGCATTTCGCGGTCGCCGCCGGTGTCGCCATAGGCCGCCGCCAAGCGCACGCCGGCGCCGAAGCGCGCCTCGAGCCGCGCGACCTTCTCCGGCCCGCGGCAATTGGGGGTGACGAAGCCGCCGGTCAGCCGGTCCTGCGCATCGAAGGCGAGCTCCGTGCCGATCAGCGCCTCGGCCTGAAGGCGCTCGGCGAACGGGCGCACCACGTCGCTGGGCGAGGCGGTGACGATGACCATCGAGGCCCCGCGGTCGCGCCAGTCCCGCCAGGTCTGGAGCGCGTCGGGGCGGAACATCGCCGCCGACTGCTCGGCGGCGAAGGACTCGGCGGCGCGGCGCAGCTCGTCCCGCGTCAGCCCGGCGAGGAACTCTCGGACGGCGGCCGCCTTGATCCGGCCACGGTCTCTGTCGATCAGATAACGCAGGGCGGCGGGCGCGAGCCTGGCCATGCCCAGTGCATGCCGGATCGGCCCCGCGCGCCACCTGAGGAACGCCGTGAAGCTGTCGCGAATCGTCAGCGTACCGTCGAAGTCGAAGGCGACGATCGCGCGACCGGCGTTCGGCGCGCGACGTTCTGTCTCGCCGCAGGACGCCCGAGTAACGCCGTCTTGTGCCATTTCAGGCCGTTCCCCATGTACAAAAGCGGCGTCCGGACGTTCGGCGCTGCGTCGCCAAACGCCGCTACGACGTTCGAAGGCTTGTGATCCCGGCTCGGATCGGGGAATGTCAAGACTTAGACAACCCGCGGCGCGTAACCTGCAGGGATGCGCGGCGCCGTCGGGGCGGCGGTGTCCGGGACGTCCCAACCCGGGTCGCCTAGAGAGTGAGAAACGACCATGACCAAGGCCGCCAGCGGAGACTCGAAGAGCACCCTCTATTGCTCTTTCTGCGGCAAGAGCCAGCACGAGGTCCGCAAGCTCATCGCGGGGCCGACCGTGTTCATCTGCGACGAGTGCGTCGAGCTGTGCATGGATATCATCCGTGAAGAGCACAAGATTTCCTTCGTCAAGTCGAAGGACGGCGTGCCGACTCCGAAGGAGATTCGTGAGGTCCTCGACGACTACGTGATCGGTCAGGACCACGCCAAGAAGGTGCTCTCGGTCGCGGTCCACAACCATTACAAGCGCCTGAACCATGCGACGAAGAACAACGACGTCGAGCTGGGCAAGGCCAACATCCTGCTGATCGGCCCGACCGGCACCGGCAAGACGCTGCTGGCCCAGACGCTGGCGCGCATCATCGATGTGCCGTTCACCGTGGCCGACGCCACGACGCTGACCGAAGCCGGCTACGTCGGCGAGGACGTCGAGAACATCATTCTGAAGCTGCTGCAGGCTGCGGACTACAACGTCGAACGGGCGCAGCGCGGCATCGTCTACATCGACGAGGTCGACAAGATCAGCCGCAAGTCCGACAACCCCTCGATCACCCGCGACGTCTCGGGCGAGGGCGTGCAGCAGGCGCTGCTGAAGATCATGGAAGGCACCGTCGCCTCCGTGCCGCCCCAGGGCGGGCGCAAGCATCCGCAGCAGGAGTTCCTGCAGGTCGACACCACCAACATCCTGTTCATCTGCGGCGGCGCCTTCGCGGGCCTGGAGAAGATCATCTCGGCGCGCGGCCAGGGCACCTCGATCGGCTTCGGCGCCAAGGTGTCGGATCCGGACGAGCGCCGGACCGGCGAGATCTTCCGGCAGGTGGAGCCGGACGACCTGCTGCGCTTCGGCCTGATCCCGGAGTTCATCGGCCGCCTGCCGGTGATCGCCACCCTCGACGACCTCGACGAGAAGGCGCTGGTGAAGATCCTCACCGAGCCGAAGAACGCCTTCGTCAAGCAGTACGTCCGCCTGTTCGACATGGAGAACATCGGCCTGACCTTCACCGAGGACGCGCTGAACGCGGTGGCCCGCAAGGCCATCCAGCGCAAGACCGGGGCCCGCGGCCTGCGGTCGATCCTCGAAGGCATTCTGCTCGACACCATGTACGAGCTGCCGACCTACGACGGGGTCGAGGAGGTGGTGGTCAACGCCGAGGTGGTCGAAGGCCGCTCGCAGCCGCTGCTGATCTACGCCGAGCGCCGCGACAAGGGCGGCGCGGCCTGACACCCTTGGGCCGCATGGCCCTCCTGCCTGATCCCTGCGCCCGCGGTTCCGTCAGAGCCGCGGGCGCAATCGTTTCCGGCGCGGCGCCGCCATGCGGTAGGCCGCGGTTGGTGCTGGCGGGGACGGTGCTGGGCTCGAGCCTGGCCTTCATCGACGCCTCGGCCGTCAACCTGACCGTCCCGGTGATCCAGCAGAAGCTGGGCGGCGACTTCGCCGCGGCCCAGTGGATCGTCAACGCCTATGCCCTCTTGCTGGGCGCCCTGGTGCTGGCCGGCGGGGCGGCCGCCGACCGCTACGGCCGCAGGCGGGTGTTCATCGCCGGGGTGGCGCTGTTCGCCGTGGCTTCGGCGGCCTGCGGCCTTTCGCCCAGCCTGCCGGCGTTGATCGCGGCGCGCGCGCTGCAGGGCGTGGGCGCCGCGATCCTGACGCCGGCGAGCCTGGCGCTGCTGGGCGCGACTTTCGACGAGAAGGGCCGCGGCCAGGCGGTCGGGATCTGGGCCGGCGCCAGCGGGCTGATGAGCGCCGTCGGGCCGGTGCTTGGCGGCTGGCTGGTGCAGACGGTATCCTGGCGCGCCGTGTTCGCCATCAACCTGCCGCTGGCGGCGCTCGCCGCCTGGCTGACCGCGGCCGGGGCCAAGGAGAGCCACGGCGGCGAAGTCGGGCCGGTGGATTGGCGGGGCGCGCTCGCAGCGACCGCGGGCCTGGGCCTGGTCACCTGGGCGCTGACGGATGCGCCGAAGCGCGGGGCGGACGCCGTGATCCTGGGCGCGGGCGCCCTGGGCGCAGCCCTGCTGGCGGCCTTCCTGTGGATCGAGGACCACGCTCAAAACCCGATGATGCCGCTGGGGCTCTTCAAGTCGCCGGCCTTCTTGGGGCTCAACGCGCTCACGCTGCTGCTCTATGCGGCTTTCAGCGGGGCGCTGTTCGTCCTGCCCTTCAACCTTCTTCGTGTGCACCACTATCCGACGGGCGCCGCGGGGGCGGCGCTGCTGCCGCTGTCGGTGGGGCTGGCGGCGCTCTCGCCGCTGAGCGGCAGGCTGGCCGGCCGGATCGGGGCGCGGTTCATGCTGCTTGCGGGCGGTCTTCTGGCGGCGGCCGGCTTCGGTCTGCTGGCGCTTCGTGCGAGGGACGGGGCCTACTGGACCGGAGCCTTTCCGGGCCTGGCGGTCCTGGCGCTCGGCATGGGCGTGGCGGTGGCGCCGCTGACCAACGCCGTGCTCGGCGCCGTGTCCCAGGAGCGGGAAGGGGCCGCCTCGGGTGTCAACAACGCCGTGGCCCGGGTGGCGGGCCTGATCGCCGTGGCGCTGGCTGGCTTCGTGCTGAACGGCGCGGATCCGGCCTCGATCGCCGCGGGCTATCGCCTCGCCATGGCCCTCGCCGCCGGCGGGGCGATCGGCGCCGGCGCGATCGGCTTCCTGACGGCGGGCAAGCGGACGTCGGCGCGGTGACGCCTGTCGACCGGCTCGGCAAGCTGCCGCGCAAGCCTCTTGTCGCCGGCCTTGATAAGGTTCCCAAGATCTCCAGATAATAGCTGTGAATGGGGCAAATCCTTGCGCGAACGGCGTCGCTCGCAGCGGTCAAGGTAGAAATGTGGCCAAGCTGAGACGGAGTGTCGCGCGCAGGTCCGGCTCGGCTTGAACCCGGGGCGAAACCGTCCACATTTATTGGGAACCAACCGCCGCCATGGCGGTGGAACGGGTCGTCCGACTCAGGCGCATCGTCTGAGTGACCACGATCCGGTCGCCGAGTCCGAGACGAAACGGACCGGCCAGGAGTTTGAGCATCATGTCCGAGATTAAGATCCTGCCGATCCTGCCGCTGCGGGACATCGTGGTCTTTCCGCACCAGCCGGTGCCGCTGTTCGTGGGCCGGGAGAAGTCCGTGCGCGCGCTCGAAGAAGCGATGCGCAATGAGGGCAAGCAGATCCTGCTCGCCACCCAGAAGGACAAGGATGACGACGATCCGGCTCCGGCCGCCATCTACGACGTCGGGGTGGTGGCGACCGTGCTGCAGCTCCTGAAGCTGCCGGACGGGACGGTGAAGGTGCTGGTGGAGGGCCGCGCCCGTGCGGGCATCACCCGCTTCACCGAGCAGGCCGACTACTACGAGGCCGAGATCGCCTATGTGCAGGAAGACGGCTCCGGCTCGCCCGAGGCCGAGGCCCTGTCGCGCGCGGTCGTCGAGCAGTTCGAAAACTATGTGAAGCTGAACAAGAAGGTTCCGCCCGAGGCGCTCGCTGCGATCCCACAGATCGAGAACCCCGGCGAGCTGGCCGACCGCATCGCCTCGCACCTGTCGGTGAAGATCTCCGAGAAGCAGCAGCTGCTCGAGGTGTTCAACGTCGTGAAGCGTCTGGAGAAGGTCTACGCCCTGATGGAGGGCGAGATCAGCGTCATGCAGACGGAGAAGAAGATCCGTAACCGCGTGAAGCGCCAGATGGAGAAGACGCAGCGCGAGTACTACCTGAACGAGCAGATGAAGGCGATCCAGCGCGAGCTGGGCGAGCAGGACGACTCGCGCGACGAGCTGCTCGAGCTCGAGAAGCGCATCAAGAAGACCAAGCTGTCGAAGGAAGCCCGCACCAAGGCCGAGGCGGAGCTGAAGAAGCTGCGCAACATGAGCCCGATGTCGGCGGAATCCACGGTCGTGCGGAACTACCTCGACTGGCTGCTGTCGATCCCGTGGGGCAAGGCCAAGCAGAAGCCCATCGACCTGCAGAAGGCCGAGGACATCCTCAACGAGGACCACTACGGCCTGGAGAAGGTCAAGGAGCGGATCCTGGAGTACCTGGCGGTGCAGAGCCGCGTGGGCACGCTCAAAGGCCCGATCCTGTGCCTCGTGGGGCCTCCCGGCGTCGGCAAGACCTCGCTCGGCAAGTCGATCGCCAAGGCCACCAGCCGCGAGTTCGTCCGGGTCTCCCTGGGCGGGGTGCGCGACGAGGCCGAGATCCGTGGCCATCGCCGGACCTACATCGGCTCCATGCCCGGCAAGATCATCCAGTCGATGAAGAAGGCCAAGTCGACCAACGCCTTCTTCCTGCTGGACGAGATCGACAAGATGGGCGCGGACTGGCGGGGCGATCCGTCGTCGGCACTGCTCGAGGTGCTGGATCCGGCGCAGAACTCGACCTTCGCCGACCACTACCTGGAGGTCGACTACGACCTGTCGCCGGTGATGTTCGTCACCACGGCCAACGGCCTGAACATGCCCCAGCCCCTGCTGGACCGCATGGAGATCATCCGCATCCCCGGCTACACCGAGGACGAGAAGGTGGAGATCGCCAAGCGCCACGTCCTGCCGAAGCTGACCAAGGACCACGGGTTGAAGCCGGAGGAGTTCGTCGTTCCGGAGCAGTCCATCCGCGACCTGATCCGCTACTACACGCGGGAAGCCGGCGTCCGCTCGCTGGAGCGGGAGCTGGGCAACCTGGCGCGTAAGACGGTGCGCGACCTGGCCCGCGAGAAGGTCCTGTCGATCACCGTCGACGAGGAGCGGCTGGCCAAGGACGCGGGCGTGCGCAAGTACCGCTACGGCGAGACCGACGCGGAGGATCAGGTCGGCATCATCACCGGCCTGGCCTACACCGAGTTCGGCGGCGACATCCTGACCATCGAAGCGGTCAAGATGCCGGGCAAGGGCCGCATGACGGTGACCGGCAACCTGAAGGACGTGATGAAGGAGTCGATCTCGGCCGCGAACTCCTACGTGCGCAGCCGGGCGACGAAGTTCGGCATCGAGCCGCCGAAGTTCGAGCGCACCGACGTCCACATCCACGTGCCGGACGGCGCCACGCCCAAGGACGGACCGTCCGCCGGCGCGGCCATGGCCACCGCGATCGTCTCGGTGCTCACCGGGATCCCGATCCGCAAGGAGATCGCCATGACCGGCGAAGTCACCCTGCGCGGCCGGGTCACCGCCATCGGCGGCCTGAAGGAGAAGCTGCTCG
>NZ_DATELG010000346.1:0-5554 GCF_035276905.1 Phenylobacterium sp. | reverse complement strand
CCGGCGCAGCTCGCCGGCGCCTTGCAGACCGCCTTCGTCAACGCCGCCCGCGGCGTCGAGACGGGCGAGCCGGGCGCGCTCGCCAAGCTGAAGGCGATCGCCGAGGCGGGACATCCGCCGGCGCAATTCTACCTCGGCAAGCTCTATGAGACCGGCGATCACGGCGTCAGGCAGAACCTTGCCGAGGCGCGGGTCTGGACCGAGCGGGCGGCCGAGGGCGGCGACGCCTCGGCGATGCACAACCTCGCCCTGTTCGACTTCCACGGCGAGGGCGGGGCGCAGGACCTGGCGGGCGCGGCGCGCTGGTTCCGGGCGGCGGCCGAGCAGGGCATCGTCGACTCCCAATTCAACCTGGGCCTGCTCTATCAGGCGGGCAGCGGCGTGCCGCGCGACGCCGTCCAGGCCTACACCTGGTTCGCGATCGCCGCGGCCGGCGGCGACGCCCAGGCCCGGGCCAACGCCGAGAGCCTGCGAGCCCAGCTGTCGCCGGACCAGAAGGTGGTCGCCGACAACGCCGCGGCGGCCTTCCAGGAGCGCACCGGCGCCGCCGCCCGTCGCGGCGTCGCCCTCAGCCGCTGAACGACGTTCTGGGCTGGGCGCTTGGGAGATCGCGCGTTCCGGTCTAGCTTCGCCGGCCAACCAGCCCCGGGCGCGGCGTGCGTCCAGCCATTTGATTCTGGAGCACGATTCGATGATCACGCCGTATTTGGCGGATCGCATCCTTCTCGAGCGGAGGGACTGACGTGGTGAGCGACGACAGCGCGGCGGGCGCGCGGCGGGCGCATGAGGCCGCGCCGGTTTCGATGTGGATCCTGGCGATCCTCGCGCTGATGCCGTTCCCGGTCTCGGCGGGAATCTATGGCTACGGGCCGCCCGAGGCCGCGCGCCAGGCGGTGACCGTGCTGCTCACCTGGTCGGCTGTGGTGCTGTCGTTCCTGGCGGGCGTCCGCTGGGGCCTGGAGAGCGGCCGCCGGGCGCCGCGGCGCGGCCGTCTCGCCAGCGCGCTGCTGTTCGGCGTCGTGGCCTGGGGACTGCTGCTGGCGCGCTGGCGGCTCGAACTGGCCTGGATCGTCACCGCCTACCTGGCGGCCTTCATGCTGCAGTGGCTGTCGGACCACGCTGTCCCCGACACCGCGGCCCGCTTCCCGCGCCTGTCGACCGCGGTGACGGTCGCCGCCTGCGTCTCGCTCGCCGTGGCGCTGGACCAGGCGCTGCGGAGCGGGGCGAGGTTCCTGCCTTAGCGCCGGAACGCCCCCTCAGTCCCCCGCCAGCGAGCGCCAGCCGACGGCGTGGACGCGATCGCGGCCGAGCGCGCCGGCGAGCGGGGGGCGGGCGAAGAGGCCGGCGAAGGCCGTATCGCGGACGTTGAGGCCGCCGGCGTAGGCGCCGAAGGCCGGCAGGATCAGGCGCTCGCCGTCGGTGGCGAAGCAGCGGCGGCGGACCGCGCCGCGCGGACTGCGGACCTTGGCCGCCGGGTGCAGGTGGCCGCAGACCTCGCCGGCTTGCACGCCGGGGCGCGGCTCGTGGCGCAGAGTCAGGTCGGCGAGCGCCAGCTCGGCGACCGTCTCGCCCGGCAGGCCCCGCGGCCCGTCTGCGTCATGGTTGCCGACCACCCAGATCAGGTCCCGCCCAAGGGCCAGGCCGCCGAGCCGGGCGGCGTCGGCGGTCTCCATCCGCTCTTCGGCCGCGCCGTCGTGGAAGGTGTCGCCCAGGAAGACCAGCACGCGGGGAGCGAGGCGGGCGACCTCGGCCTCCAGCCGGCCCAGCGTCTCGCGGGTGTCGTAGGGCGGCAGCATCTGGCCGCGGCGGGCGTAGGACGAGCCCTTCTCCAGGTGCAGGTCGGCGACCACCAGCGCGCCGTGCGCCTGAAGCCAGAGGGCGCCGGACGGCCGCAACGCCGCCTCGGCGCCGGCGACCGAGAGGTGCAGCGAACCGCAGGCCGCGGATACGAACTCGTAGGCGAAGCTTGTCCCGGATACTTGTGAAAACGGGGCGTTCACGCGACGGCCTCTGCGATCAGGTCTTCCTCCGCCTCGGCCAGGATCATCTCGCCCGCGCCGCCCGGGGACCGCTCCCTGCCGATCTCCAGCAGGATCGAGACCGAGAAGGGCGACAGGTGGTCGAGAGGCGCATGCCGGATGCGGCCGCGGATGCGCGCCAGCATCTGCGCCAGGCGCGCCACGTCGATGAGGCCGGTCGCCGCATCGGCCCGGGCGCAGCGCAGCAGGAGGTGGTCCGGCTGGTGGCGGCGCAGGACGTCGTAGATCAGGTCGGTGGAGAAGGTGATCTGGCGGCCGCTCTTCTGCTGCTCGCCGGGGAAGCGGCGCTCGATCAGGCCGGCGATCACCGCGCAGCCCTTGAAGGCGCGCTTCATCATGAAGCTCTCCGCCAGCCAGTCCTCAAGGTCGTCGCCCAGCATGTCCTCGGCGAACAGCTGGTCGAAATCGAGGCCGCCCAGCGGCTTCAGCGCCCAGATCGCCATCGCATAGTCGTTGCAGACGAAGCCCAGGGGGCCGGCGCCCAGGCGCTCCAGCCGGCGGGTCAGCAGCATGGCCAGCGTGGTGTGCGCCAGCCGGCCCTCGAACGGGTAGCAGACCATGAAGTGACGTTGCCCGCGCGGGAAGGTCTCGAGCAGCATCTCGTCCTCGCCGACGATCAGCGAGCGGGCCTTCTGCAGCTCCAGCCATTCGCGCACGTCGCCCGGCAGCACCGCCCAGTGACGCTCGTCGAACATCAGCTGGCGCACCCGGCGGGCGAGGAAGGTGGAGAGCGCGAACTTCGAGCCGCCCCAGGACGGCATCTTCGGGTCCCGGTCGGCGGCCGGGCTGACGAGGACGTCGAGGTTGGTCACGCCCATCAGCTTCCAGACCTGGCCGGCGAAGACGAAGGTGTCGCCGGGATCGAGCATCTCCAGCATGCCCTCCTCGACCTCGCCGATCTTGCGCCCGACCCCCCCGCGGCGGCCGGCCAGGCGGACCGAGAGCATGGCGGGCGAGACGATCGCGCCGACGTTCAGCCGGTGGCGCTGGGCGGTCTCCCCGTTGCGCACCCGCCAGAGGCCGTCCCCTCCTTGGTCGTCTTTGGGGCCCTTCACGATGCGGCGGAACCGGTCGTAGGTCTTCAGCGCATAGCCGCCGGTGGAAACGAAATCGACGACCTGCTCGAAATCCTCCCAGGGAAGGTCGCGGTAGGGGCCGCTGGAGCGGACCTCGTCGAACAGCGCCAGCAGGTCGAAGGGTTCGGAACATGCGCAGCCCATGACGTGCTGGGCCAGCACGTCCAACGCCCCGGTGCGGGCGGCCTCGCCGTCCAGCGCGTTCTCGGCGATCGCCTCGCGCGCGGCCTGGCACTCCAGCATCTCGAAGCGGTTGGCGGGGACGAAGAGGGCGCGGCTGGGTTCGTCCAGGCGGTGGTTGGCGCGGCCAATCCGCTGGACCATGCGCGAGGCGCCCTTCGGCGAGGCCAGCTGGATGACCAGGTCGACGTCGCCCCAGTCGATGCCGAGGTCGAGGGTGGAGGTGCAGACCACCGCGCGCAAGCTCCCGCGCGCCATCGCCGCCTCGACCTTGCGCCGCTGCTCGGCGGCCAGCGAGCCGTGGTGCAGGGCGATCGGCAGGGCGTCCTCGTTCAGCCGCCAGAGCTCCTGGAAGGCGAACTCCGCCTGGAACCGCGTGTTGACGAAGACCAGCGCGGTGCGCGCGCGCTTGATGACCTCGTAGACCTCCTCCATGGCGTGCTGGGCGGTGTGGCCGGCCCAGGGGACGCGGCCCTCGGAGAGCAGGACGTCGACGATCGGGGCCGCGCCGGCGGGGCCGGTGACGAGGTCGACGCCGAACGCCCCCTCAGTCGGCTTCGCCGACAGCTCCCCCGCAAGCGGTGGAGCATCTTGGCGCTCAGATCCTCCACCGCGAAGCGGGGGAGGTGGCTCGCGTAGCGAGACGGAGGGGGCGTTCCCGCACCGCCCCATCCACCGCTTGATCACCTCCGGATCGTCCACCGTCGCCGATAGCCCGACGCGCCGCATCCCCGGCGCGAACTGCTGCAGGCGGGCGAGGCCCAGCGCCAGGAGGTCGCCGCGCTTGGAGGCGTGCAGGGTGTGGATCTCGTCGAGGATGACGCAAGCCAGGCGCTCGAACAGCAGGCGAGCGCCCTCCCAGGCGCAGAGCAGGGCCAGCTGTTCGGGCGTGGTCAGCAGGATGTCGGGCGGCTTGACCTTCTGGCGCTGGCGGCGTGCGACGCCGGTGTCGCCGGTGCGCGACTCGGCGACGACGGCCAAGCCGATCTCCAGGATCGGCGCCGTCAGGTTGCGCTCGACGTCGACCGCCAGCGCCTTCAAGGGGGAGATGTAGAGGGTGTGCAGGCCCGGGTGGGTGTTGGCCTTCGGGCGCTCGGCAAGCTCGATCAGGCTGGGCAGGAAGCCGGCCAGCGTCTTGCCGCCGCCGGTGGGGGCGATCAGCAGGGCGTCGCGGCCGGCCCGGGCCTTCTCGATCATCGCCAGCTGGTGCGGACGCGCCGCCCAGCCACGCCGGGCGAACCAGTCGCGGAACCGGGGCGGCAGGAGGTCGGAGCAGGGACCCGCGGCGTCAGCCATGGGCCCGGGCTATAGCACGTTCCCGTTCCGTTTCACCGGCCTTATCGCCGCCCTGCGGTTGAGCGAGGGCGGCGCGGAGGCCGTCAGCAGTAGTAGCGCTCGCGGACCCAGATGTTGCGGCCGGCGTAGGGGTCCCAGACCCAGTGGCCGCCCGAGCAGAGCCGGTAGGCGGGCTCCGGATAATAGTAGTAGCCCGAGGACGGGTAGGCGTAGCCGGGCGCATAGTAGCCGCCGCCGTAATAGCCGTTGTCGTAGGACCGCGGGCTGGCCAGCGCCGCGCCGACCGCCAGGCCGGCGATGCCGGCGGCGACCGCCACGCCGGCGTTGCTGCCGTGGTGGCCGTAGTAGTGGTAGCCGTTATAGCCGCCATAGCCGCCGTGCCAGCCGCCATAGCCGCCGCGCCAGCCGTACGGCCCCGCCTCGGCCGGCGCCGTCGTCGCGACCATCGCGCCGCCCAGCGTCAGGGCGGCGAGCGCCGCAGTGAGGAACTTACGCATCTGGACCTCCTGGTCCGCCCCGCACGCGCGGGATCGAACATGTTTAATCCTTTGTTAGACCTCGCTTGCTGAACCGCGGCTGAATGGCTGCGTCAGGTGAACGTGCGGCGCCGGTTTCCGTTTCGTTCCGAGGAGAATGCGGCTAGTCGTGGACTTGTGAACGCGCCCTCCGTCAGTCTCGAACTCGCACCTGCGCTGGTGGTCCTGCCGGGTCCGCGCGCGGCGGTGGCCGACGGCTCGGGCGCCCAGGCGCTGCGGGCGCCCGACGCCCGCGACCTCTTCGACCGCGGGCCGGTGCTGGTGGCGCATGCGGCGATGAGCGCGCGCCGGCTGGGGCTGAACGCGCCGCCGCGGGGGCCTGCGATCTTCGACGCGCTGGAGCTTTTCGCCTTCGTCCGCCCGGCGCGCTTCTGCCTGCCGACGCCGCGCGGCGTCGCCGTCGCGCTCGGCTTGCAACCGCCGCGCC
>NZ_DATELG010000345.1:0-10455 GCF_035276905.1 Phenylobacterium sp. | reverse complement strand
CGCGAAAGCGGGGACGAGCGGGAAAGGGGGGCGTTGCTGCCCCCTAGATCTTCGCCGCCGTCGCGCGGATCAGGTCGAGCATCCAGGCCACCGCAGGCTCGACCAGCCGCTCCTTCAGATAGACCAGGCTGATCTCGACCGAGGGCGAGGGATAGGGCGGTTCGATCAGCTTCAGTCGCCCGCTCTCGGCGCCGAGCATGGCCAGGCGGCGCGGGATCAGGGTGATCATGTCCGAGCGCACGACCACCGCGATCGCCGAATAGCTGTCCGGCACGCTCACGCCGATCCGCCGGGTCAGGCCGCGGGCGGCGAGCGCGGTCTCGAAGGCGCCGGAATCCTCCCAGCTCGGCCGCGTGACGAGCCCGCGGCGCGCCGCCGCGTCGTCGATCATGCCCGAGACCCCGGACGAGATGACCACGTGCGATGCGGCCGCCAGGTCCTCCAGCTCCACCTGATTGAGCCGCGTGATCGGATGATCCGCCCGCGCCACCCAGGCCAGCCGCTCGTCGGCGATGGTCTCGCGCACGAAGCGGCCCGGCGCGGCCACCACCCCGCCGACGATGAAGTCCACCCGGTGCGCATCCAGCCGGTCGAAGACGTCGGGCGTGTACTGGCTGATGATCAGCTCCGAAAGGGGCGCCTCGGCCGCCAGCCGGCTGACCAGCGGGGGCGCCAGCACGGCGCAGGCGTAGGTCCCCGCCACCAGCACGAACCGTCGCTCGCTGGTCGCCGGCGAAAAATCCGCCGGGGCGATGGCGCCCTGCAGCTGCACAAGGGCCGCGTGGACCTGCGGTCCCATCTCCACCGCGCGCGCCGTCGGCAGCATGCCGTTGGGGCCGCGGATGAACAGCTCGTCGTCCAGGGCGTAGCGGAGGCGGTTCAGCGCGTGGCTGACGGCGGACTGGGTGAGGCCCAGGCGGGCGCCTGCGCGCGTCACGCTGCGCTCCTCCAGCATGACGTCAAAAACGCGCAGGAGGTTCAGATCCAACATGATGATGCATACGGTTCATTCATTTCGTGACAAGGTATCATTTGGATCATCTGCCGGTCAGCCCTATCACCGTTTCCTCAAATGAAGGGATGCGGCGACGCTCACCAGCGTTCGCCCGATCCGCCATCTCTGTTGTCCGAGCAGAAGGTCCCGAACTTGAATCAGACGGATCTCGCCGAGAACCGCAGTGACGCGCAGGTCTACGGCCAGCGCGACACGCTGTTGCGCCGGATGCGCTGGCCGCTGATCCTCGGCGGGCCGCTGCTGATCCTGCTGATCGTGGGCTACTTCCTCCTGACGGGCGGCCACTACCAGACGACTGACAACGCCTATGTGCAGATCGCCAAGGTCCCGGTCGCGCCCTCGGTCGCCGGCCGCGTGCTGGAGATCTACGTCAAGGAGAACCAGTTCGTTCGCCGCGGCACGCTGATGTTCCGCCTCGACGCGCGCGACTATGTGGCCAACACCGCCGCCGCCGCGGCCCAGCTCGCCGGCGCCCAGCAGCAGGTGCTGGCGCAGCGCGCCGCCTACCAGGCCGCCCTCGCCAGCGTCCAGGCCGCGCGCGACACCTGGGGCTACGCGGGCACGGAACTCGCCCGGCAGCAGAAGATGGCCGAGGCCGGCGTGGCCTCGCAGCAGCAGCTCGACCAGGCGGTGCACAACGCCCAGCAGGCCAAGCAGTCGCTGGCCACCGCCGAACAGCAGGCGGCTCAGGCGCTCGCGGTCCTCGGCGGCGACGCCGCCGGGCCGATCTCCAAGAACCCGGCGGTGATGCAGGCCCAGGCCCAGCTGGACCGCGCCAAGCTGAACGTCGATTACAGCGACGTCTACGCGCCGGCCGACGGCGTCGTCACCCGCGTCGAGCAGCTGCCGGTCGGCGCCTACCTCAACGCCTCGCAGACCGGCTTCTGGCTGCTGTCCGGCGAGCCCTGGGTGGAGGCGAACTTCAAGGAGGACCAGCTCGCCCGCATGAAGGTCGGCCAGCCGGTCTCGATCAAGGTCGACGCCTATCCCGACGCCGACCTGAAGGGCCATGTGGCCAGCTTCTCGCCCGGCACCGGCTCGGCCTTCTCCGTGCTCCCGGCGCAGAACGCCACCGGCAACTGGGTCAAGGTCGTGCAGCGCCTGCCGGTGCGCATCGACTTCGACAAGCCCCCGCCGGACATGGCCGGCCGCGCGGGCCTCTCCGCGCGCGTGAAGGTCGACGTGCGCGCGCCCGGCCGCGCCCGTTAGAGCGCGTTCGAGGGGGAGGCGTCCATGTCGCGATCGAACAGTCTGCCCGTCCGGCTCGCCGCCGCCGCCTCGGTGCTGGCGCTCGGCGGCTGCATGACCGTGGGGCCCAACTTCAAGCGGCCGGAGGCCCCGGCGGGCGCGGCGGGTTCGGGCTACGCCATGGCCGGCGATCCGGCCGCGCCCGGAGTGAGCCTGTCGCCGGACGTGCGCGCCGCCGGCCCATGGTGGCAGGCCTTCGGCTCGCCCGAGCTCGACGCGGTGGTGCGCCAGGCGCTCGCCGACAGCCCGACGCTCGCCGAGGCCAACGCCACGCTCCAGCGCGCCCAGGCCCAGCACCGCGCCGCCCGCGGCCAGCAGATGCCGCAGGCGGACCTCACCGCCGGCTACAACCGCGAGCGGATCAACATCCAGGCGTTCGGCTTCACCGGCTTCGGCGCGGGCATCACCAACCCGACCATCAACCTCTATTCGGTCGGCGGCGCGGTCGCCTACGACCTCGACCTCTTCGGCGGCCGCCGGCGGACGACCGAGGAGGCCGGCGCGCGGGCCGAGTACGAGGCCCGCCGCGCCGACGCCGCCTATCTCTCGCTCTCCGGCAACGTCGCCCTGCAGGTGATGCGCATCGCCAGCCTCCGCGCCGAGCTTGCCGCCGTCGAGGCGATCATCGCCGACGACCAGCGGGTGCTCGATCTGGTGCGCAAGGCCGAGCGGGCGGGCGGCGAGGCGCCGGCGGCGATCGACACCGCCACGGCCCAGCTCGCCGAGGACGAGGCCCTGGCCCCGCCGCTCAATCGCGACCTCGAGGCCGCCCGCCACCAGCTCGCCCTGCTGGTCGGCAAGTCGCCCTCGGAGTGGTCGCCGCCGGACTTCGACTTCGCCAAGATGAGCTGGCCCGGCTCGATCCCGGTCAGCCTGCCGTCGAGCCTGATCCGCACGCGGCCGGACATCCTGGCCGCCGAGGCCGACCTGCACGCCGCGACCGCCGCCATCGGCGTGGCCACCGCCAACCTCTATCCGGACATCAGGCTCTCGGCGAACCTGACCCAGAGCGCGATCGATCCGAGCGACCTGTTCAACAGCCATCTCGCCAGCGGCTGGGCGATCGGGCCGGGCCTGACCGTCCCGATCTTCCACGGCGGGACGCTGCGGGCCCAGAAGCAGGCCGCCGAGGCGGAGGCCCGCGCCGCGCTGGCGCGCTACCAGCAGACGGTGTTGCGCGCGTTCACCGAGGTCGCCGACCTGCTGGCCGCGCTGGGGACCGACCAGCAGTCGATCGCGGCCCTGCAGCGGGCGGTCGTCTCCGCCGAGGCCAGCGCCCGCAACGCCCAGACCGCCTATTCGCTGGGCGGCGGCACCCTGCTGCAGGTCACCGACGCCCAACGCCAGCTCAGCCGCACGCGCCGCTCGCTGGTCGCGGCCCAGGGCCAGATGTACGCCGACCTCGTGCAGCTCTACGCCGCCACCGCCACGGACTGGCGGCCGGCGGCGAAGACGTAGGACGCCGAACGCCCCCTCAGTCAGCTTCGCTGACAGCTCAGATCCTCCACCGCGAAGCGGGGGAGGTGGCTCGCGCAGCGAGACGGAGGGGGCGTCCGGGGCCCCCTACGCCCGCGCCCCCTGGCTCGCCGCCTGGGCCTGCCGGCCGGTCAGTTCGGCCATGTGGTCGAAGTCGGCCTCGAAGGCGCCCAGGCCCTGGGTGAGGCCGCGCAGCTCGGCGATCAGCTGCTGGCGCTCGCTTTGCGGCAGATAGGCCTCGATGCGCTCCCATCCCCGCCAGTCCTCGCGCGGGCCCAGGCCTAGGATCTGGCCGCGCCGGGCGGTCAGCGCCGAGGTGACGTTCGAGGCCGCCGGCGACGGCGAATAGACCGTCAGCTTCTCGATCGGCTCCAGCAGGATGGCGCCCGCCGCCTTCATCGCCTCCTCGATGGCCAGCCGCCCGGCGGTGCGGAAGGCCATTTCCGAGGAGTCGACGCTGTGGGTCTGGCCGTCGACCAGCACCACCTCCAGGTCGGTCACCGGATAGCCGAGCGGGCCCTTGGCCAGGCCGTCGCGCACGCCGGCCTCGACCGCCGGGATCCACTGCTTGGGCACCGCGCCGCCGACGATCCGCTGGTCGAAGACGAAGCCGGAGCCGCGGGGCAGGGGCTTGACCTCGATGGTGACGTCGGCGAACTGGCCGTGGCCGCCCGACTGCTTCTTGTGCCGCGCCCGCTGGGTCAGGCCGCGCTGCAGGGTCTCGCGGTACGGAGTCTTCGGCTGTTCGGTGTCGATCTCCACCCCGAAGCGCCGCTTCAGCCGCTCCAGCGCCAGCCGCACATGGCCCTCGCCCTGGCCCGCCAGCAGCACCTGGCGCGATTCCGCGTCGTGGGTCAGCGTCAGGCCCGAGTCCTCCTCCACCAGCTTGGCGAGCGCGCCGGAGAGCCGCACGTCGTCCTTGCGCGCCTTGGCCGCCAGCGCCACGGCGAACAGGGGCCGGCGCACGGTGTGCGCCTGCGCGCCGGCCTGGACCTGGCCGGAGAGGGAGAGGATCTGGCCGGCCTGGGCCTGCTCGACCTTGCCGACGGCGCAGATGTCGCCGGGCGCGGCGGCCGCGATCTTCTTCAGCGCCGGGCCCTGGACGGCGAAGAGGCCCCCGGCCCGGCTGTGCTCGCCCGAGGGCAGGACCAGCTCGGCCCCGTCCTCCAGCTTGCGGCCGAACACCCGGGCGTAGGCCATCTTGCCGGACTGGCCGGCCCAGGCGGTCTTCAGGACGTAGGCGCCGGGGCCTTCGAGGCCAAGCCGGGCCGCGGCCCGCTCGGGCAGCGGCGCCTCGTGGCGCAGCGCCTTCAAAAGCCGGCCGACGCCGAAGCCGCTTTGGGCCGAGCCGAAGAAGACCGGCACGATCTGGCCCTCGTTCATCTCCTTCACGAGGTCGGCGAACACCGCGTCGCGGCTGGGCGTCATGTCCGAGAGCAGCTGCTCCAGGAGGTCGTCGTCGAAGTCGGCGATCTGCTCCAGCATGTGGAAGCGCGCGGCGGTCTCGACGTCGCGCAGCTCGGCGGGGATCTCCGCCGCCGGCTCGCCCGGCCGATAGACGAAGGCGCGCTCGAGGGCGAGATCGATGCAGCCCGTCACCCGCTCGTCTTCGAGCATGGGGATCTGGCGGGCCACCAGCGGCGCGCCGCTCACCGGGGCCAGCGCCTCCAGGAGCTCCTGCAGCGGCCCGCGGGCCTGGTCCATCTTGTTGATGAAAAGGGCGTGCGGCACGGCAAGCCGCTCGAGCTCGCGCAGCGTGGGTTGCAGCAATGCGGCCTTGGCCGGGTCGGGCTCGGCCACCACGACGGCCAGGTCGACCGCCGGCAGGGCCGGGTCGAGGTCGGCGCAGAATTCCAGCGAGCCGGGGCAGTCGATCACCGCGTAGCGGTCGCCCATGAACTCGAAATCCGCCAGGTTCAGCTCGACCGAGTGGCCGTGGGCGCGGGCCTCGGGGCTGGCGTCGCCGACCTTCTCGGCGGCGGCGCCGTCGGGGCGTCGCTCCACCGCGCCGGTGGCCAGCAGCAGCGCTTCCAAAAGCGCGGTCTTGCCTGAGTTCGTGGGGCCCACGAGCGCAAGCGCCCGTACGGACCCCGCCGTCTGGATCGGCATGTACGTCCTCCCATCACTTCGGGCGCCTGGACGCCCCGAAGTCCCCCGGGTTCGAACGCATCCAAGGCGCGATGACGGACGGCCGCGGACCGCTTGCGATAGGGCGCGGCCGCCCACGGGAAGAGCCTATGCCTGCTTTTTGATCGTGGCCAGCCCTCCCCATCAAAGGAGGGACGAGTAACGTCCCGCAAAGCCAATCCCTATATTCAGGCTCAAGATGAAGATCGCGCTCGTCCAGACCCGCACGCCCGCCACGCCCGAGGCGGCCGCCGAACACGTCCTGCCGCTGGTGCGCGAGGCCGCGCGGGCGGGGGCGGAGTTGATCGCCACGCCGGAGGGGGTCAACGTCCTGCAGAAGGACAAGGACAAGCTCCTGCCGATGCTGCGGCCGCTAGAGGGCGACATCGTCGTCCAGGCGCTGCGCGCGGCTGCGCGGGAGCTGCGGGTGACGGTCCTGGTCGGCTCGGCGCTGGTGCTGCGCGCGGACGGCAAGGCCGCCAACCGCCAGGCGCTGATCACGCCCTCCGGCGAGATCGCCGCCACCTACGACAAGCTGCACATGTTCGACGTCGACCTGCCGAACGGCGAGACCGCGCGGGAGTCGGCCACCTACGAGCCGGGCGACCGGGCGGTGGTCGCGCAGGCCTGCGGCGCCAGGCTCGGCCTGACCATCTGCTACGACGTGCGCTTCCCGGCCCTGCACCGGGCGCTGGCGCTGGGCGGGGCCCAGGTCCTGACCTGTCCCGCCGCCTTCACCCGCCCCACCGGCCAGGCGCACTGGGAGGTGCTGCTGCGCGCCCGGGCCATCGAGACCGGCAGCTTCGTCGTCGCGCCGGCCCAGGGCGGCTTCCACGAGGACGGCCGCGGCACCTTCGGCCATTCGATGGCGATCGGGCCCTGGGGCGAGGTCCTCGCCCATCTTGACCATGACGAACCCGGCGTGCTTCTCGCCGACCTCGATCTGGCGGCGGTCGACAAGGCCCGCCGCGCCATTCCTGCGCTGATCAACGCGCGAACGTTCCAGGGACCATGATCCGCTACGCCCTCATCTGTGAGCACGAGCACGAGTTCGAAGGCTGGTTCGGCTCGTCCGGCGACTATGACGACCAGCAGGCGCGCGGCCTGCTGGAGTGCCCGGTCTGCGCCTCCAAGGCCGTCCGCAAGCAGATCATGGCGCCGGCGGTGGCCGGGACGCGCCGCACGGTCCAGGACGAGGGCGCGCGCCCCAGTCGGGCGATGATGCTCGAGGCCATGGGCAAGCTGCGCCAGCACGTCGAGGAGAACTTCGACGACGTCGGCGACGCGTTCGCCAAGGAGGCCCGCGCCATCCATGAGGGCAAGGCCGAGGCCCGCGGCATCTACGGCCAGGCGACGCCGACCGAAGTCAAGGAACTGGTCGAGGACGGCGTGCCGGTGGCCCCGCTCCCGCCCGAACCGCCGAAGAAGCCGCAGCTGAACTGAGGGCCGAACGCCTCCTCAGTCAGCTTCGCTGACAGCTCCCCCGCAGGCGGGGGAGCATCTGGACGCATGTGATCCTCCACCGCGAAGCGGGGGAGGTGGCTCGCGCAGCGAGACGGAGGGGGCGTTCGGCGCTTCAAAAACCCGACCGGATCCCGAGCGAAAACACGAAGCCCGAGCCCTTCACCGAGCCTTCGAGATTGGCCGTGGTCTCGGCGAGGGTGCCGGCGTTGAAGACGGCGGCGCGGTCGATCGTGCGGCTCTTCAGGTCGATGTAGAGCAGGGCCGCGTCGATCTTCATGCGCGCGTTGACGGTCCCGGTCGCGCCGACGCCGAACAGCCAGCGGTCGCTGTCCGGCACCCGGAAGCTGGCGTCGTGTTCCGGCGTCGGCGTCGGATCGTACTGCACCCCGGCGCGCAGCGTCAGCGCGGGGTTGACCGCATAGTCGAGACCCACGCCGCCGGTGGTGACGTCGTGGTAGTTCTCCGGGACCCTCTGGCTGAGCAGCGGGACCGAATGGATCTGGATCGCGTCGAAGTCGCTCCAGCCGATCCGCTGCACCTGGCCGTCGAGGGTCAGCTTGTCGCTCAGCGCATAGCGCACCCCGAAGGCGGCGATCCACGGCGTGGTGTAGGTCGCCGACGCGCCCGTGGAGCCGTTGAAGCTGGTGGGCAGCGGGGGCAGGAGGCCGCTGATGGTGATGTCGCCCTTCAGGGTGTGATCGATCTTCGACTTGTAACTGGCGCCGAGGGTCAGGCGATCGAAGTGGCCTTGCGCGCCCACCCCCCAGCCCCAGTCCCAGCCGCCGCCCGACAGCTCGTTGGTCGCCTCCGGCTGGAACGAGAAGAAGTTCGGCAAGGCGCCGGTCAACCGCGAACTGACATATTCGGCGTTGGCCGAGACGCCGAAGTCCAGCCAGTCGGTCACCTTCATCGCCGCCGTGAACTGGCTGTCGATGGTGCGTAGGTTGGACGTGAGCGCGTCGAACCGGGTGAAGGACTGCGGCTCGTACTTGGTGGTGAAGTTGAAGGGGGCGGTCACCGAGGCGCCGACGGCGAAGCGGTCGCCGATGGGCGCAGCGATGGCGAAGTTCGGCAGCAGGCCAGGCGAGATCGGCTTCGACGCCCGCGGATGGCCGCCGACCGGAATGGGGGCGGCGCCGAGGGGATAGGTGATCGTCGAGCCGTGGTCGACGACGCTGCCGCCGACGAAAATGCTGTGCAGGCCGACGTAGGCTTCGCGCCCCGAGCGGGCGATCGAGGCGGGGTTCCACCACAGCGAGGCGACTCCGGTGTCGGCGACCTCGCCGGAGTAGGCCCGGCCGGTGCCGCGGACGGACTGCTCCTGGAGATAGAAGCCGCCGGCGGAGGCCTGCGAGGCCAGCATTCCGGCGCTGACAATTGTCAACGCGAATACCCGCGTCCTGTGCATGGATCCTCCCTGGAACATTTCTAATTACCAGAAACTGGCGCCGCGCTCAGCAGTTGCGCAAACGACGGCGGGCCCAAGGCGGGCCGCCTCGAGTGGACGAAAATTGCGGGGCTTGAGCCGCTTGTGTGGCCCATATGCCACACTACATGGAACCCAGGCCCGGTCGTGCTTTCGAGGCGGCTCGGGTCAATCCGCCTCCAGAGGGGACCCCATGAACATCGATCTCTATTCCGACCGGGCCAAGCAGGCGATCCAGTCGGCCCAGAGCCTGGCGCTCGCCAGGCGCCATCAGCAGCTCGCGCCGGAGCACCTTTTGAAGGTGCTGCTGGAGGAAAAGGACGGCCTGACCCGCGCGCTGATCCAGAGCGCCGGCGGCCGGCCCGACGAAGCCGACCGCGCCATCGACACAGCGCTCGGCAAGCTGCCCAAGGTCGAGGGCGGCTCCGGGCAGCTCTACATGAAGCCCGAGACCGCGCGTGTCTTCGCCGACGCCGAGGACGGGGCGAAGAAGGCCGGCGATG
Source organism: Phenylobacterium sp. (assembly GCF_035276905.1). Taxonomy (GTDB): domain Bacteria; phylum Pseudomonadota; class Alphaproteobacteria; order Caulobacterales; family Caulobacteraceae; genus Phenylobacterium. Next base: position 1,196 of record NZ_DATELG010000345.1, on the reverse strand, counting down.
CTTTCGTCACCACCGAGCGGCTGTTGATCGCCATCGCCAAGGAAGGCGGCGAGGCGGCGGGTGCGCTGAAGGCCGCCGGCGCCGCGCCCCAGGCGCTGGAAGAGGCCGCGAGCGCCATGCGCAAGGGCCGGACCGCCGATAGCGCCTCGGCCGAGGAAGGCTATGACGCGCTCAAGCGCTACGCCCGCGACCTGACCCAGGCGGCCCGCGACGGCAAGCTCGACCCGGTGATCGGCCGCGACGAGGAGATCCGCCGCACCATCCAGGTGCTGTCGCGCCGGACCAAGAACAACCCCGTGCTGATCGGCGAGCCGGGCGTCGGCAAGACCGCCATCGTCGAGGGCCTGGCGCTGCGCATCGTCAACGGCGACGTGCCCGAGAGCCTGAAGGACAAGAAGCTGCTCGCCCTCGACATGGGCGCGCTGATCGCCGGCGCGAAGTACCGCGGCGAGTTCGAGGAGCGGCTGAAGGCGGTGCTCAACGAGACCACCGCCGCCGAGGGCTCGATCATCCTCTTCATCGACGAGATGCACACCCTGGTCGGCGCCGGCAAGACGGATGGGGCGATGGACGCTTCCAACCTCCTGAAACCGGCGCTGGCGCGCGGCGAGCTGCACTGCGTCGGCGCCACCACGCTCGACGAGTACCGCAAGCACGTCGAGAAGGACGCCGCGCTGGCCCGCCGGTTCCAGCCGGTGTTCGTGCAGGAGCCGACGGTGGAGGACACCATCTCGATCCTGCGCGGCCTGAAGGAGAAGTACGAGGTGCACCACGGCGTGCGCATCTCCGACAGCGCCATCGTCGCGGCCGCCACCCTCTCGAACCGCTACATCGCCGACCGCTTCCTGCCCGACAAGGCGATCGACCTGGTCGACGAGGCGGCGAGCCGCGTGCGCATGGCGGTCGACTCAAAGCCCGAGGAACTGGACGAGATCGACCGGCGGGTGGTGCAGCTGAAGATCGAGCGGGAGGCGCTGTCGAAGGAGACGGACGCCGCCTCGAAGGCCCGGCTCGAGAAGCTCGAGGAGGAGCTCGACGACCTCGAAGGCCAGTCGGCGGAGATGACCGCGCGCTGGAAGGCGGAGAAGGACAAGGTCGGCCAGGCCGCCCAGGCCCGCGAGGCGCTGGACCGGCTGCGCGCCGAGCTCGCCGCCGCCCAGCGCCGCGGCGACCTGCAGCGCGCCTCGGAGATCGCC
>NZ_DATELG010000344.1:0-14063 GCF_035276905.1 Phenylobacterium sp. | reverse complement strand
GATGGGCTTTCCGTTGCAGCGGCCGCTGCAGCCGGGTCCGCCGCGCCTTGCGGTGCTCGGCGCGGCGCTCACGCCCGCCCAGCGCCCGGCCTGGCAGGCGACCATCCGCCAGGCGGCGGAGAACGTCGGGCCGAAGCTGCGCCAGGCGCGGCTGCTGCGCGACCAGGCCTGGCGCTCGATGAATGACGACAAGGTCGACACCCAGGCGGTGCTCGCGGCGCTCAGTCAGTCGCGCGGACTGGAGTTCCAGGCCAGGTCCGAGATGGACCGCGCGGTGGTCGGCTTCACCGCCACCCTGCCGGTGGAGGAGCGGCGCAAGCTCGGCGAGGCGCTGAGCCGCTCGCGCCACGGCCGGCCGGGCCGCTGGTCAGACCACCACCACGGACCAGGCGGCGGCGGTCCCCCTCTCAGCGATCCCGACGGTCCCCCCGGCCCCCTGCCGGATCGGTAGGCTGAAGCTCGCGGTCGTGCCCTGGCCAGGCGAGCTGGTCAGGCCGAACGATCCGCCGTGCAACTCCACCAGCGCCTTGCTGAGCGCCAGGCCCAGGCCCGTGCCCTGCTGGGTCTTGGCGTGCTGGCTCTCGATCTGCTCGAACGGCCGGGCGAGGCGGTCGAGGTCCTCCGCGGCGATGCCGATGCCGGTGTCGCGCACGCTGATCCGCACGCTGTCGCCGTGCTGTTCGGCGCTGACGAACACGCTGCCGCCGCGTGGAGTGAACTTCACCGCGTTCGACAGCAGGTTCAGCAGCACCTGCTTCACCGCCCGATAGTCGGCCTCGATGTCCGGCAGCGCCCGCACTTCGGCCGTCAGCGTCAGGCCGGCGGAGTCCGCGCGGTTGCGCACCAGGCGCACGGCCTCGTCGGCGACGTCCTCGATCCCCATCGGCTCGAAGGCGAGCGCCATTTTGCCGGCCTCGATCTTCGACATGTCGAGGATGTCGTTGATCAGGGCGAGCAGGTGCTGGCCGGAGTTGAGGATGTCACGGGCGTAGTCGCCGTAGCGGCTGTCTCCCAGCGGGCCGAACATCTCGGCCACCATGATCTCGGAGAAGCCATTGATCGCGTTCAGCGGCGTGCGCAGCTCGTGGCTCATATTGGCCAGGAACTCGCTCTTCGACTGGTTGGCGGCCTCGGCGCGGATCTTCTCGGTCTCGTACTTGCGGGCGAGGTCCGAGAGTTCGCTCTGGCTGCGCTCGAGCTTGACCACCGCCTTGCGCAGCTCCTCCTCGTTGAGCCGGCGCGCCTCCTCCTGAGCCTTGACCGCGGTGATGTCGGTGGCGGTGACCACCAGGCCGCCCTCGGCCGTACGGCGCTCGGAGATCTGCACCCAGCGGCCGTCGACCAGCTCCACCTCGCGCACGCCCTTGCGGTCGCCCGGCGCGCGCACGGCCTGGCGCATCGCCGCGTCGGCTGCGGCCTCGACCTCGGCGCGCTGGACGCCGGGCTTGAGCAGCTGCGGATCGAGGCGGAAGAAGCTGCGGAAGTTGCGGTTGTGCATGACCAGCCGGTCGTGCCGGTCCCACAGCACGAAGGCTTCGGAGACGCTCTCGATCGCATCGCGCAGCCGGCCCTCGGCGGACTGGGCGCGCGCCTGGGCCAGGCGCTCCTCGGTCACGTCCAGCGCAACGCCGATGATCCGCGCGAAGCCGCCCTCGGGGCTTTCGCCGAAAGCCTCGCCGCGGGCGTCGATCCAGACCGGGCGGCCGCCGGTCAGGCTGGGCACCCGGAAGGAAACGTCGAAGCCGCCGTAGAGGGCGGCCGCGCGCAAGGCGTCGCGCAGGCCGTCGCGGTGTCCCGGCCAGACGCGGTCCAGCACCTGCTGGCCGTCGACCACGCCGCCTCGCCAGCTGAACAGCGAGGCGGTGACGTCCGACATGTAGATGGTGTCGGTGGCGAGGTCCCACTCCCAGATCCCGCAGCGCGCCGCCTCGACCGCGAGCCGGAAGCGGCGCTCAGATTCGTTGAAGGCGGCGTGCGCCCGTTCGACCCGGAGCGATTCCGCCAGCATCAGGCCGCCTGCCAGCAGCACGAGCGCGAGCGGCGCCAGGAACCAGCCCATCTGCTCGGCGCGAGACGGCGTAAGGCCCCTCATCCAGACGACGCCGGCGACCGCATAGACCGCCAGCAGCAGCAGGGTCGCCGCGATGATGAGGCGGACGAACCTCTGGGTCGGAGGACGATCCGTTTTCGGCGCCTCAGGCTGCGGGCCGCTGCGCTCGGCTGGAGCCGGCCAGCGGGCAGCAGCGCTATCGCTTCCGCTTCTGGCCAAACGCAGTCGCTCCCCCGCCCCCTCTCGCGCGCCGCGAGTCGCCCCACAGGCAAATCAGAGTCTAGCTGCGCCGCTTAACCACGTCATCAGAGCAAGCGGCGATCATCCTCAGGTTGCGCGCGGAAGCACCAGTGCGACGCGCAGGCCGGGCCCCAGGTCGTCGACCTTGCCCGGTCCCTCGTCGAGCTCGACGCGGCCGGCGTGCGCCTCGGCCACGGCGGCCACCAGCGACAGGCCAAGGCCCGCGCCGGGCTCATTGCGGCTGTTTTCCAGGCGCACGAAACGCTCGACCACCCGGGCGCGGTCGGCCTCCGGCACGCCCGGGCCGGTGTCGGTCACCGAGGCCTCGGCCTCGCCGGACGAACGGCGACGCACCCGCAGCATGATCGCGCCGCCGGCCGGGGTGTATTTCACCGCGTTGTCGAGGATGTTGGCGAGCGCCTGGGCGACGAACTCGCGGTTCGCGCGCACGGTGAGGCCCCGCGTAAGCTCCGAGCCGAACTCCACGCCCTTGTCCTCGCAGAGCGGCTCGTAGAGCTCGGCCACGTCGCAGGCGAGCTCGGCGAGGTCGAAGACGACGGCGTCCGGCGCCGTCCCGGCCGCCTGCAGCCGGGCGATGGCCAGCACCGCAGCGAAGGTTTTCAGCACCCCGTCGGTGTCTTCCAACGCCTGGGCCAGGGCTTGCGTCGGATCGCCGCGGCCGGCCTCGACGTCGAGATAGGCGGCCTCGAGGCGCGCCCGAAGCCTGGTGAGCGGCGAGCGCAAGTCGTGGGCGATGGCGTCGCCGGCGTGGCGGTGGCCGGCCATCGACCGCTCCAGCCGGTCGAGCATCTCGTTGACGCCCGCGGCCAGTTCGTCGAACTCGTCGCGCGCGCCGCGCACCGGCGCGCGCGCGGCCAGGTCGCCGCCGCGCACCGCCTCGATGACGCCGGAGAGGCTGGCCATGCTGCGCGAGACGTTGCGGCTGACCAGTACGCCGCCCGCCAGCCCCAGCACCACGACCAGCGCGCCCGCGCCCCAGAGCGCGCGGACGATGTTGACCACATAGGCCTCGTCCTCGCCGACGTCGGCGCCGACGAACAGGATCTCGCCGCCGCCCAGCCGCTCCTGCAGGCCGCGGGCCGGATGCTTCACCATCCTGCCGCCGACGAGGTCGGAGACCTGGAAGGTGGTCCAGGCCGGCTGGCCGTTGAAGCGCTCGACCGGGCTCTCCTCGATCGAGCCGGAGATGCGCCGCCCGTCGCGGCCCATCAGCAGGTAGAGGAACGGCCGCTCGCTGGCGGCGCGCTGGATCAACGACTGGTTGACCGCATCAAGGCCGGCGCGGTCATAGGCGGCGGTCAGCGAGCGCATCTCGCGCTGGATCTCGCGGTCGGTCCGCCGCGTCGCCTCGCCGGCGGTGGCGATGTAGATGTAGGCGAGAAAGGCGCTGGCCGCGGCGGCGAACAGCGCCAGGAACAGCAGCGTCAGCCGGAACGGCGTGGTGCGGAAGATCCGCGGCAGCTGCATCTAGCCGTCAGGCTTCCAACCTGTAGCCCGCGCCGCGGACGGTCTGCAGCATCGCCTTGTCGAAGCCCTTGTCGATCTTCGAGCGCAGCCGGGAGACATGGACGTCGATGACGTTGGTCTGCGGGTCGAAGTGGTACTCCCAGACCTTTTCCAGCAGCATGGTGCGCGTCACCGACTGGCCGGCGTGGCGCATCAGGAACTCCAGGAGCTGGAACTCGCGCGGCTGAAGGTCGATGTCCTGGCCCTGGCGGCGCACGGTACGGCCGATCAGGTCCATCTCCAGGTCGCCGACGCGCAGCAGGGTCTGGACCGAGCCGGTCTCGCGGCGCCGCGCCAGGGCCTCGACGCGGGCGATCAGCTCGACGAAGGCGTAGGGCTTCACCAGATAGTCGTCGGCGCCGGCCTGCAGGCCGGTGACGCGATCGCCGACCTCGCCGAGGGCGGAGAGGAAGAGCACCGGCGTCGCGTTCCCCTCCCGCCGCAGGGTCTCGACCAGCTCTACCCCGTCCATCCGCGGCATCATCCTGTCGACGATCATGACGTTGAAGACGCCCGCGCGCGACGCCTCCAGGCCGGCTTGCCCGTCGGCGGCGCGCACGCATTCGAAGCCGGCCTCGGAGAGGCCGCGCTCCATGGCTTCGGCGGCCTCGAGGTCGTCCTCGACGATCAGGATCCGCATACCCGCCCCTCGCCGACCGCTACTCGGCGATCTTCAGCGGCAGGAACAGCGTCCGGCCGCCGCGATAGACGCCGACGAGAACGCTCGGGCGCTTGGCCTTCCTGGCGGCCTCGACCGCCGCCTGGACCTCCGCCGCGCTCGTCACCTGGGCGTCGCCGGCGCGCACGATGACGTCGCCGCGCTTCAACCCCTTCTGGCCGGCGTCGGAGCTGCTGTCGACGCTGAGCACCGCCGCGCCGCGGACGTTCGCCGGCAGGCCAAGCTGATGGCGCATGTTGTCGTCCAGCGGGGCCAGCGACAGGCCGAGCACTGCAGGCGCCTTCGGGGCCTTCGGGGCCGGCGCCGCGCCGCCGCCCTGGTTCGGATTGTTCTCGTTGGCCGCCAGCTCCTTCTCCGACGGACGGGTCCCGGCATGGACGTCCACCGTCCGGCGCTTGCCGTCGCGGATGATCTCGAGCTTCAGGGTGTCGCCGGGATGGGCCTTGGCGACCTCGCGGGTGAGCTCGGACGAGCTCTTCACGGCGTGCCCGTTGATGGAGGTGATCACGTCGCCGGCGAGAAGGCCCGCGCGCTGCGAGGGGCCGCCCGCCGCCAGGTCGGAGACGATCGCGCCGCGCTGGTCGCCCATGCCCTGGGCTTCCGCCATCTCGGCGGTGAAGTTCTGGATGGTGGCGCCGATGTAGCCGCGCTCGATGCGCCGGCCGGAGATCAGCTGCTTGGTGACCTGGTCGGCCACGTCAGCAGGGATGGCGAAGCCGATGCCGACCGAGCCGCCCGAGGGTGAGAAGATCGCCGTATTCACCCCGATCACCCGGCCGTAGATGTCGAAGGTCGGACCGCCGGAGTTGCCGCGGTTGATGGGCGCGTCGATCTGGATGTAGTCGACGAAGGTCTCGCCGATGTCGCGGCCCCAGGCGGAGATGATGCCGGCCGTGGCCGTGCCGCCGAGGCCGAAGGGGTTGCCGACTGCGATCACCCAGTCGCCGACGCGCGGGCGGGCGGCGTTCTCGAAGTTGACATAGGGGAACGGACCCTTGCCGCCCTTCACCTTGATCACCGCCAGGTCGGTCGCCTCGTCGCGGCCGACGACGACGCCCTCGAGCTCGGACTCGTCCTTCAGCACGACCTTGATGGTCTCGGCGTTCTCGACGACGTGGTTGTTGGTGACGATGTAGCCGTCGGGCGAAATGAAGAAGCCGGAGCCGGCCGACTGCTGGGTCGGCAGCTTCGGCTGGCCCTTCGGCGTGCGGCCGCCCTGCGGCGGGGCGTTGTCCTCGTCGCCATCGTCTTGATCGTCGCCGCCGCCCGGCCCGCCGCGGGGCGCCAGGTCGAACGGCAGGCCCGGGATGCGCAAGGCGCTGGCGTCCACCCGGCTGGTCACATTGATCGACACCACCGCCGGCGAGACGCGGTCGAAGATGTCGGCGAAGGACATCGGCGCGCCCGGCGGGGGCGCGAAGATCGGCGTAGTGGACGCCCGGATCAGCTGCGGCTCGTCGGCATGCGCCTGCGGCAAGCGCACCCCTGCGCCCGCGACGGCCGCCGCCATAACGCCCGCGCCCGCCAGGGCGCCGAGGAGATAACCGGTCTTCTTCGAAGTCATTAGCCTTTGATCCTTGGGCGCGCGACGGATTGCGGTGCGCGAAGACAACCTAGGTTTCGATGCACGAGAGCGCAAAGCCTCTCAAGTTACGTTTAGGTCAGCCTGCGAGCAGCATCGCGTCGGTATATGGGCGCTCCGATGTCAGAAGGGATCGTCCCGCAGGCGCCGCAGCCGCTCGGCGTCCTGCGCGTCAAGCTCGGGCTCGGGCGTCCGGTTCCGCAGGCGGGCGAACCAGAGGACCACGCCCAGGGCCACGACCACGAACGGACCGGCCCAGAGCGCGACATTGCCGATCGAGAAGCTGGGTCGCAGCAGCACGAACTCGCCGTAGCGCTGGACCAGAAAGTCCTTGATCTGATCGTCGCTGCGCCCTTGCCGCACCTGGTCGCGGACGATCTGGCGCAGGTCGTGAGCGAGCTCGGCCTGGGAGTCGTCGATCGACTCGTTCTGGCAGACGAGGCAGCGCACCTGCTCGAAGATGTGGCGCGCGCGGGCCTCCTGCGAGGGGTCCGGCAAGCGCTCGGACGGGTCGGAGGCCGCGGCCATGCAGAACACCGCCGCCAGCGCGGCAAGAAAGGTGCGCACCCTCACGCCGGCTGCTCCTTCCGGCGCGCCGCGACGCCGAGCCGCAGGCGCCGGTCGGAGAGCGAGACGAGGCCGCCCAGCGCCATGATCACCGGCCCGAAGAAGAGCAAGGTGGCGAGCGGGTTCCAGTAGGCGCGCACCAGCCAGACCGGCTGGCCGCCCGCCGAGCGGCGCTCGCCCAGCACGATGTAGAGATGGCTGAGACCGCGGTAGCAGATCGAGACCTCCGAGGTGGTCTGGCCGTCAGCCTCGTAGGCACGCCGTTCGGGCGTCGCCGTGCAGATCGGCGTCCCGGCCCGGGTGACCGCGATGGTCCCGCGCTCGGCGTCGTAGTTCTTGCCTTCGACGGGTCCGACCTGTTCCAGCACCAGATGGTAGCCGCCGACGTCGAGGCCGCCGCCGATCGGCAGCGTCTGGGCGGCTTCCTCTTTCCAGCCCGTTTCGAAACAGGCTCCCAAGACGAAGACGCCGAGGCCCAGGTGCGCCAGCGTCATGCCCCACGCGCCGCGCGGCAGACTGACCAGGCGCCGCCAGCTCTCGACGACCGGCGCGCGGAAGGCGCGGGTGCGCTCGACCAGCTCGGCGAACGTGCCGGCGATCAGCCAGGCGCCGAGCGCAAGGCCCGCCGCGCCGAGAGCCTTGCGCGGGCTCACCAGGGCGTAGGCGGCGAGGCCCACGCCCAGCGCGACCAGGGCCGCAGCCCAGAGCCGCTGGGCCGCGCCGGCGGCGTCGCCGCGCTTCCAGGCCAGCAGCGGCCCGGACGGCAGGAGGATCAGGAGCGCGGCCATCAGCGGGGTGAAGGTGAGGTTGAAGTAGGGCGGTCCGACCGAGATCGCCTCGCCGGTCAGGGCCTCGCGGATCAGCGGATAGAGGGTGCCCAGGAGGACGGTGGCGGTGGCGGCGGCCAGCAGGATGTTGTTCAGCACCAGGGTGCTCTCACGGCTCACCGGCGCGAAGACGCCGCCAGGCGACAGCGCCGGCGCGCGCCAGGCGAAGAGGCCGAAGCCCGCGCCCGCCATCAGGCCCAGGATGATCAGGAGCAGCACCCCGCGGCGGGGATCGACGGCGAAAGCATGGACGGACGTGAGCACGCCCGAGCGCACCAGGAAGGCGCCCAGCATCGAGAAGGTGAAGGCGGCCAAGGCGAGAAAGACCGTCCAGCCCGCGAGCGCGCCCCGCCGCTCGGTGACGATCGCCGAATGCAGCAGGGCCGCGGCGACCAGCCAGGGCATGAAGGAGGCGTTCTCGACCGGGTCCCAGAACCACCAGCCGCCCCAGCCCAGCTCGTAATAGGCCCAGAAGGAGCCCAGCATGATGCCGACGGTGAGCAGGCTCCAGGCGGCGAGCGCCCAGGGCCGGACCCAGCGCGCCCAGGCGGCGTCGACGCGGCCTTCGATAAGCGCCGCGACCGCCAGCGAGAACACCACCGACATGCCGACATAGCCGGCGTAGAGGAACGGCGGGTGCACCGCCAGCGCCGGATCCTGCAACAGCGGATTGAGCGAGCGGCCCTCGACCGGCGGGACGCCGACGCGGGCCAGCGGGTTGGAAGCGAAGACTGTGTAGGCCAGGAAGACGGCGCCGAGGCCGCCCTGGGTCGCGACCATCAGCGCGCGCAGGCCGCGCGGGAGGCTGCGGCTGAACAGCGCCGCCGCCGCGCCGTAGCCGGTCAGCGCCAAGCACCACAACAGGATCGAGCCCTCATGGCTGCCCCAGGTTCCGGCCACCTTGTAGAGCAGCGGCTTCTCGGTATGCGAGTTGGCCGCGACGTTGGCGACGGAGAAGTCCGAGACGACGAAGGCGTGCATCAGGACGGCGAAGGCTGTCGCCACGCCCAGGAAGGCCGCGACCGCCGCGCCCTCCCCCGCCGCCGCCAGCGTCGTCGAGCGCCGCACCCGGGCGGTCGCCGACAGGACCAGCTGTGCGATGGAGAAGGCGAGCGCCAGGACCAGCGCAAAGGATCCGATCTCGACGAACATCTAGATCCCGCCCTGTCCCGTCCCGGCGGCGGCCGGCTCGCCATAGCTGGCCTTGGCGCCGTCGCCGCGCCATTCACCTTGAGCCTTCAGCGCCTTGGCGACCTCCCGCGGCATGTAGCGCTCGTCGTGCTTGGCGAGCACCCGCTTGGCCTCGAAGACGCCGTCCTGACGAAAGGCCCCGACGGCGACCACCCCCTGGCCCTCGCGGAACAGGTCCGGCAGATCGCCCTGAAACACCACCTTGTCCACCGCATGCTGGTCCTGGACGGTGAACTCCACCGCCCCGTCCGGATGCTTCACGACCGAGCCCTTGGCGACAAGGCCGCCGAGCTGGACCGAACGTCCGACCGGCGGATGCGCCTGGGCCGCCTGCGAGGGGGTGTAGAAGAAGGACACGGAGTCGCCGAGGCCCCACAGGGTAAGGCCCACGGCCAGCGCCAGCACCGGCGCGATCGCGGCGACCAGGGTGAGGCGGCGGCGCGCCTTCGGGGATTTCGGCAAGAGGCTCATCGCATGGGCTCCGCTCGGGCCGCCGCGTCGAGTTGGGCGAGCGTCTCTCGCTTTCCAGCGTAGCGGGCCTTCGCCTGGCGCAAGGCCTCGTCGCGCTTGGTGGTCTCGCCCAGAACCGCGTAGGCGCGCACCAGCCGGACCCAGCCTTCCGGATCGTCGGGGTTGGAGGACAGGCGCTGGGCTAGGCCCTGGACCATGCCCTGGATCATCGCCAGCTGGCCGTCCGGCAGGGCGGCCTTGCCGGCCGGCTGGCCGTCGGCCTGGGCGATGGCCTCCACGAGGGGCGGGCGGCGCGGGTCGTCGGCGGGCAGGTCCGCCAGCAGGGCGCGCCAGGCGGCGACGCCGCCGGCCTTGTCGCCAGCCTCGATCTGGACGCGCGCCAGGTGGAAGCGCGCGGCGATGGACTTGGGGTCGCGCTGCAGCGCCTGGCGGAACGCCCCTTGCGCCTCCGGCGTGACCTCGCCGTCGGCCTGGGCGACGAGCGCCTGGCCCAGCAGTTCCCAGAGGTCGGCGCGTTCAGGCGCCAGCCGCACCGCATGGCGCATGGCCCTCACGGCTTCGGCGGGATTCTGCGCCGCGCCCTCGGCGACGGCCAGGTAGTGGAAGGCCTCGGCGTCGTTCGGCCGCTTGCGGGTGAGCGCGGAGAGCACCGCGGCGAGCTGCGGCGGGTTCAGGCTCGACGGATCGGCCGCCTGCCACTCGGTGAGCCGCTTGGAGAACGGCTCGTCGGTCATCCCCGGCCGGCCGACGAGAACGTAGGCCGCCAGGGCGCCGGCGGACGCAAGCACGATCGCGGCCATGACGAAGCCGCGCCCCGCCGGCCCGGCCTGCCAGGCTTCCGGCGCCGCGTCCGCCGCGCCCAGCAGCCGGCGGCCCGCCTCGGCGTAGGCGCCCTTGCGTTCGGCCTCCCCGATCAGGCCGCGCTCGGCCAGGTCGTCGATCTCGGCCAGTTGCCGACGATAGACTTCGGGCGTCGGATCGACCGCCTCTTCGCGCGCGGCGTTGGCGGCCCGGGACAGGACAAGGCCGGCGGCGGCGAAGGCGAGGACGCCGGCGACGACCCAAAAAGCGATCATGGCGCGCGCTTTAGCGGAAACGAGGCGCGTGCGCGAGGGCGCCGTCAGCTATTGGCGATCAGGCTTTTTACCGGATCCGCCGCCGGTGCGGCGAAGGCGACCGCGACACGGCGACGGACCAGCTCGGCGGCCTTCTCGTCGCGCACCAGGCGGTTGAAGTCAGCGGCGATCGAGAGAAAGGTTCGCGCGGCGGCCTCGCTCGGCGCCTCGCCGGCCTTGTGCAACTCGAGCACCTCGTCGACGTACTGGTCGAGCTGCTCGCCCAGACCCTCGAGCAGCTTGCTGCGCGCCGAGGCGAAGCCGCCGTAGTTCGAGCTGAAGCGCACCTCGCCGGCGAACAGCAGCAAGGTCCCGCAACGGGCCACCGCAGCTTCGTCGGGCGCCGCGTCGAGCTTCGGTGTGCTGCGGCGCAGGCGCTTGACCTTGGAGCTGCCGCACGGAAGCGCCAGGTCGAACTGCTTCTCGGCCTCGCGGAAGCGGCCCTCGACGATCGAGGCCAGCGACTTGCGGTGCTTGACGAGGGCCGCTCCCCAGCCGTGGTCGCGCGAAAGCGTGACGTAGGTCTCCAGGTCGTTGGCCTGCATGGTCACCTGGTCGACGAGGCGCGCCGCGGCGGTGGCGGCCGGCGGCCCGCCGTCCAGATCGAATTCCGCGACGGCGGTCAGCGCGTCCTCGATGTCCTGCAATATGCTCTGACCGAACATGCCGAGCTCTGTCTCGGCGAGATAGCGCTCGGTCGGCTTCTCCATGACCGCGGAGATGATCCGCATGATCATCCAGGGGTGCTGCAGCTGGGCGGCGAGCATCTGGAAGAAGCGCGGCCCGGCGTCGTCGGAGACGGCGACGGCGTCCTTGTAGGCGAGCCGCGCGCCGACGTTGGCGCCGCCGCCCTGCTGTCCGGTCCAAGCCGGCAGGCGATGGGCGACGCCGCGCACCACGGGCGAGAGGTCGAGGCAGGCGAGCAGGCTGGCGGCGCCGGCGGGGCGCGCTTCGTCGCAGAGCTCGGCGACGCTGCGGAACTCGCGCTGCTCGCCGGCGCGGACGCCCTTGGCGGCGAGCTTCACGAGGCGATCGAACTGCTCGGTCGAGGTCTCGCCGGGCCGGTAGTCGTAGAGGGCGAGCTCGGCGTTGTGCACGACGGCCGGCGCCTGGACCTTCAGCCCGCGCCAGATCAGGCCCAGCACGCGGCCGGGAAAGGTGAGCCGCAATGTGTCGCGGCCATCGCCCACGCACATGGGCGCGATCGGCAGGAGGACGATGTTGCGGAGCTGGCGGTCGCGAACCTCGTCCTCGACGAGCCGACGCACGCTGGCCAGGGCCGTGTCGCCGCTGGCGCCCGCCAGCGCCTGGTGCAGGCCGTCGACCACCGGGTCGGGCGCTGTCTCCACCAGGGTGCGGACGATTTCCAGCTTGCGCTCGGAAAGAGCGGCCATGCCTTGCTCCAACTGCGGGCTGAAAGCCCGCGGCGCCAGGATGGCGAGCGGCGGTTAAGGCTTTCCCTAAATCACCAGAAAATCACGCTTCGGCGGCCGGCAGCAGCACCTCGACGCGCAAACCGCCGAGGGCCGCGGCGTCCAGCTTCAGCGTGCCGCCATAGGCCCGCGCAAGCTCGAGCAGGATCGACAGGCCGAGACCGGAACCCGGCGCGCTCTCGTCGAGCCGCGCGCCGCGCTTCAGCACCCCCTCGCGCGCCTCCGCCGGCAGGCCGGGACCGTCGTCCTCGACGGTCAGCAGCATCCGCTCCTCCCCTACCGCCTCGGCGCGCACGCGCACCCTCGCCCGCCCCCACTTGCAGGCGTTCTCCATGGCGTTGCCGGCGATCTCCAGGAGGTCCTGCCGCTCTCCCAGGAAAAAAAGGTCGTCGGCGGCGTCCCAGTCGATCTCGATCCCCTTGTCACGGAAGATCCGCTCCAGCGTGCGGGCGAGTTCGTCGAGGATCTCGGCGACCGAGGTCCGCTCGCCCTGGCCCTGGGCGCGGGCGGCGGCGCGGGCGCGGCGCAGATGATGGTCGACCTGGTCGCGCATCGTCCTGGCCTGGCGGGCGACGACGTCGGCCAGCGGACCCGGACGCTGCTCGGCCTCGGTCAGCATCACCGAGATCGGCGTCTTGAGCGCATGCGCCAGGTTCCCGACGTGCATCCGCTGGCGCTCGACGACGTCCTGATTGTGGGCGACGAGGGCGTTCAGCTCCTCGGCCAAGGGAACCAGTTCGACCGGATATTCCTGCGCCAGCCGCTCGGCCTTGCCGCGGCGGACGGAGGCCACCTCGCGCCGCAGGTCGAACAGCGGGCGAAGCCCCACCCGCACCTGGATGACGATCGCCGCCACCAGCCCGCCGCCCAGCAGCAGGAAGGCCGCGGCGGTGGCGGCCACGAAGCCGCGGACGTCGCGGTCGACCGAGGTGCGGTCCTCGGCGGCGAGGAAGACCACCGGCGTCGAGCGGCCCGGCAGCCAGTTCTGCTGGGCGCGGGCGCGGAGCGGCTCGTTGAGGGGCCCGCGGGTGTCGTACGCCACCGCCTTGCCGGGCTGCGCCTTGAACCTCGCGATCAGATCGGGCGGGGTCTTCAACGCCGCGTCGAACAGCGAATAGGACCGGGTGGACGGAACGACCCTGCCGTCGGGGGTGAGGTAGGCGATCTCCCAATACCGGCCCGAATAGGCTGCCAGCGCACGCTCGTCGGTGAGCGGCGGGGCGAACACTTCCTGAGTCTGGGGATCGACCGTCGAGTAGCGGACCAGGTTGTCGATCAGCTCGTGCAGGCCCTGGTCGACCCGCCGGATCGCCGCCTGCTGGAACAGCAAGGCCAGCACCACCGCGACGATCACCAGGGCGGCCAGGCTCCAGCCCATGGCGAGCAGGACGAGCCGGCGCGCCAGCGAGGGCCGGCGCAGGGCCTCGACGCTCGGCAGCCTGAGCCTAGGCGCCCGCAGCCTCGCCCCCGTCGTCGACTTCGTCGCTCGGGCAGGTCAGGCGGTAGCCGAGGCCGCGAACCGTCTCGATGCGATCGGCGCCGATCTTCTTGCGCACCCGGCCGATGAACACCTCAATGGTGTTGGAGTCGCGGTCGAAGTCCTGGTCGTAGAGGTGCTCGACCAGCTCGGTGCGGCTGATCACCCGCCCCTGGTGCATCATCAGATAGTGCAGCAGCCGGTACTCCAGCGAGGTCAGCCTGAGCGGCTCGCCGTTGACGCTGGCGCGCGCGGCGCGCGGGTCAAGCCGCAGGCCGCCGCAGGACAGGTTCGGCGCCGCGTGACCGGCCGAGCGGCGCAAAAGGGCGCGCAAGCGCGCCAGCAGCTCCTCGGTGTGAAACGGCTTGGTCAGGTAGTCGTCGGCGCCGGCGTCGAAACCGGCGACCTTCTCGCTCCAGGCGCCGCGGGCGGTGAGGATCAGCACCGGCGTGGTCATGTTGTCGCGCCGCCAACGCTCGAGCACCGAGACCCCGTCCACCTTCGGCAGGCCGAGGTCGAGGATGATGGCGTCATAGGGCTCGGTCTCGCCCAGGTACTGGGCCTCCTCGCCGTCCGGCGCATGGTCGACCGCGTAACCGGCGTCGGCCAGCGCCAGCTTCAGCTGGCGAGAGAGATCCGGATCGTCTTCGACAAGCAGGATACGCAACTTCGAGGCGTCCCTTCCAAGGTTGAGCTCAGCCGGACTGGCGGCCGATGATCTGGCCGCTTTCGGCGTCCACAACGAAAACAACGACGCGGCCGTCGCTCAGCTGCCACTGGACGAAATAGGCCGCACGGCCACCCGCCTCGCCCATTGTGGTGTTCAGATGGCGGCCGGGGTAGCGCGCGGCGATCTCGTGCAGGACGCGCGAGAGCGGCGCCTGCCGTCCGGCGCCAGGCGGCC
>NZ_DATELG010000343.1:0-4128 GCF_035276905.1 Phenylobacterium sp. | reverse complement strand
CTCGATGTTCTTCTCCACCGCCACCCGCCCGACATTCAGCCAGATCGGCCGCTCGAGCCCGGCGTAGACGCTCGGATCGCTGGCCCGAGAGGGATGGAAGGCCTCGGTGTCGACGCCCCTGGACCAGGGCGAGATATTGCGGAAGCCGTGCTTGCCAAGCTCGTCGCGCATGGTCGGCGTGGCCACCATCAACCTACCCGACGGCTTGTGGAACCAGCGCATGTAGGCGTAGCCGGCCTGGACCGGAACCGGCAGGCGCGCGGCGACGTACTCGGGGAACTTGGTGTGGTAGCTGGTGGTGAAAGGCAGTTTCCAATCGACGCAGATGCGCCGCGCCGCAAAGCCGATCGGCCCTTCAGTGGCGATATGGATGGCTTCGGGCTCGAAGATGCGGAAGCGCTCTTGCAACGGCTCGTAGGCGCCGACCGCCAGCTTGATCTCGGGATAGGTGGGCAAGGGGAAGGTCTTGAACTGGTCGGGGGATATGACCTCGACCTCGTGGCCCATGGTGCGGCATTCGGCGACCGTGCGCGTCAGGGTGCGCACGACGCCGTTGACCTGCGGCTCCCAGGCGTCGGTGGCCAGCAGGATGCGCATCGGCCGGTGGGCGTCGCGCGTCGCCTTGATGGTCTCGCGGATGCGCGGCATGACCGGCGAGGGCCGGGGCCGCTCGACCGGGGCCAGCGCCAGAGCCTGGGCCTGGGCCTGGGCCTGAGTCTGCATCCACGACCAGAAGGCGCCCAGCAGGGCTTCCTTGGTCGGGAAGTGGCGGTAGACCGTGCGCTCGCCGACCTTGGCCTCCTTGGCCACCTCGGCGAAGCTCAGGTCTTCCATCTCGCCGGCTTCGAGCTGGCGGGCGACGGCGCGCAGGATCTGCTCGCGGGTCTCCTCGCGCTGGCGGTCGCGCGCGTTCGGATGCGAGGCCGAAGGAGGCTTCATGGCAGCGGCACTGTCAGCAATTCTCGTCCGGTGTCAAATCGAACCGGTCAGGCGGCCACCGGCTCCGGCAGGGCGTTCGGCGTCCGCCCCGCGCGGCTGATCGCCGACCAGGACCTGAGCTTGGCCCATTCGACGATCTCCAGCCGCCCGTCGGGATGCTCGACCACGGCGGTGCAGCTCTCGACCCAGTCGCCGTCGTTGACGTAGGCGATGCCGTCGATGTCGCGCATCTCGGCCTTGTGGATGTGGCCGCAGATCACCCCGTCGACGCCGCGCCGGCGCGCCTCCTCGGCGACCGCGCCCTCGAAGTTCTCGATGAACTGCAGGGCGTTCTTCACCCGGGTCTTCAGATAGGCCGACAGGCTCCAGTAGTTCAGCCCCATCCGCCGGCCCAGCCGGTTCACCAGGGTGTTGGCCGCCAGCACCGTGCGGTAGGCCCAGTCGCCGAGGAAGGCCAGCCACTTGGCGTGCTGCACCACCCCGTCGAACTCGTCGCCGTGCGTCACCAGGAAGCGGCGGCCGTCGGCGGTCTCGTGGATCGCGTCGCGCGCCACCACCACGCCGCCGAAGTGGGCGCCGCAGAAATCGCGCACGCGATCGTCGTGGTTGCCGGGGATGTAGGTGACCGCCACGCCCTTGCGCGCCATACGCAGGATCTTCTGCACCACGTCGTTGTGCGCCTGCGGCCAGAACCAGCCGCTCTTCAACTTCCAGCCGTCGATGATGTCGCCGACGAGATAGAGGGCGTCGCATTCGAGGTGGCGGATGAAGTCGAGCAGCAGCTCCGCCTGGCAGCCTCGCGTTCCGAGGTGAACGTCGGAGATGAATACGGTCCGGTAGCGGCGGGTCGGCGGCTCGGTCAACTTCGGCTCTCCAGGCGCCTCGTATCGGATCAGCGCCTAGGCTGATTGCATGTCGGTTTGATGAAGTTCGCCTCGGCGCTGGTGCGATCTGGAGTTGTTCGCTAGAGGTGCGGCAATAGACCCTCCCCGGTTTACGATAACTTGGTCCCGATGGACGCCAGAACAAATCCGGCGAAAGCGACGCCGAAGTCGCTTCGTACGCGCGCGCGGATACTCGACGCGGCGATGAACCTCTTTGCGCAGGTGGGCTATCATGCCGCGACCAATGCGGTGATCGCCGAGGCCGCCAAGCTGACGCGCGGCGCGATGCTTTATCATTTCGCCACCCGCGAGGAGCTCGTCGAGGCGGCCGTCGCCCATATCGAGCTGCAGCGCGCCAAGCTGCTGGAGCGCGCCGGCTCGGCGCCGGCCGGGCCGGGCGTCGACGCGGCCGAGCACGCCATCGACACCTACTGGGCGCTGCTGCACGAGACGCCGTTCATCGCCTTCGCCGAGCTGGAGGCGGCGGCCCGGACCGATCCCATGCTGCGCGAGCGGCTGGCTAACGCCCAGACCGCCTTCGACCACGCCCAGGTCGGCGGCGACCGTTTCGGCGCGCTCGTCCAGGCCGGCGCCGACCCGCGCTTCCAGGCCAGCCGCGACCTCGGCCGCTTCATGCTGGAGGGGCTGGCGCGCGGCTCGATGACCTACGACGTCGACGCCCGCCGCGAGCGGCTGCTGGCGATCGTCAAGCGGGCCGTGCGCATGCTGAACCGCAAGGGCGACATCCAGGACCTCTGGGGGGATTAGGGCAGGGCTGACCCGCCTTCCCCTTCCGGTCTTCCCCGCGAAACGCTGGGATCCCGACCGCCTGCGACGTCGCGCCGCGCACCGCGGCCCCATTCCCGCCCGCGCAGGCGGCTCTCTCTGCCATTGGTCAAGCCGCAGCAGTGAGCATCAGCGATGAGCGCAGGCAGCTACGCCGATTTCTTCGTGGCGCTGGGGAACCTCGAGTCCGGCGACAACTACGGCTTCGTCAGCCAGGCCGGCTATCTGGGCTACTACCAGTTCGCCGAGGAGACCCTCGTTTCGGCGGGCTTCTACAACGGCGATTCCACCGCCGCGCGCGATTTCAGCGGGACGTGGACGGCGACCGCGGCCAGCTACGGGGTGACGGACAAGGCGAGCTTCCTGGCCTCGCCGGCGGCGCAGGACGCCGCGGCGACCGCCTGGTTCCAGAAGGTCTACGCCGACCTCGGAACGGTCGACCTCATCAAGTACGAGGGCCAGACGCTGAACGGCTTCACCATCACGCCGTCGGCGCTGCTCGCCGGCACGCATCTGGTGGGGTGGCCGGCGCTGAAGGTATTCCTGGGCAGCGGCGGCACGGGAACGCAGGACGGCGGCGGCGAGACCGTCCTCGACTACATGCAGCGCCTAAGCGGCTACGACACCCCGTTCAGCTTCGCCCACACGGGCCCGGCGACGATCACCGGCGGCCCTGGTTCGGATTCCCTGCACGGCTGGGCCGGCAACGACAGCCTGGACGGCGGGGCCGGCGTCAACACCCTGCGCGGCGGCGACGGCGCCGACACCCTGCAGGGCGGGGCCGGCTTCGACAACATCAACGGCAACCAGGGCGACGACCGCATCGACGGCGGGGCGGGCGGCGATGACTGGCTGCTCGGCGGCCAGGGGAACGACCAGATCACGGCCCACGCCGGGGCCAACATCCTCAACGGCAACCTGGGGAACGACACGGTGGCCGGCGGGGCTGGCGACGACACGCTGCGCGGCGGCCAGGGGGCCGACGTGCTGACCGGCGGGGCCGGGAACAACCACCTCTTCGGCGACCTCGGCAATGACGCCCTGACCGGCGGCGCCGGGGCCGACACCTTCCACTTCGCCGCCGGCGGCGGCCAGGACCGGGTGAGCGACTTCAACCTGGCGCAGGGCGACCGCATCCAGATCGACGGCGGCGCCCGGTACACGGTCGCCCAGGTCGGCGCCGACACCGTCGTCGATCTCGGCAATGGAGATACGATCACCCTCGTGGGGGTGTCGAAGGCGTCGCTGACGGCCGGGTGGATCGTGGGGTAGGGGCGAGATCCTTCCCCTTCGGGGAGGTGGCCGCGGGCCGGAGGGGAAGGATCTATTTCCTCTACGCCACCGTGCTCTCGAACCCTGCGCGCAGGGCGGCCTCGTCGAGGTTGCGGCCGATCAGCACCATGCGCGAGTAGCGCCGCTCGCTGTCGCGCCACTCGGCCTGGAAGTCGCCCTCCAGGATCATGTGCACGGCCTGGAACACCAGCCGGCGCTTCTCGCCGGCGATGTCCATGATGCCCTT
>NZ_DATELG010000342.1:0-6951 GCF_035276905.1 Phenylobacterium sp. | reverse complement strand
AACTTCTCCATCTCCTCGGCCTGCGCGACCTCGGCCCACTGCATCGGCGCCGGGTTCGAGCAGATCGCCATGGGCAAGCAGGACGTGGTCTTCGCCGGCGGCTGCGAGGAGCTCGACTGGACGCTGTCGAACCTGTTCGACGCCATGGGGGCGATGAGCTCGAACTTCAACGACCGGCCGGCGACGGCCAGCCGGGCCTATGACGTGGACCGCGACGGCTTCGTCATCGCCGGCGGCGGCGGCGTCGTCGTGCTGGAGGAGCTCGAGCGCGCCAAGGCCCGCGGGGCCAAGATCTACGGCGAGATCGTCGGCTACGCCGCCAACTCCGACGGCTACGACATGGTCGCCCCGTCGGGCGAGGGCGCCGCGCGCTGCATGCGGCTGGCGCTGGAGCAGGCCGGGAACCGCCAAGTCGACTACCTGAACCCGCACGGCACCTCGACGCCGGTGGGCGACGCCAAGGAGATGGAGGCGGTGCGCGCGGTGTTCGGCGACAAGGCGCCGCTGATCTCGTCGACCAAGTCGCTGACCGGCCACAGCCTGGGCGCGGCCGGGGCGCAGGAGGCGATCTACTGCCTCCTGATGCTGAACAACGGCTTCGCCGCCGAGAGCGCCAACATCGAGACCCTCGACCCGGCCTTCGAGGGCCTGCCGATCCTGCGCAAACGCGCGGACCGCGAGCTGACCACGGTGATGTCCAACAGCTTCGGCTTCGGCGGCACCAACGGCTGCCTGATTATGGCCCGGGTGTAATTCGGCGCCGACTGTCATCCCGGAAGCCGCGCAGCGGCTGTCCGGGACCCATAGGCGCTGGCGTCTCCAGAAGGTTCGCGGCGGCGAAGCTGCAGGCCATCTGCGCTTCCGGTGCGTATGGGTCCCGGACAAGCGCTTCGCGCTTTCCGGGATGACAGTTTTGGGCTGATCGTCCACAACCCGCCCAACATCGACCGCCCCAGGAGGAACGCGTGGCCGACGACTACCAAATGCCCAAGGGCGAGCTGATGAAGGGCAAGAAGGGGGTGGTGACCGGCGTCGCCAACCACCAGTCGATCGCCTGGGGCATCGCCTCGCAGCTGGCGGCCCAGGGCGCCGAGATGGCCTTCCTGCACCTGCCGGGCATGGAGCGGCGCGTGCAGCCGCTGGCCGAAAGCGTGGGGGTGAAGACGCTGGCCCCGATGGACGTCACCGACGACGCCTCGATGGACGCCGCCTTCGAAGCGGTGAAGTCCGCGTTCGGCGAGATCGACTTCTTCGTCCACGCCATCGCCTTCGCCAACAAGGACGAGCTGAAGGGCTCGTTCGTCGAGAACACCACCCGCGACGGGTTCCTGAGGGCGATGAACATCTCCGCCTTCAGCTTCGTCGACTGCGCCCGGCGCGCGGCCGACATGATGCCGAACGGCGGCTCGATCATCACCCTCACCTACATGGGCTCGGAGCGGGCGATCCCGAACTACAACACCATGGGGGTGGCCAAGGCCGCGCTGGAGAGCGCCACCCGCTACGCCGCCCGCGACCTGGGGCCGAAGGGCGTCCGCGTCAACGCGGTCTCGCCGGGCGCGATGCGCACGCTGTCCCTGGCCGGCATTCAGGGCGGCCGCGGCATGCTGGCCAAGGGCCGCTCGCTCTCGGCCATGAAGGAGGACACCTCGATGGAGGGCGTCGCCGGCTGCGCGCTATGGCTGCTCTCCGACCTCGGCAAGTCCACCACCGGCGAAGTGATCCACGTCGACGCCGGCTTCCACATCATGGGCTTCTCGGAGGACGAGGCGGAATAACCACCGTAAGGTGGAGAGATGGACACCTTCGACGCCGATGTGATCATCGCGGGCGCCGGCATGGCCGGGGCGACGCTGGGGCTGGCGCTGGCCAAGGCGGGACTTAAAGCCATCCTGATTGACCCGGTGGTGTTCAGCGCCCAGGTCGCGCCGACCTTCGACGGCCGCTCCTCGGCGATCGCCTTCGCCGCCTTCCGCCAGTGGCGGGCGCTGGGGCTGGCCCCGGCGCTGGAGCCGCTGGCCGAGCGGATCGAGCATATCCTGGTCACCGACGGGCGCGCGCCCGGACCGCTGACCCAGGGACCGGGGCCGTTCTTCCTGCGCTTCGACGCCGCCGAGATCGCCGACCGCTGCGAGGGCGAGCCGCTCGGCTACATGCTGGAGAACCGCCACACTCGGGCGGCCTTGGCCGAGGCGCTGCAGGCGCAAGGCGTGGAGGTGCTGGCCCCGGCGCGGGTCGCGTCCGCCGCCTTCGACGCCCGCGCCGCGACGGTGACCCTGGCGGACGGGCGGGTGCTGCGCGCGCCGCTGGCGGTCGGCGCCGAGGGCCGCGGCTCGGTGATCCGCGAGGCGGCGGGCGTCGAGGCGCTGGGCTGGGAGTACCGCCAGACCGCCGTCGTCGCGACCGTCAGGCTGGAGCGGCCGCACCGCGGCGTCGCCCACGAGTTCTTCCTGCCGTCCGGCCCCTTCGCCATCCTGCCGCTGACCGACCAGCGCGCCAGCCTGGTCTGGACCGAGAGCCAGGCCCGCGCCGCCGCCCTGAAGGCCGCCCGGCCCGAGGTGTTCCACGCCCATCTGCAGCGGCGCATCGGCGAGCACCTGGGCGAGGCGCACGTCGAGGGCGCGGTCTTCACCTATCCGCTGGCCCTGCAGCTGGCCGCGAGGCTGACCGCGCCGCGGGTGGCGCTGCTGGGCGACGCGGCCCACGGGGTGCATCCGATCGCCGGCCAGGGCCTGAACCTGGGCTTGAAGGGCGCCGCGGCGCTGGCCGAGACCATCGTCGACGCCGCACGGCTGGGCGAGGACTTCGGCTCCGAAGCGGTGCTGGCGCGCTACGGCGCCTGGCGCCGGTTCGACACCATCACCCTCTCTGCCGGCATGGACGCCTTCGTGCGGCTGTTCTCCAACGACAACCCGCTGCTGCGCCTCGGCCGCGGCCTCGGCATGGCCGCCGTCAACCGGATCGGCCCCGCGCGACGCTTCTTCATGCAGGAAGCCGGCGGCGCGGTCGGCGACCTGCCCCGGCTGCTGCAGGGCCAGGCGCTGTAGGAAGATGCTCCCCACAGGCGCAGGGGTATCGCATATGCCCTAAACGCCCCCTCAGTCAGCTTCGCTGACAGCTCCCCCCCGTTTCACGGTGGAGCATCTTGGCGCTGAGATCCTCCACCGCGCAGCGGGGGAGGTGGATCGCGAAGCGAGACGGAGGGGGCGCTTCGGCATCTGCAATCGCCCTGCCCACAGGGGGAGGATCTGGAGCTACTCCCCCTCCCCCAGCTCGCGCGCCTCTTCTGGCAGCATGATCGGCACGCCGTCGCGGATCGGATAGGCCAGCTTGGCGCTGCGGCTGATCAGCTCGCCCTTGGCGCGGTCCAGCTCCAGCGGCCCGCGGGTCACCGGACAGACGAGGATCTCCAAAAGGCGCGGGTCGACGTCCACTTCGGGAAAGGCAGGTTCGCTCATGGCCTCAAGCCTTACTGCAGCGAATGGGTCTCGTCATCGCCGTCGTCGGCCGCCGAGTCGATCTCCAGCAGCGTCGTCAGCACCTCGAAGCGGCCGGCGAGGTCCGGCGCCTCCAGCAGCGCCTGTTTCTCCTGCGGCGCGAACGGCAAGCCCATCGCCAGGCTGTTCACCAGCGCCTCCAGCGGTGCGGCGCTGGCGGTCTCCCAGTCGATGTCGAGCTCGCGGCGGTTGAGGTAGCGTTTCAAGGCCCGGGCGAAACGCTCGCGCGCCGCCTCGGGCGCCGGCGGCTTCTCCTCGGTCGACACGTCGCACTCGAAAGCCTCGTAGTCCGCGCGCACCTGGCGATAGGGCAGGCGCATGGCCAGCTCCTCGCCCGGCTGGAAGCGGCACACGCCGGTCAGGGTGATCAGGTAGCGGCCGTCGGAGGTCTCGGCGAAGCTGGTGATGCGGCCGACGCAGCCCACCGCGGCCAGCCAGGGCCGGGCGCGGTCGCCGCCGGGCCGCGTCTGGATCATGCCGATGATGCGGTCGCCGCCCATCACGTCGTCGACCATGTTGAGATAACGCGGCTCGAAGATCTGCAGCGGCAGGTCGCCGCCGGGCAGCAAGAGCGCCCCGTCGAGCGGAAAGACCGGGATCACCTGCGGCAGATCCGCCGTCCGTCGATAACCGGCCATCCGCTACCTCGCTGGCCCCAAACTAACTGAACAATATCGCAGACAGCCGCCGGCGTCCCTGTTTTGCGAGCTCCGACATCTGGCCGGCGGCCTCGAAGACGACGAGCAGCTGCTTGCGCGCGGCCTGGTCGTTCCACTCGCGGTCGGCCTCGATGATGGCGAGCAGGTTGTCGACCGCCGCCTCCAGCCGCCCGTGGCCGGCCAGCGCCTTGGCGAGCTCCAGCCGCGCCTCGTGGTCGGCCGGATCGGCCGCCAGCCGGTCCTGGAACTGGCGGACATCGGCGGGCGCATCGGCGGCCAGCGCCAGGGCGGCGCGCACGCTGTCGAGGTCCGGGTCCTTGGCGTCGGCCGGCGCCATCTGCAGGATCTCGCGGGCGCGGTCCGGCTCGCCGCCGGCGACATAGACCCGGGCCAGCCCGCCCAGCGCCTTCACATTCTCCGGATCGTGCTGCAGCACCTGGGCGTAGGCCTGGGCCGCGCCGCCAAGATCACCAAGCTCCAAGGACTCGCGGGCGAGCGCCAGGGCTTCCTCCAGGCCGTCGTCGGCGCCGCCGCCGGCCTTGGCCAGCCGGGCGACGAAGGCCTTCAGCTCGCTTTCGGGAAGGGCGCCCATGAAACCGTCCGCCGGCCGGCCGTCGACGAAGGCGAACACCGCCGGGATCGACTGCACGCGCAGCTGGCCCGCGTAGGACGGGTTTTTGTCGATGTCGATCTTCACCAGCTTCACCGCGCCCTTGGCGGCGGTCACGGCGCGCTCCAGCGCCGGCCCTAGCTGGCGGCAAGGCCCGCACCAGGTGGCCCAGAAATCGACGATCACCGGCTGGACGCGGCTGGCCTCGATCACGTCGGCCATGAAGCTGGCGTCGGTTCCGTCCTTGATGATGTCGCCCGCCGCCGGCTTGCCGGTGGTCTCGCCGATCAGGCTCATGGCCATGCCCTCAACTCGTCTGCGCTGAAACGTCTCGGCGCCAAGATGGTCGCACCTTGGCCCGGGATCAACGCGCCTCGCAGGATTCCACTAAGCTCAAGGTCTCGAAGTCGACGATCAGCGGCCGGACGCCGATCGCCTGGAGGAAGCGCCTGAAACCCGCCCCATCGACGCTGGTGGTGGCGGTGTTGGTCAACGGGTGGAAGTTGACCGCAGGCGCCTCGGCCAGCGTCCGGTCGAGCACGAAGCGCACGCGCCGCCCGGTGTCGTTGATCAGGGCGAAGGCGGTGACCGAGCCCGGGGTCACGCCCAGGGTCTGGGCCATCAGCGCCTCATTGCCGAACGACAGCCGGCCTGAGCCGATCACCGCCGGCAGGCGCTTCAGGTCGATGACGCTGCGGTCCTCGGCCGAGATCAGCCACAGCTGGCCCTTGGCGTCCTTCAGGAACAGGTTCTTGGTGTGGGCGCCGGCGATGCCCGCCTTGATCGCCTCGCCCTCGCCGACGCGGAAGACGGCGGGGTGCTCATGAGTGCGGGCGGCGACCCCGATCTCGTCGAGGAAGGCCAGCAGGTCGGCTTTGGTCTTCATGGGCTGCGTCATAGCGGAGTTGGCGGCGGGCTGGAGATTTTTGTCCACAAACCACACGAACCACACGAACGGGCGACGAACACCGACGCTCAGGCGCTTTGCGCACCACGAAAGACACGAAAGGGTCTGCGTTGAACCTCGGTCCCGGCCAGGCGCCGAGGAAGCATGCCTGACCGGCCCGTGGCCAATCCTTTCTGCTACGCTCCGAGGTTTCCGCAGACCCTTTCGTGTCTTTCCAATCTGACGCCCACGACGACGCCGTTCTCGCGCCGGGTCGCGTGGTTCGTGGACAAATTCTCTTCGTGTTTTCGGTGTTTCCCGTGGTTCCCGAACGACGCTGGACGTCGCCCATCGCGGCGCCTAGAGGTCGGCAACATCATCCGCCGTCGAGAGCGCCATGGAACTCGAGTGCTATCCCACGATCGAACGCCCGCCGGAGCTGGTGCCGGGCCGCCCGCAGCGCGCCTGGATGGACCGCTTCGCCGAGCGCCACCCCTACCGCTGCCTGCCGCTCAGCATGGCCAACACCTCGGGCTGGGAGATCCTCTGCCCGATGAGCTTCACCGCGGAATGGAACGGCGGCACGCACCAGCAGGACATCACGCTGCGGCCGGACCATCCGCACCCCGACTTCCACCGCTTCGTCACCAGCCACTTCAGCCACGGGGTGGTCACCTTCCATCCCGGCTACCTGTTCCGCACGCCGCCCGGCTGGTCGATGTGGGTGATGGGGCCGCCGAACCAGATCAAGGACGGCATCCAGCCGCTGGCCGGCGTGGTCGAGACCGACTGGCTGCCGTTCCCCTTCACCATGAACTGGAACTTCACCCGTCCCGGCCGCGTGCGCTTCGAGAAGGGCGAGGCCTTCTGCTTCATCACCCTCTTGCAGGACCATCCGCTGCACGAGATCCAGCCGGTGATCCGGCGGATGGATTCCGACAGCGAGCTGCGCCACCAGTACGACGTCTGGGAGAAGCACCGCAGCGAGTTCAACCAGCGGATCTTCCGCCAGGACCCCGAGGCCACCAAGGAGGCCTGGCAGCGCTACTACTTCAAGGGCGAGTTCCCCGACGACATCGCGCCGGCCCCGGAAGGGCACGTCAACAAGCGCCGCCTCAAGACGCCAAAATTCCGCGGCTGAGGCGCTTGCCAACCGGATTGCCCTCTGCCATAAGCCGCCCTCTCGAATTCGGGGCGCGGCCGGACCGGCCAGCTTCGAGGAGTGCGGGCGTAGCTCAGGGGTAGAGCACAACCTTGCCAAGGTTGGGGTCGGGCGTTCGAATCGCCTCGCCCGCTCCA